>NZ_UQXD01000017.1 GCF_900544955.1 uncultured Oscillibacter sp.
TGCGGGACGCCGCCCGATGGTTCAGTCCAGCAGCCGCAGGTCCCGGGCCTTGGTCAGGGCGGCCACCTTGTTGTTCACGCCCAGCTTCTGGTAGATGTTCTTGATGTGGTAGCGGACCGTGGGCACGGAGATGTACAGCTGGGCGGCGATCTCCCCGTGGCTGCGGCTCTCGCTCAGCAGCCGGAGAATCTCCCCCTCCCGCTCGCTGAGCTGGACCTTTGCCGTCTCCCGGGCGGCCCGGTTGGCCAGGTGGCTCCGGCACGCCTCCTCCAGTCTCTCCAAAAACGCCGCCGGGTACCGCCCCCGGACGAGGGGCTGCTCCAGCAGGGGGAGCACCTCCTCCCCGCACTCGGCGAAGGGCAGTACCACGCCGTCCTGTACCGCGATGTCCAGGGCCCGGCAGAGGGACTCCGCCCCCCGCTCCGCCCCGGAGAGGGCGTGGTCCGCCGCAGCCTGAAAGATGCCGTTGTAGATCAGGCCCATCTGGCAGCCGAAGGCGTGCCAGTTCCGCTGGAAGGCGCCGCAGTACACCGCCAGCTGCACGTACCGCTTCTCCCGCATGGCGCAAAAGCCGGTGACGATGTCGTGAAATCCCAGGCTGCGGTACATGAAGGCCCCCTGGCCCAGATCCCGCTGGCGCAGCCACTCCGGCACCCGCTCCGGCCGCCCCCGGCAGCAGTCCAGATAGGCCACGCAGATGGTGAGGGTGGTGTTGAAGACGCTGTTGTGCTCCGCCTCCACCGTGGCGGCCAGCTGGCTGAGCAGGCGGTCCGCCTCCGCCTCCCGCCCCTGGGCCACGGCCAGGCGGCACAGGGCGAAGGTGGCGCACAGCTCGATGCACACCTGGCGGTAAAGCCGGGACTCGTAGATGGCCTTATAGGCGTTCACCGTCACCTCGCCGGTGTCCGCCGTCTCCAGGGCGTACTCCGCCAGCGCCAGAGACTCGCTGCCGGAGCCACAGCCCTCCACCGCCTGGGCCAGAATGTGGAAATTCCGGGAGAGGAAGGCCGCCGTCTCCCCCAGCTCCCCGGCGCGGGTGTAGTAGCAGTACAGCAGGCTGGAAGCGCCGAAGGTGAACTCCGTCTCATTGCTGACCAGGCAGGAGTACCGCCCCCGGAAGAAGGTCACCGCCTTGGCCGCGTGGTCCACCATGGCCCGGGCGTCGTTGAAAGAGGGGAAAATCCAGGTGTTGTGAATCTCCCCCAGGATGCGGCTGCGCAGCTCCTCCGGCATGTCCGCCTGTAAGTAGTGCCGCTCCATCCGGGCCAGGAGATCGTCCACCACCTGCCGCTCCTCCAGTCCGCCGGTGAGGGCCTTTACCCGGATGTGCTGCAGCGCCGCCAGCGGGTAGCGGAAGAACACGTCCTCCGGCAGCCCCTCGAAAATCATGTGGATCTGGGGGAACTGGGCGAATTGCACGTCGATGTAATCCCCCCGGTTCAGCGTCTCCAGAATGGTCTCCACATCCCCGCCCCGGTAGAGGTAGTCGTAGGCCAGGATGCGCTTGCCCCGGTCCAGAAACCAGCGGCCCATGCGGCGGTACAGCTCCGTGGGGTCAAAGCCGTTCTGCCGGGCCTTCTTCTGCAAAAAGTCCCGCAGCAGGTCCGCCATCTGATAGGCCTTGGCGGAGCGGCTGTAGGAGAGGAAGGCGTTGCCCTGCACCAGGGTGAAGAGGAAGGCCGGGGCGGTCTGGTCGTCAAAGACATAGGCCACCTGCTCCGGGGTGAAGGCGTCCAGGAAGGACAGCTTTTCCATGAAGGTGCGGGTCCGCTGGTCGTAGGTGCTGTACAGGTTCAGCTCCAGCAGCCGCTCGATGCCGCCGCTGCTCCGCTCCAGCGCCGTCTCCTCCCCCTCCTGCCGGGCAATGCCCTGCTGAAGACCGCGGCCGATCAGGTACAGCCCGGAAATCCAGCCGCCGGTCCACCGGGTGATCCGGCGGACTTCCTCCGGGGAGAGGGGGGTGTTCAGCAGGCGGAAGTAGGCGTCCACCTCCTCCGGCCGGAACTGCAGGTCCTCCTGGCTCACCACCCAGCAGAGCTGCTTCTGGGCCAGCTCCGCCACCGGCAGCGCCGGCATCTCCCGGGCCAGGAGCACAATGTGGAGATTTTGAATCCTCTCCCCCGCCACCATGGCCAGTATACTGGCGGCCTGGGGGCAGTCGATGAGCTGGTAGTCGTCGATGATGAGAAATTTGGGCTGGGAGAAGGCGCAGTCCTCCAGCACCTCCACAATTTTGGCGGCCCGGGGGGCGTCTTCGGGGAAGCCCAGGCCCAGCAGCTGGTCCCCCAGCTCCGGGTTCTCCTTGCGGACCTTGGCGGTGATCCGCTCCCAGCAGTAGGCCAGGGAGCTGCCGGAGCCCATCAGCGGGAGGAATATGGGCGAGAGCCGGTTCATACGGATAAACTCCCGGATGGCGGTGGTCTTCCCAAAGCCCATGGGCGCCTGAATCACCGTCAGCGGGTAGGTGAACATGTGCTCCAATTGACGGTTCAGGCGGGGACGCGCCAGCAGCTGAGGCAGCAAGTCTTTCATAAGGGTCCCTTCCTTCCCGTGGCATTACCCACAGTATAGCACCCGGCCCGCCCTCAGGAAAGTTTCTGCACAATTTGACGGGCCGGATTGGATTTTTTTGACGTTTCGCACATATACATGATAGGAACAGTCGGTTTGATTGTGCAGAACTATCAACCGGACTATCACTTGTGATAGTGCAAAACCTTCGGCAGACCCCGTAAGATACAGTCAGGAGAGGCGCGGGGCCAACCGCACGCCCGCCAGCCTTCACCGCTTCCCAACACGCGGCGGTGAGGGCTGGCCTCCGAAACAGGTTACAGCGTGGTGAAATTCTTGGAGATGATGGACCACTTCCCGTTCTCCAGCAGCAGCTGGAAATGGTCCTCCAGCACCCCGTCTCCCCGGAAGCCGGTCTCATAGAGGACCACGGAGGCGATGGGCCCGGTGACGGTCAGCTCCCGGATTTCCGCGTGGTAGGGCGCCCCGGTGGACTCCATGGAGGGTGCGGAGGCCATATCCTGCAAGAAGGGCTCCGGCGTACCCAGCAGCAGGGTGTCCCCCAGATAGCCGGTCATCCGGGCCTGGGGATGGAACACCCCGGCCAGCATCTCCACATCCGCCTGGTAGGTGCCGGTGATATACCGCTGCACAACCTCCCGGACCTGCTCAATTTCCTGATTCGTCATAACAAACGACCTCCTGCATCAATGGTGGGAATGCTCCCCCGGGATCATTTTCCCACGGCGCCGTTCAAAAGCCTTGTAAAAAAAGGAAGTGTTGGTATGAATCCCAAAAAATTGCCCCTGGTGACGGCCCTGGCGGTGGTGTCTATCGGCATCGCCTACATCCTGCAAATGGCCCCCTCCCCCATTCTGGGCGTTTTGCGGGAGGGCTACCATCTGGGCGGCAACGACGCCCTTTTGAACCTGTGCGTCTCCATCATCCACCCCATGACCATCTGCGCCTCCCTGCTGGGCGGGCGGCTGGAGGGGCGGCTGGGCACCCGGCGGCTCTTCACCTGGGCGCTGGCGTTTCTGGCGGCGGGCACGCTGCTGAACTTCGCCGCCGGGACCTACCTGCTGTTCCTGGCGGGGCGGGTGCTGTTCTCCGTGGGCTTTGGACTGGCCATCCCCTTCATCGGCTCCGCCATCATGAACTGGTACGGCGAAGGGGGACGGGCCCGGATGAACACCCTCAACGGCATGTTCCCCTTCATCGGCACCGTCATCAGCTTTTCCATCATGCTGCCCCTGACCCGGGCCCTGGGCGGGTCCTGGCGGGTGGCCCTGGGCATCTGGGGCGTGGGGCTGCTGGCGCTGCTGGCGCTGTGGACCGCCCTGGTGCGGGAGCGGGACCTGCCCGCCCCAACACCGGGGGCGCCAGAGGAGCGGGGCGTCTACGGGCTGCTGCTGCGCCACCGGGACATCCGGCTGCTGTGCTGGATTTTCGTGCTGGACTTCTTCTGCTACTCCTACATCGTGGTACTGCTGCCCACCTTCCTGGCGGAGGCCGGGGGCATGGGCGAGAACCAGGCGGGAGTCTGGGCGGCGCTGGCCTTCCCGGCGGTGGGCCTGGCGGGGGGCGCCCTGGGCGGCCTTCTCATGAGCGCCACCGGGATGCGCAAGCCCATCCTGGCCGCCGGGCAGGTCCTCAAGCTGCTGGGCATTCTGGTGCTGACCCTGGGCATCGGCCTCTCCGTGTGGTTGGGCATCGCCGGGGCGGCGATCTTCGGCCTGGGCAACGGCATGTGGATGCCGGTGATGTACGCCATGCCCATGGAGATGGAGGAGATGACCCCCTCCCGGGTGGGGGCCGCCTTCGCCCTGATCTCCTCCTGCGGCTTCGCCGCGGGCTTCGTCTCCCCGGTGCTGGGCGGATGGCTCACCACCGCCCTGGCCGCCGCGGCCCCGGCGGCAGACCCGGTGGCTGCCCACGTGTTCGGCCTGAAGTGGAGCCTCTTCGCCTTCGGCTTCACCAACCTGCTTTCCTTTTTGATCTCCCTGCGGCTGCGGGACACGGCGCCCGCCCAGCGGAAATGAACGATTGGAGGGACCCTTATGTGCCATCCTCTCCCCGCCCAGCCGGCGGTACCCCAGCAGCCCGCCCTGAAGCGGCAGGTCTCCTACCGGGAGCAGCTCGTCAAATGGAACCCCTTCTCCGTCAAAAACCTGGCGCTGTGCTATGAGTTCCGCACCGGACGGGAGGCCAGGCGCATCCAGGTGGTGCCCGACGCCTGCCTGGACTTCCTCTTCCGCCTGGACCAGACCGGCCCCTCTGCCGTGGTCACCGGCGTGCAGACCGCCCCCGTGACGCTGGAGCTGGCCCCCGACGCGGTGTACTTCGGCTTCAAGCCCTACAGCACCAAGGGGATGCGCAGCCTCACCGCCCCGTGGACGGAGCTGCGGGAGCAGCGGACGGACCTGGGGGACCTGACCCCCTGCGGCCGCATTCTGGAGCAGCTGGACCAGGCCGCCAGCTTTGCCGAGCGGGTCCAGGCCATCCGGGGCTTCGCCCTGGAGACCCTGGCGGATACGGGCTACCACCCGGACTTTGTGGAATACGCGGAGCTGAAGATGTGCCGCGCCTTCGGCAACCTGCGGGTGGAGGACCTGGCGGACTACACCGGCTACACCGGCCGCTACTGCCGGGAGAAGTTCAAGGAGGCCCACGGCATCTCCATCAAGCGCTACTCCAACATCATCCGGGTCCAAAACGCCATCCGGATGCTCTCCCGGGAGGAGCCGCCGGAGATCGCGGACGTGGTGTTTGAAAACGGGTATTTCGACCAGTCCCACCTGAACCGGGAGTTCCGGCTCTACACCGGGGACACCCCCCTGCACTACTGCCAGAGCCTCCACCGCGCCGGCGGCGCCTGAGGCCGGTTCCGTTTTTTACAAGAGGTTTCTCCCCGGGGGCGCTACAGTATGGGTAACATCCCAGCATGGTCCGGTCCGGGCCGGCGGCGGTCCGGACCCTATATGATGAAGGAGGTCAAGAAAATGGTGAGCGCTGATCTGGTTTTGAAGCATGGCAAGATCGCCACGGTGGACAAGAATTTCAACTATGTAGAGGCGGTGGCCGTCCGGGACGGTTGGATCATCGACCGGGGCACCGACGCCGAGATGGAGGCCTACATCGGCCCGGACACCAAGGTGATCGACGCCGGAGGCCGCCTGGTGCTCCCCGGCGCCAACGACTCCCACATGCACGCGGTACATACCGGCTATACCCTGTCCCCCTCCTTCCTGGATTTCTCCGGCCCCTCCTACGACTGCATGGAGAAAATTCTCTCCAAGGTGAAGGCCGCCTGTGAAAAGGCCGGCCCCGGCGAGTGGGTCTTCGGCTGCGGCTTTGTGGACGGCAACATCAAGGAGCTGGCCGCCGAGGGCCGCATCATGAACCGCTACGACCTGGACCCCGTCTCCCCGGACACCCCCGTGGTCCTCACCGACTTCTCCCTCCACTCCATGGTCTGCAACTCCAAGGCCCTGGAGATCGCCGGCATCGACCGCCACTATCCCGAGATTCCCGCAAGCGTGGGGATGATTGACCGGGACGAGAGCGGCGAGCCCATCGGCCGGTTCCACGAGTGGGGCGCCCAGAACGTCCTGTGCGAAAAGTGCCCCATCCTCTCCGACGCGGAGCTGGAGGAGGCCATCCGCAACGTCCAGCACGCCCTGAACAAGGAGGGCATCACCTCCCACACCGACATCCTGGGCGAGGGCGGCGAGCACGTGTTCCGGGGCACCTGGGGCACCCGGCCCATCGAAATCTACGAGAAGATGGCCGAAAAGGGCCAGTTGACCGCCCGGGTCTCCATCAACGTCTTCTCCGCCGTCCAGGGCGCCGAGAGCTACGACGCCATCATCCGGGGCACCGACCGCGCCAAGCTTCCCGTCTTCCAGGACCGCAACTGGGTGAAGGCCGACGCCATCAAGTTCTTCGTGGACCTGGGCGGCCCCACCTGGCAGCGCAGGGGCGTCCGGCCCGAGGGCTCCTTCGTCACCGCCTGGGGCCTGGAGGAGGACGAACTGATTGAGGAGGTTCAGCGCACCATCATCGAGCTGCACCGCATGGGCTGGCAGATCGCCATCCACTCCTGCGGCGGCGGGTCCATGGACGCCTGCGTGGAGGGCTTTGCCCGGGCCAACCAGCTCTATCCCGGCAAGGACCTGCGCCACTTCCTGATCCACTGCGACGACACCACCAAGGCCCTGGCCGCCAAAATGGTGAAAAACGGCGTGCTGGCCGCCATTCAGCCCACCGCCGCCAACATCGTCTTCGGCTGGAACACCCCCGTCCTCACCGACAAGGAGGAGATCTTCGACTACCAGGGCTACACGGATCTGGGCGCCGTCCTCACCGGCGGCTCCGACTCCACCTGCTTCTCCATGAACTGGCGCCAGGGCATGCAGTTCTGCCTGACCCGCACCACCGCCGACGGCTACTGCGCCCGGCCGGACCTGGCCATGAACCGGGAGGACGCCATCCGGCTGTACACCATCAACGGCGCCTACCAAGAGCACATGGAGCACGTCCGGGGCTCCATCGAGGTCAACAAGGTGGCGGACTTCCAGATTCTCGACAAGGACGTGATGACCTGCCCCGCCGAAGAGGTGGGCTCCGCCAACGTGGTCATGACCATCTGCAACGGCAAGGTGGTTTACGAGGCATAAGTCTGCATTCCCCAGCGGAATAGAAGAGAGGAGTATTTCACATGAAAAGACGCATCATCGACTTCCACACCCACCTGGGCGATATCTTCCACGAGAACAAGAACATCGCCTTCAAGCGCCCCGGCTTTGTGCCGCCCCCGCCGGGCTTCACCGGGTTCGACCCCTTCAAGGATCTGGAGGAATCCGGCTACACCCGCCCGCTGATCGTGGCCGACGTGGAGGCCCAGAACAAGCTGATCGACGCCGGCCAGGTCCGCATCTGGGAGCGGGCCAACATCTTCACCAGCGGCGAGATCATGGACGCCGCGGGCATCAACTACATGGTCTCCATGCCCATCATGCCCAACACCAGCTTTGAAGAGGCCCTGGCCGCCTCCAAGCTGGACCCCCGGTTCATCCCCTTCACCTGCCCGGACTTCGACCTGCCCGACGAGCAGATGATGGAGAAGCTGAAGGCCGACATCGCCAAGGGCGCCAAGGGCCTGAAGCTCCACCCCATCATCCAGAACATCTCCATCACCGACAAGCGCTGCGAGGGCCCCATCGAGCTGTTCGGCGAGCTGGGCATGCCCATCACCTACCACTGCGGCGTCAACGACTACTACAAGCCCGACTCCCCCTGGCTGCCCTTGACCAACGCGGAGTTCGGCGCCCTGCACTACACCCTGGATATTCTGAAGAAGTACCCCGACTACGTGTGGGTCCCCGCCCACGGCGGCGGCAGCTGCGGCGGTGAGCTGGAGGCCCTGGCGGAACTGGTGGGGAAGCTGGGCTGCAAGAACGTGTACGTGGAGTCCAGCCACCGCGGCGTGGACGGCATGCACCTGATGCTGGAGCTCTTCGGCGAGGACCGGATCATGTTCGCCACCGACTGGCCCTTTGACACCTGCACCTGGAGCGTGAAGTACGCCGAGGACGCCTTTGCCGACAAGCCGGAGGTGGCCGACAAGTTCTTCTACCAGAACGCCGCCCGCATCATCGGCATCGAATAAGCCGGCGTCCGCTCCGATACACCATGATATAGAGGGAGGAAAATTCCATGAAAAACAAGTGGGGCATGTTCTTTATCCTGCTGATCTCCGCCATCACCGTGAGCCTTTCCCAGCTGAAAATCTCCCCCGTGCTGGGGGACGTGGCGGCCATGCTGAACGTGGACGTCACCAAGGCCGCCATGCTGATGAGCCTCTTCACCGTGGCCGGCATCGTGCTCTCCATCCCCGGCGCCGCCGTCATGGCCCGCACCGGCACCAAGAACATGCTGCTGGTGCTGATGGGCACCCTGGTTCTGGGCAACGTGCTGGGCGCCATGACCAGCAGCTTCACCGTGGTCATGCTCTCCCGCATCATTGAGGGCATCTCCTACGCCCTGATCATCACCGTGGGCATCGACATGATCAACCACTGGTTCACCGGCGCCACCGTGGGCACCGCCACCGGCATTTTCAACACCTTCGCCGCGGCGGCCAACTTCATCGGCATGAACGCCAGCGTGGCCCTCTACAAATCCACCGGCAACCTGAAGACCCTCTGGTGGGCCATCGCCATTCTGGCCGCCATCTGCCTGGTGCTGGTGCTGCTGTTCGTCCAGGTGCCCAAGGCGGAGCCCTCCGCCGCCGGCGGCGACGGCGACGGGACCCTGGGGGAGGCCGTCAAGAACCCGGCGCTGCTGGTGACCTGCCTCTCCATGCTGTGCCTGGCCTTCGTGCTCTTCGGCTTCATCACCTGCAACGCCACCCTCTTCCAGGCCTACGGCATTGACCAGCAGGCCTCCGCCTTCTACGCCAGCCTCAACGGCCTGATCGGCATTCCCACCTGCATCATCTCCGGCATCGTGATCGGCAAGTCCGGCAAGCCCTTCACCGCGGCCATCATCGGCGCCGTGCTCTGCGCCGCCATCTGCTTCTGGATGCCGTACCTGGGCACCTCCCCCGCGGCCTACGTGGCCTACGCCCTGGCCACAGGCATTGTCCCCGGCGGCATGATTATGACCTCCATGTTCATCTTCACCCCCCAGCTGGCAAAGCGTCCCCAGCTGATCGGCCTGAGCATGGGCCTGCTGAACACCCTGTACTACATCGGCGTATTCTTCTCCACCCCTGTCATCACCGCCCTGGCGGGCAGCAACACCAGCCCCGCCAACTGGACGGCTCCCTCCCTGCTGATGACCGCCGCCTCCGTGGTGGTGCTCATCTGCTCCATCGCCGGCAGGAACCTTGCCAAGAAGCAGGGCGCTGAGATCGGCGGCTGACCCTACCCTTCCGGCTCCGGCGGTCACTTCCCCACCGGGAGCGCCGCCGGAGCGGTCTTTTCCCACTGAATTTGAAAAAAGGAGACACATCATGGATAATCAGGCATTGGTTAACGAAATGGTCGCCAAGGGGCGCAAGGCCCTCTCGGAGCTGGAGCACTACTCCCAGGAGCAGATCGACCATCTGTGCCGGGTCTGCTGCGAGGCCTTCCGGGCCCACGCGGAGGAGCTGGCCCAGGAGGCCGTGGAGGAGACGGGCCTCGGCAACGTCCCCGACAAAATCGTGAAGAACACCGGCTCTCCCGACGGCGTGTGGTACGCCATCAAGGACAAGAAGTCCGTGGGCATCATCGGCCACGACCCCCGCCGCCACCTGACCTTCGTGGCCCATCCCAAGGGCATCATCTCCTGCGTCATCCCCACCACCAACCCCAACATCACCATTCTCTTCAACGGCGTCTACGCCCTGAAGGGCCGCAACGTGATTCTCTGCGCCCCCCATCCCCGGGCCAAGAAATCCACCGTCCACACCTGCCAGATTTTTAACGAGGCGCTGAAAAAGGCCGGCGCTCCGGACAACATCTTCCAGTACGCCGAGGAGCCCAACATCGAGCTGACTCAGATGATGATGGCCGCCTCCGACACCGTTCTCGGCACCGGCGGGCCCAACATGGTGAAGGCCGCCTACTCCAGCGGCAAGCCCGCCTACGGCGTGGGCCCCGGCAACTCCCAGACCATCTTCGACCCCGACTACGACAACCTCCCCGCCGCCGTGGGCCAGACGGTCTTCGGCTGCAAGTTCGACAACGGCATCATCTGCGCCTGCAACCGGGCGTTCATCACCCCCAAGTCCATCTCCGCCCAGGTGGTGGAGCTGATGAAGGCGGAGAAGGTCTACTACACCGACGATCCCGCCGTCCGGGACCGGGCGCGGCAACTCCTCTTCCCCAACGGCCTGGGCCCCATCAACGGCAAGCCCGTGGGCCAGGGCGTCCAGGAGATCGCCCGGCTGCTGGAGCTGGACATCCCGGAGGACACCTCCATCATCGTCATCAAGGTGGACCGCTACGGCACCGACGAGCCGCTGTGCCGGGAGAAGATGGTCCCCCTGGCGGTCCACATCGAGTGCGAGGACGTGCGCGACGCCATCCGCATCGCCAAGGCCAACCTCCTGATGGAGGGCGCGGGCCACTCCTCCGTCATCCACTCCAACAACCAGGAGCTGGTGGAGTACGCCGCCACCACCCTGCCGGTGAGCCGGATGCTGGTGAACTGCCCCGGCGTCTTCTCCGCCAACCCCGCCCTGGCCAACGGCCTCTGCCCCACCGCCACCCTGGGCTGCGGCTCCTGGGCCGGCTGCTCCGTCTCGGAGAACCTGGGCTTTGAGCAGCTCATCAACGTCTCCCGCATCGCCTACGTCTATCCGGAAAACGAGATCCCCGACCACGAGGCCGTCTGGAACGGCACCGCCGTATTCTGAGCACGCCGCGGGGGCGGTCCGCCGCCCCCGCCATCTCCAAAAAAAAGGGTGAATGGGTATGCAAGAACGCTGGGAACAAGCGAAAAAAGCCCGCTGGGGCTATCTGATCCTGGGGGTGGGGCTGCTGCTGTGCCTGGGCCTCATCTACGCCTGGAGCGTCTTCCGGGCCCCGCTGGAGGCAGAGTTCGGCTGGAGCAAGGCCCAGACCTCCGTCACCTTCTCCATCTCCATGATGATGTTCTGCCTGGGCGGCCTGGTCAGCGGCATCGTCACTGGGAAAAAGGGCCCCCGCTTCACCCTGGTCTGCTGTGCCGCCTGCCTGCTGGTGGGCTTTGCCGCCGCCTCCCGCGTCCAGTCTCTGCCGGGCATCTACCTCTCCTACGGCGGATTCTGCGGCTTCGGCGTGGGCCTTGGCTACAACAGCACCATCTCCACCATCGTCAAGTGGTTTCCCGACAAGCAGGGCCTCATCTCCGGCATCACGCTGATGGGCTTCGGCTTCGGGGGCATGCTGCTGGGCACCCTGGGGGCCGGCCTCATCACCGCCCTGGGCTGGCGGACCACCTTTTTGATCTTCGCCGCCGCCTTCGCGGCCGTCATGCTCCTGGGCGCGGCCCTGCTGCGCACGGCGGAGGACGCCTTCGCCGAGGCCATGGCCGCCGGCGGGCCGAAAAAGGCCGCCGCCGTGGAGGAGCTGCCCTGGCGGGAGATGCTCCGCCGCCGGAACTTTTGGCTCTATTTCCTCTGGGCCATCCTCCTCTCCGCCGCGGGCCTGGCCATCATCAACGAGTCCACGCCCTACGCCGCCTCCTTCGTGGGCGGCGATCTCACCCGGGCCGCCGCCATCGCCGGTATTGTCTCCATCGCCAACGGCGTGGGCCGGGTCCTCTTCGGCCAGCTCTTCGACATGGTGGGCTACCGGGCCGCCATGCTGGGCGTCAGCGTGCTGTACGCCGCCTCCACCGGGGTCCTCATCGCCTCCCTGCGCACCGGCAGCCTGCCGGTCCTCATCGCCGGCTTTTTGCTGGTGGGGCTGGGCTACGGCGGCGTGACCCCCACCAACTCCGCCTTTGTCGCGTACTTCTTCGGCCGGAAGCACTACGCGTTGAATTTCAGCATCATCAACCTGAACCTGATCGCCGCGTCCTATCTGGGCCCCCTCTGCGGCGGCGGGTCGTATCTGGGCATCTTCATTGCCATCGCGGCGTTTGCCGCCGTGGGCGCGGTGCTGACACTGCTGGTGCGCCGGCCCCCGGCCGCCTGAGAAAGGAGCGATTCCATGAACGTGTACGAGGAATATCAAAAAAAGCTGGTCTCCCCAGAGGAGGCCGTGAAGCTGGTGAAGGACGGGGACTGGGTGGATTACAGCCAGACCTGCTCCTTCCCGGAGGCCCTGGACGCCGCCCTGGCCCAGCGCCGGGACGAGCTGCGGGATGTCAAGGTCCGCAACGCCATCGCCATGAAGCCCATCCAGGTGGTGGAGCAGGACCCCGAGCAGCGGGCCTTCACCTACAACGCCTGGCACTGCTCCGGCCTGGACCGGAAGTACGTGGACCAGGGCCGGGCCTACTTCTCCCCCATGCTGTTCCGGGACTGCGGGTCCTATTACGCCCGGGGCTACGCCCCGGTGAACGTGGCCATGGTCTCCGTGGCCCCCATGGATGAAAAGGGCTATTTCAGCTACGGCCTCACCAACTGCTGTATGCAGGAGATGCTGGACGCGGCGGAGCACATCATTCTGGAGGTCAACGAGCACATGCCCGTCATCTACGGCTGCGAGGGGGACCACATCCACATCTCCGAGGTGGACTACGTGGTGGAGGGGCACAAGGACATCTGCCTCTCCCCCGGCGGCAGCGCCAGCGACATCGACCGGAAAATCGCCGCCAACATCTTCCCCTATCTCTACGACGGCGTCACCCTGCAAATCGGCATCGGCGGCATGCCCAACGCCCTGGGCGGGCTGATCGCGGAATCGGATTTGAAGGACCTGGGCATGCACACGGAGCTGATGAGCGACGGATATCTCAAGCTCTACCAGGCGGGGAAGATCACCAACAAGAAAAAGACGCTGAACCGGGGCAAGGGTGTCTTCTCCATCTGCTCCGGCTCCCGGGAGCTCTACCAGTTCCTGGACCGCAACCTGGACATCCTCTCCGCCCCCATGCGCTACGTGAACAGCCCCGAGACCATCCGCCAGCTGGACCACTTCGTGTCCATCAACGGCTGCATCGCCATGGACCTCTACGGCCAGGTGTGCTCCGAGACCTCCGGCATCCGCCACATCAGCGGCACCGGCGGCCAGCTGGATTTCGTCACCGGCGCCTACATGGCCGAGCACGGCCAGGCCTTCCTGGCCATGAGCTCCACCTTCACCGACAAGCAGGGGACGCTCCGCTCCCGCATCCTGCCCCGGTTCACCGAGGGGGACGTCATCACCACCCCCCGCACCCAGGCCCCCTGCATGGTGACGGAGTACGGCACGGCCCGGCTCTCCGGCCTCTCCACCTGGGAGCGGGCGGAGAAGATCATCGCCATCGCCCACCCGGACTTCCGGGAGGAGCTCATCGCCGCCGCCCAGCAGCAGAAAATCTGGCGGCGGTCTAACCGGCGCTGACACAGCTCTCTTTCGTCCGCGTCTCCCCGACCGGAGCCGAGCGGTCTCTCCCTTCCTCTCCTCCGGCACGCGGTCAAAGCACCTCACAACGCTCTTTCTCTCCACCTTATCTCCCTTCTCTCACATACCAAACCCACCGGGACCGGACATCCATCGGGGAAGATGTCCGGCCCCGGCGGGTTTTCCCGGGAAAGGCCGCCAAAGAGGCCACCCCGGAAAAGACAAGCGCGCCCGGTTGGGCGGCGCGCTTGTCTTTTCTCACAGGGGGAGCTGCTGCTCCAGCTCCTTGCGAAAGTCCGGGTGGGCGATGGCGATGAGGGCTTTGGCCCGCTCCCGGCAGCTCTTGTATTTCAGGTTCGCCACGCCGTACTCCGTCACCACGTACTGCACCATGGTCCGGGGACTGGTGACGATGCTGCCGGGCGTCAGCTCCGGCTTGATCTTGCTGCGCAGCACCCCGGCCTTATCCCGGTAGCTGGACCGCAGGGCCAGGATGCTCTTCCCCCCCTTGGACCACTGGGCACCGATGAGCCACTCCAGCTGGCCGCCGGTGCCCGAGTACATCCGAGGGCCGATGCTCTCCGCGTCCGCCTGGCCGGTGAGGTCGATCTCGATGACGTTGTTGATGGACACCACCCCGTCGTTTTGGCAGATGTTCCGGGGGTTATTGACCCATTTGACCTCCTTGAAGCACAGATCCTCGTTGCGGTCCGCAAAGGCCCACAGCTCCTGGTCCCCCACCACAAGGGCCCCCACGGACCGGCCGGGGCACAGCTGCTTGCGGCTGTTGTTCACCACGCCCTGGCGCATCAGCTTCATGACGCAGTTGGTCAGCACCTCCGTGTGCACCCCCAGGTCCCGCTTCCCGGCGTAGGCCAGGCACTCGCCAATGGCATTGGGCAATCCGCCCTGGCCGAACTGGACGCAGGCCCCGTCGGGCACCATCTCCGCGATGTGCCCGGCGATGAGCCGGTCCACCTCCGCCGTGGGCGGCGGGGCGTTCTCCGCCAGAGGGTGGCTGCTCTCCACGATGGCGTCCGCCTCGGACACGTGAAACAGCAGGTGGGCCTCCCCCTCGCTGGCCAAAACCGGCAGCAGGGGGTTCACCTCCACAATCACTACCTCGCTCTGCTCCATCACCCCCCGGGCCAGATGGGAGGCGGAGATGCTGCGGCTCATCCAGCCGTTTTCATCCGGCGGGGCGCAGGTGATGACCGTCACCCGCGGGCGGCGGGCGCAGATCCAGTCGCCGTTTTCACTGAGGTGGGTGGGCACAAAGCGGACGTTGCCCTGGGGGATCAGCCCCCGGTCCGCCGAGAGGAAATTCACGTAGTACTCCACCAGGTCCCGGTTCTCCGGCTGGAGCAGCACCGTGTCCACCGGCGTGAACAGGGCGTCCAGCTCGATATGGCCGCCGGTGGCCCGCAGCCGCCGCGTCAGGGCCTCGTCCACCGCATAGGGCCAGCTGGCGGCGCCGGGCATGGCCACCGCGTCGCCGCTGCGGATCATGGCCGCGGCCTCGGCGGCGGTGACCTTTAACGCCTGGTACTGGCGCCGCCAGTCCCCCGTGCCCGCCAGCCGTCCCCGACGGACGGGCTTCAAGTCTTTCGTATCCATAGCTTCCTCCTGTTTGCTCTCGTCTCTTTCCCCATTGTACCAGATGCCGTCCCAGGACACAACGG
The DNA here is from genome assembly GCF_900544955.1 of uncultured Oscillibacter sp. GTDB lineage: Bacteria > Bacillota > Clostridia > Oscillospirales > Oscillospiraceae > Oscillibacter. The sequence continues at coordinate 15,218 of NZ_UQXD01000017.1, forward strand.
GGACAAAAGCGCTGCCGCCGAAAGAACGTTCGGCGGCAGCGGAAAGGGATGCTCAGTAGATCAGGTCCACCAAGCCGGTGGTCAGGATGGGGATGAAGGTCAGGGCCAGCAGCTCGATAATCAGCACCAGATAGAAGGGGATGCTCTCCACGATGAAGTCCTTCAGCTTGCACTTGGTCTCGCCGCAGACCACGAACATCAGCGTGCCCATGGGCGGGGACATGGAGCCGATGGCCATGTTGAAGATGAACATCATCAGGAACTGGATCTCGTTGATGCCGTAGTTCACGGCGATGGGGAACAGCAGCGGCACCAGGATGATCATGGCGGCGTTGCCCTCGATGAACATGCCCACAAACAGCAGGAACAGGTTGCACAGCAGCAGGAAGATGTACTTGTTGCCGCTGATCTCCAGCATCCCCTGGGTCAGCATCTGGGGGATCTGCTCCTTGGTCAGAATCCAGGACAAGGCGGAGGCGGCGCCGATGATGAGCATGATGCCGGCGGTGGAGAGCACCGTCTCCCGCAGGCCGTTTTTGATGGTCTTCCAGTCCAGCTCATGGTACACCAGGCCCAGCATAATGGAGTACACCACGGCCACGGCGCCGGCCTCGGTGGCGGTGAACACGCCCAGGCGCACGCCGCCGATGATGATGATGGGCAGGCACATGGGGAGGATGGCCTGCTTGATGATGGGGCCGGCCTCCCTCCAGTCCAGCTTGCCCTGGCGGCTGGGGGCGTAGCCCCGCTTCTTGGAGATGATGGACACGGTGATCATCTCGCCCACGCACAGCAAAATGCCCACGCCGATGCCGGAGACGAACAGTTTGCCGATGGAGACGTTGGCCAGCGACCCGCAGAGAATCATGGCGATGCCCGGGGGAATGATGGGGGTAATCATGGCGGAGGCGGCGGTGACCACGGAGGAGAAGGCCTTGCTCATGCCCTTTTTCTCCATCTCCGGCACCAGCATCCGGGCCTCCATAGCGGCGTCCGCCAGGGAGGAGCCGGAGAGGCCGCCCATCAGGGTGGACAGCAGCACGTTCACCTGGGCCAGGCCGCCCCACAGCCGTCCGGTGAGGACGTCGCACAGGGCCATGATCCGGCGGGTGACGCCGGAGTAGTTCATGAACACGCCGGAGCACACGAAAAAGGGAATGGCCAGCAGGGAGGAGCTCTGAATGGCGGACACCAGCCGCTGGGCCAAAATCATGGAACTGACGCCGGGGTTCAGGAAGAAGTAGATGGCGCTGCCCGCGATGACGGAGAGGAACACGGGGACCTTGATGAACAGCAGCACCAGCATGGCGATCAGCGCCACAGCAATTCCAAAACTCATGCCTCTCCCTCCTCTTCTCCCTGTTTTTTGCCGCCGAACTCCCGGTATGCGCCAAAGAGCATGCTGAGAATCATCAGCACGCCGCCCACGGGCACCACCAGATAGGCGATCCCATAGGGCAGGCGCAGCAGGTTGGTGACCTTCCCGGTGGAGACCAGCTGGTTGTAGTAGGTCAGCTCCTGGACGAACAGATACCCCAGGATCACCAGCTGCAGCAGCACGTCGAACCGCTCCACCAGGGCGCCCAGCTTTTTGGGCAGGGCGTCCACCACAATCTCAATGGCGATGTGGGAGCCCGCCCGGAAGGCGGCGCTGCCCCCCAGGAACACCACCCACAAAAACAGCAGCATCTGCACCTCTTCCTGCCAGGTGATGGGGCTGCGGAAGATATACCGCTTCAAAACGCCCACAAACGTCAGGACAATCAGGGCCACCATCATCACGCAGGCGATGGTGACGTCCAGATTGCCCAGGATTTTCATGCCTTTTTTCTCTCGCATGGTTTCCTCTCCTTCTTCTTCATGCTTGGAGCCCGCTCCGCTCAGTCCGCGAAATCACTGCTGCTGCCGGGGGTCTGGGGCACCGCGTAGTAGCCGTCCTTCAGTTCCACCGGGTTTTGGAAGTACTGCCGCAGATGGGGGATGGCCTCCAGGAACAGATTGGGATGTCCCACCGCAATGTGATTGAACAGCACCAGGTGCTGATGAATCTGGCCCATGTCGCCCACGTGGGGAATCACCGGCACGCCGAACTTCCGGGACATCAGGCTGATGAGGATGAACTCGGAGATGCCGCCCACCCGGACGGCGTCCACCTGGTTGATGTCCATGGCGCCCGCCTGCAGATAGTTCTTGAAGATCACCTTATTGGGCACATGCTCGCCCAGGGCGATGCGGATGGGATGGAAGGCCCGCCGCAGCGTCTGGTGGGCCAGCACGTCGTCCGGGTCCGTGGGCTCCTCCACCCAGTAGGGGTTGATGTCCCGCAGCCGGTCGATGACCTTCAGCGCCTTGTGCAGCGTCCACTGCTGGTTGGCGTCCACCATGATGGTGGCGGCGTCCCCGGCGGTCTGCCGGATCAGAGCCGCCCGGCGGATGTCCCGCTCCGGGTCTGCGGAGCCCACCTTCAGCTTCATGGCGGTAAAGCCCTTTTCCAGCGCCCGCTTCGTGTTCTCCACCACCAGCTCGTCGGCGTAGTTGAACCAGCCCACGGAGGTGTCGTAACCGCGGTAGCCGGTGCGCAGCACCGTCTCCCGCTCCTCCCGGCCCTGCCAGCCGTCTTGCAGGATCTCCAGGGCCTCCTCCTTGGTGAGCACGTCCTCCACGTACCGGAAGTCCAGTAGGGGGATGATCTCCTCCGGCTTCAGGCCGATCAGCAGCTTCCACAGGGGCACCCCCTCCGCCTTGGCCCACAGGTCAAAGCAGGCGTTGGTGATGCTGGACAGCGCCAGATGAACCACGCCCTTGTGGGGGCCCAGCCAGCGGTAGCAGGGGGAGTCCGTGATCTCGGCGAACACCTGGCCGTAGCCCGCCATCAGCTCGTGAATCTCCCGGCCCACCAGAGCCTCGCTCAGGTACCCGATGGCCTTGCAGACCAGGTCGTTGCCGCTGCCCAGGGTGAAGGCCAGGCCCACGCCGTCCAGGGGCGTGTCCGTTTTCAGGCGGCATACCGCGTAGGCGTAGACGGGAACGGTGTGCACCGCGTCGGAGCCGGCGCCGTTTTCCAGGGGAAAGCGGCGGTCCTCCATCTCCACGGCTGTGATATGAATGGGTCTCATCAGCATCTTCCTCCCCTCCGGACGGCGGGCGCCGCCCGGAATATGAATGCGGGGACAAATCCATTGACTTGTCCCCGCATCTCAGACGTCATTTTAGTTGCTATGCGTGTTTGGGCCTTACTGCATAATCTCGCGAACCATGTCGTACAGGCCGTCGCGCCAGGCGCCGGTGACGTCGGGATCGCTGTAGATCGCGGAGGCGGCGTCGGCAAACTTGGCCCGCTCCTCCTCAGACAGCTCGATGATCTCCACGCCGTTGCTCTCCATGTCCGCCACGTACTGGGCCAGCATCTCGTCCTGCTTCTCATTCTGGTACAGGCCGGCCTCGTCGCCCGCCTCGGTCAGAACCTTCTGCTGCTCGGGGGTCAGGCTCTGGAAGAAGCTCTCGCTGCAAACCCACTGGGTGGGCATCTTCACGTGGGAGGTCAGGGTGATGTACTTGGCAACCTCATAGTAGGACTGGCCGTACAGCGTGGCCATGGGGTTCTCCATGCCGTCGATGGTGCCCTGCTGGGTGGCGGTGTACACATCGTTCAGCGCCATGGCGGTGGGGGCGGCGCCCATGGCCTCAAAGGCTCTCATGTAGCTGGTGGTGTTGGGGGTGCGGAGAATCAGGCCCTTCATGTCCTCAATGCTGCGGACGGGGCGGGTGGTCATGATGTTGCGCTCGCCGTAGGCCCAGTTGGCGGTGAGGACCCGCAGGCCGTTCTGGGCCAGCAGCTCCACCTGCTCGTCGTACCAGTCGCTCTCCAGCAGCTTCCAGGCCTGGTCCCAGGTGTCATAGATGTAGGGGGCGGAGGTGATGGCCAGCTCCGGCGCGCCGTAGTCCGCCCAGAAGGAGCCGTCGCCCAGGGTGATGACGGGCTCGCCCATCTGCATCTGGTCCAGCAGATCGGTCTTGGAGCCCAGCTGGCCGGAGTGGAAAATCTCGGCCTTCATGGTGCCGCCGCTCTTCTCCTCGATCAGGCGGGCCCACTCGTTGCAGGCCAGGTCGGTGGGCTCGCCGGGGAAGTTCTCATAGGCGATCTGCACCACGATGGGCTCCGCGGCGGGGGGCTCCGCGGGAGTCTGCTGCTGCTGTCCCTCCGCGGGAGGGGTCTCCTCCTTTTTGGACCCGCAGGCGGTCAGCCCGAACAACGTGGCGCCAACCATCAAAACCGCAAGAAACCTCTTCATCTTCTTCATTGCTTCACGATCTCCTTTTCATCTTTTCGTTCAGCCGCCGCACCATGGGTGCCCGCGGAGTGAAACACGTGTTCATACACGGCGTAAAAATGGAGCGAATTGTCCCTTTCAAACTCGCCCGCATCCCCTCCGCTGTTCACTTTCTCCCCCGGCCTCCCGGCAAGGGAGGGGCCTCGGGGACTGGCCGCCGCTTTTGCAATCCCATTGTACTACACGCGTCCAATTAGTGTCAATTGTCCTTCTTTCTATGTTTTTTTCCTATTCTTTGTGCATTGTGTTAAAAGGCCGTTCACATTCTTCCACCCCGCCGCGGCAAAACACAAAAATTCCACAAAAGAATTGACAAAGGGACGAGAATTGATAAAATGAAAGAGATTATTGTGCACAGCTGTATCAATTCGATCCCGACCGGCGCCGCCCCGCGCTCCCCCAAGCACGTTCCCGGGCCGCCCGTATCATCATCTGCAAAGGAGGACGCTGGGTGAACAGCTTTGAAATTGCAAAACTGGCCCACGTATCCAGGACCACGGTCTCCCGGGTCCTCAACGGGCACAGCAACGTCTCCGAGGAGACCCGCCGGCGGGTGGAGGCGGTGATCCGGGAGCACAACTACTTCCCCGATGCCGCCGCCCGGAACCTGGCGGGCAAGCAGAACAAGGTCCTGGGCCTGTTCATCATCGACCTGGCCGCCAACCAGGACGCCTACACCATCTCCCGCTCCCAGTTTTTCTACGACTATATCGCCTACGCCATCGACATCGCCAGCCGCCACGGCTACAACCTCCTCACCCACATCGTCCACATGGACAATATGGAGGACATTGACCGGCTGTTTCAAAGCCGCACCATCACCGGCGGCATCATCATGGGCGACCACCTGGACCAGACCGTGTTGGCCCGGTTCTCCGCCCGGGGGTACAAGCTGGTGCTGTACAACCAAATCCGGCGCAGCCCCTCCTCCAACATTCTGGTGGTAAACTACGACAACTTCAAGTGCGGTCGCCTGGCCGGGGAGGAGCTGGTGCGCCGGGGCCACGTCAAAATCGCCCACGTCACCGGCGAGCCCAACAAGCTCTCCGTCCAGGACCGGCTGGAGGGCTTTGAGGCGGCCCTCACCGCCGCCGGCATCCCCTTCGACCGGGAGCGGAACCTGGAGTACGGCGCCTTCAACCGCCGCGCCGGCGGCTACAACGCCACCCAGCGGCTGCTGCGCCGCAGCTGGGAGGACCTGCCCACCGCCCTGTGCGCCGGCTCCGCCACCATGCTCATGGGCACCTTCGAGGCCATCCGGGACCTGGGACTGCGGATTCCGGAGGATATCTCCCTCATCGGCATCGACGAAGTGGACACCGCCCTCTACACCACGCCCCCCCTGTCCCTGGTCTCCACCTCCTGCGAGGAGATCGCCAAGGTGACGGTGGCCCGCCTCATCGAGCTGGCGGAGGAGGGCCGCGTGGACACCTACGACTATGTGATTCCCGACGTGCGCCTGGTCCTCCGGGAGAGCATCCGCTCCCGCTGATCCCGCCGCCGCAAAAAAAGGCCGCCCTCCCGCAGGAGGGCGGCCTTTTCTCTCACATTCAGGGCTGCTTGCCGATGTAGGCCAGCACGCCGCCGTCCACGTACAGCACGTGGCCGTTGACGAAGTTGGACGCATCGGAGGCCAGGAAGATGGCGGGACCCATCAGATCCTCCGCCAGGCCCCAGCGGCCGGCGGGGGTCCGGCCCACGATGAACTGGTCGAAGGGATGGCGGCTGCCGTCCGCCTGCCGCTCCCGCAGGGGGGCGGTCTGCTGGGTGGCGATGTACCCGGGGCCGATGCCGTTGCACTGGATGTTCTGGCCGCCGAACTCGGAGCAGATGTTCCGGGTCAGCAGCTTCAGCCCGCCCTTGGCCGCCGCGTAGGCGGACACGGTCTCTCTCCCCAGCTCGCTGAGGACGGAGCAGACGTTGATGATCTTGCCGTGTCCCCGCTGGATCATGCCGGGCAGCACGGCCTTGGCCATGATGTAGGGAGCCACCAGGTCCACGTCCACCACCCGGCGGAAGTCCTCCACCTTCATCTCGCACATGGGGATGCGCTTGATGATGCCGGCGTTGTTCACCAGGATGTCCACCGGCGCCACTTCCCTCTCAACAGTGGCCACCAGCTCCTGGGCCTTCTCCTCATCCGTCACGTCGCTGGCAAAGCCCTTGACGTCGGTGATGCCCTCCGCCGCGTAGGCGGCCAGGGCCTTTTCCACAGACGCCTCGCTGGTGGCGCAGAAGGCCACCTTCGCCCCGGCGGCGTGAAGGGCCGTGGCGATGGCAAAGCCGATGCCGTAGCACGCGCCCGTCACCAGGGCGGTCTTTCCCTCCAGGGAGAACTGGTTCATGATCTCGCTGCTCGTCATTGTTCGATCTCCTCTCTGATTTTCAGTGCATCACACGGCCGCCGGTGATGTTGATGGCCTGGCCGGTCATGTTGTCGGCAAAGTCGGAGGACAGGTAGACAAACATGTGGGCGATGTCCTCCATGGTCTGGGCCCGCTTCAGGGGAATGTTCTCCAGCCGGGAGGCGAAATACGCCTCCGGATCGCCGCCCTGACGGCGGATGTCCTCCAGGGCCCGCTCCCAGATGTTGGTCCGCACAATGCCGGGACACACGCAGTTGACATTGATGTTGAAGGGGGCGGCGTACTGGGCGATGGCCTGGGTCATGCCGGTGACGCCGAACTTGGAGGTGGTGTAGGCCACGTTGGTGGGGAAGCCGTACTTGCCGGACTGGGAGCACATGTTCACAATCTTGCCCGCCTTGTTGGGCAGCATCACCTTCAGCACCGCCTGGTTGACGAAGAAGGTGCCCTTGGTGTTGATGTTCAGCTGCTTGTCGTAGTCCTCCTCCGTGGCCTCCAGGAAGTCCACCGCGCCGAAGACGCCGGCCACATGGTTCAGGATGTCGATGCGGCCGAAGGCCTCCACCGCCGCCGCCACCATGGCGTCGATCTCCGCCTTCACTGTCACGTTGCACTTGTTGGAAACCGCCTTGACACCGTACCGCTCCGCAATCTCGGCGGCCACCGCCGCGGCGGCCTCGCCGTCCATGTCGGACACCATCACGTTCGCGCCGGCCTCCGCCAGCATCAGGGCCGTGCAGCGCCCCATCCCGCCGCCGCCGCCGGTGACGATGGCGTTCTTGCCCTCCAGAGAAATCGCAACTCCCACTGTAAAACATCCTTCCTTTTTTAGAGTGTTCAGAGGCGGAGTAAACACGTGACCACCCAAAACTGCCCGCTTCCGCCGCCACGGCCTCCTCCTTCCCCGCAAACCGCCTGGAATCCTGGCGCGGGGCGTGCTCTTTTCCCTTTCAATATAGCACAGGGCCAACGAATGTGCAAGGAAATCTTACACGCGTTCACTCCTTATTTTTCGGCCCGGTGAGGCCAGCCTCGTCCGGCAGCGTGATCCGCATGACCCGGGCGGGACGGCCCTTTCCGGCGGTCTGCTTGCCCACGGTGGTGACGCAGCCCGCCTCCTCCAGCCGGGATACCAGGCGGTTGACGCTGCGGGGGGTGATGTGCAGGCGGCGGGAGAGCTGTTCGGAGGTGACGGCCCCGCCGTCCCTGTCCAGGGCGGCGGCCAGCTTCCGCAGCGTGGCGGCACTGAGCCCGGTCTCCCGGGCCAGGCGCTGGAGGCCGTAGGCCGCGGTGTTCTCCCCGTCCCAGGACGCCGGCAGTCCGGAGATGGCCTGCTCGCTCTCCACCAGATAGGATGCGCCGGAGCGGTCTGCGATGGCGTGGTTCAGGGCCATGGCCGCCCGGGACTTGGTCTCCAGCAGGGTGTTGCCGATGCCGATGCCCAGCCACACCTGGTACTGGGGGGCCCGGCGGCCGAACTGGAGGAGCTTGGCGTGCTCGTGGTTTTTCAAAAACGCGTTTTCCAGCATCCGCCGGGTGGTGACGATGAAAAAGTGGTCCACGCCAGCGTCGAACACCGCCGCCTCCAGACGCTGGGCGATGGTGTAGATGCGCTCTTTGAACGCATTTTGGTACCGCATCTTCTCCCACTCCCGGAGCACCAGGTCCCGCTCGTCGTCGAACACGTAGTCGAAGTGGATGGCGATGATGGCCAGGCGGCCCCGGTTTTCGGCGGCGGAGAGGTTCAGCAGCTGGAGGTGGTAAATCTGCTCCTTCACCACCTCCTTGGCCGGATACACCCGGATACAGGGGATGCCCTCCGCCAGCAGGGGTTCGTGGATGTGCTCCATGCTGGTGATGCACACGGAGACCCGCCCCTCCCGGTAGCAGGCCCGGTGGAACTCCAGGAGCTTTCGCTCAAAGTCGTAGGTCTCCTCGTCGTAGGGCGCCCGGAGAATCTCCGTCCCCCGGAGGCCGCTCCCCTCCAGCACCTCCCGCAAAAGCTCCACTTCATAGCGGTCCACACTGATGGCCCGCAGGTCGCTGTGGTGGACCACCGCCGCCTCAAACAGGGCTTGAAAGGCGGAGGTCCGGTTGTGGGGCAGGTGGTTCCAGGGGATGGTGGGGGTCAGCCGCTTGCGGGCGTAGGCGTAGTTGGTGGGGCCGGTGAAGAGCAGGGCGTCCACCTCCCGCTCGTTTTGAAAGGCCTCCGCAATGGCGGCGGACTCCTCGAAAAACGCCGAGCAACGCAGCACCAGCTGCACGTCCGGCAGCTCCTCCTCCGCCACCTGGCGGATCACCGCCGCCGTGGTCTCCGGCCCGATGACGCCGATTTTCATGGTCTGCCGCCTCCTTTTTCCATTAAAGACACTGCGAAATATTTCGGACACTATTTTACACCTATTAAGGACTCTTTGCAAATGGTACTTTAAATCATATATTTTCCGGTTTTTCCCGGAAAACCCCCTGGAGGCGACATTTATGAGCAACGAAACCATGTATGCGGAGCTGTTGGAATTACTCACCACCGACTCCGCTTCCGGTGAAGAAACCGCCGTCGCCCGCCTGCTGCACCGCAAGCTGGCGGCCCTGGGCTTCACTGTGACCACCGACAGCGCCGGGGAGACCTTCGGCGGGTCCTGCGGCAACGTCCTGGGCGTCCGGGAGGGAGAGCTGGAGGGCGCCCTGCTCCTCTGCTCTCACATGGACCGGGTGCCGGGCGGCCTGGGCATCCGCCCGGTGGAGCGGGACGGGGTTTTGTACTCCGACGGCACCACCATTCTGGCCGCCGACGACATCTCCGGCGTGTGCGCCATTTTGGAGGGCGTGCGCCAGGTTCTCCAGGCGGGCAGGCCCCTGCCGCGGCTGGAGGTGCTGTTCACCGTGGGCGAAGAGAGCGGCCTGCACGGCGCCAAGGCCATGGACATGACCCGGCTCCGCGCCCGCCTGGGCTATATGTTCGACTCCCCCGGCCCCGTGGGCCGCTTTGTCCATGGCGCCCCGGGCCACTACCGGCTGGGCGGGGAGATCACCGGCCGCCCCGCCCACGCGGGCAACGAGCCGGAGAAGGGCATCGACGCCGCCAAAACCCTGTGCGACATGCTCTCCACCCTGCGCCAGGGGCGGCTGGACGAGGTGAGCACCGCCAACTTCCCCATCCTGCGCACCGGCTCCACCGCCAGCAACGTGGTCTGCGACGCCGCCTCCTTCCAGGGGGAGGCCCGCAGCCGGGACGCCCGGCGGCTGGAGGCATACGTGGCCTACTTCGAGGACCACTGCCGCGCCGTGGCGGAGGCCCACGGCGCCGGGTGGAAGCTGATCAAGGAGGAGAGCTTCCGCCCCTTCCTGATCCCCCTGGAGGACCCCGCCCTGGAAATCGCCCGGGCGGCCTGCCGGGCGCTGGATCTCCCCTGCCGCATCGAGGTGGGCGGCGGCGGCATGGACGCCAACATCTTCAACGCCCGGGGGATGACCTGCGTGGGCGTGGCCACCGGCTACACCAAAAACCACACCCGGGAGGAGCAACTGGTGCTGGAGGACTTCTTCCTCTCCGGCCGCCTGGCGGCGGCCCTCATTGAGACCTACGCAGCGGGCTGCGTGTCTTTATAAGATCTGTGTGTCATAACATTTAGGAGGTAACGCAACAATGGAAATGAATGTATATCAGGCGGTATTCGCCGTACTGCTGATCTTTTTCCTGGGAGATTTGGTGGGGGCCCTCACCAAGGCCAAGATCTCGTCGATGTTCGTCATCATGATGGGCTTCCTGGTCCTGTTCATCACCGGGGTCTACCCGGCCAACATCATGGAGATCTCCGGCTTCTCCGCCGTGGCCAACATCGGCATGTATTTCCTGCTGTTCAACATGGGCACGTCCGTGGACATCAACGCCCTGAAGCGGGAGTGGCGAACCGTGGTCTGCGCCACCGTGGGCATGGCCGCCGCCATTCTGGGCTGCGTGGTGGCCATCCCCCTCATCGGCCAGGAGTTCGCCCTGGCCGCCGCCCCCGTGGTCAACGGCGGCATCGTGGCCACCAACACCATGGTGGCCGCCTGCGGCGAGCTGGGTCTGGACACCGCCGCCGCCCTGGCCACCTTCGTCTACGCCGTGCAAAAGTTTGTGGGCACCCTGCCCGCCTCCAACTGCGGCCTGAGCGTGGCCAAGCAGCTTGTGGAGGACCTGCGCAGCAAGCACGCCGCCGACCCCGGCTACAGCTGGTACAATGAGCTCTCCCACACCGCCGACGCGGAGAAGAAGCCCTGCTTCTGGGAGAAGTACAAGAAGTACTACACCACCTTCATCTGCCTGGCCGTGGCCGCCGGCATGATGCTGCTGGCCTCCGTCCTGGGCACGCTGTGCCAGGGCTGGGTCAACACCTCCATCTGGTGCATGGTGCTGGGCATCGCCTGCCGCAACACCGGTCTGGTACCCTCCAACATGCTGCGGGACTACGCCAAGGCCAACGGCTTCTTCTCCTTCCTCTCCCTGTGCACCATCATCCCCTCCCTGGCCAAGGTGGACTGGGCCCAGCTGCCCGTCATCGGCTTCAAGGCCCTGGTGATCTTCGCCTTCGTCCTGCTCTTCACCTTCGTCGTCTTCTACCTGACCCCCGCCTGGAAGATCGTGGGCAGCAAGGGCCTCTCCATCGGCATCGCCATGTGCCAGCTGATCGGCTATCCCGGCACGGAGCTCATCGCCGCCGAGATCACCAACGCCGTGGCCCAGACCCCGGAGGAGCGGGACGCCGTTTCCAACAAGATTCAGACGGCCTACGTCATCTCCGGCTTCACCTCCGTCACCATCCTGTCGGTGTTCATCGCCAGCTTCCTGGCGAAACTCATGGGGGCCTGAGGGGCCTCCCCGCCATCCGCGCCCCGCGGCGGCACCGCCGCCGCAGGCCTCCCCCGGCCCAGAGTCCGCTCCGGGCCGCAACTGAAACGCGAAAGGAAGGTTCTCCCCATGCCTCAGTTTGATCCTCTGAAATACGCCTATCCCTCCCACCGCAACATCGTCTATGCCCGCAGGGGCATGGCCTGCTCCTCCTCCCCCATCGCCTCCCAGGTGGGCCTGGACGCCCTGAAGGCCGGCGGCAACGCCATGGACGCCGCCATCGCCATGGCCGTCACGCTGCCCCTGGTGGAGCCCACCGGCAACGGCCTGGGCAGCGACTGCTTCGCCCTGGTGTGGAGCGCCCGGGAGGGCCGCCTCTTCGGCCTGGACGGCTCCGGCGTGGCCCCCATGGCCCTCTCCGCCGAGAAGGTGAAGGCCGCCGGCTTCTCCGCAGTCCCCATGAACGGCTGGATGTCCACCATGGTCCCCGGCGCCCCCAGCGCCTGGGCGGAGCTGCGGCGCCGCTTCGGCACCAAGTCCCTGGCGGAGCTAATGGCCCCCGCCATCCGGTACGCCCGGGAGGGCTTCTGTATCCCCGTGAACGTCTACAAGCAGTGGACGGGGGACGTGGCCCGCTTCTCCGCCGCTGCAAAGGAGGAGCCGGCGGTCTACGGCCCCTGGATGGACTACTTCACCAAGGACGGCCGGACCTACGGCCCCGGCGACGTCTTCCGCAGCCCCGACTACGCCGCCACCCTGGAATCCCTGGCGGAGAGCGACTGCGAGAGCTATTACCGGGGGGAGATCATGCGCAAGATCGTGGACTTCTCCAACCAGACTGGCGGCTTTTTCGCCGAGCGCGACTTTGCGGACTACCACGCCCGGTGGGTGGACCCCATCTCCGTCAACTACAAGGGCTACGACGTCTTTGAAATGCCCCCCAACGGCCACGGCATCACCGCCCTGATGGCCCTGAACATGCTCCAGGGCCTGGACCTGGGCGACAGCCGGGAGACCGCCGGGGCCTACCACAAGATGATCGAGGCCACCAAGCTGGCCTTTGTGGACACCAAGAAGTTTGTGGCGGACCCCCGCTACATGCGCACCAAGGTCTCCGACATGCTCTCCCAGCGGTATGCCGACGTGCGCCGGGCCCTCATCACCGACCGGGCCGTGTATCCCGAGGCCGGGGACCCCGCCTGCGGCGGCACGGTGTACTTCTGCACCGCCGACGGCGAGGGCAACATGGTCTCCTTCATCCAGAGCAACTACAACCGCTTCGGCTCCGGCATCGCCGTGCCCGGCACCGGCATCACCATCCAGGACCGGGGGGCCAACTTCTCCCTGGACCCGGAGAGCGACAACTATCTGGAGGGGGGCAAGAAGGCCTACCACACCATCATCCCCGGCTTCCTCTGCAAGGACGGCCAGGCGGTGGGCCCCTTCGGCGTCATGGGCGGCTTCATGCAGCCCCAGGGCCACGTCCAGGTGGTGGTGAACACCGTGGACTACCACATGAACCCCCAGGAGTGCCTGGACGCCCCCCGGTTCCAGTGGGTGGGGGAGAAAAAGGTCCAGCTGGAGCGGGAGGTCCCCGCCCACGTGGCCCAGAAGCTGTCCGAGATGGGCCACCAGGTGGAGGTCGTCAACACCAACCTGGGCATGGGCCGGGGCCAGATCATCTGGCGCACCGGAGAGGGCACGCTGGTGGGCGGCACAGAGCCCCGGGCCGACGGCACTATTGCAGCCTGGTGAGAAGTGTGCTATCATCATAACGCGACTGCGGCCGCGCACCGATCGGTGCGCGGCGCACTGTCGTCAAACCGAGAGAAAGAAGGGCCGAAATGCTGCACGATTTACTGATCCTGTACACGCTGTTTTTCCGCATGGGCGCCGTGACCTTCGGCGGCGGCTACGCCATGCTGCCCATTTTGCGGCGTGAGATCATCCAAAACCACCAGTGGATGGACGAGGAGTCCATCATGGACTACTACGCCCTGAGCCAGGGCCTGCCCGGCATCATCGCCATCAACGTCTCCGTGTTCATCGGCTACCGGCGGCGGGGCGTCCCCGGCGCCGTGGCCGCCGCGCTGGGCATGGTGTCCCCCTGCATCATCATCATCTCCGTCATCGCGTTTTTCCTCTCCAGCTTCCAGGACAACCCCTATGTCCAGCACGCCCTGGCGGGCATCTCCGTCTGCGTGGCGGCGCTGATTCTGGACGCGGTCATCAGCATGTGGAAAAAGGGCGTGAAGGACGCCTTCGGCATCGTGCTGTGCCTGGCGATGCTGGCGCTCAGCGTGTTCACCGACTTCTCCCCCATTCTGCTGGTCATCGCCTGCGCCCTGCTGGGCATCGGCGCCAAGCGGATTTCCGCCCGTAGGGCAAAGGAGGGTGACGGGAAATGATCTACTTACAGCTCTTTTGGGAATTTCTGAAAATCGGCCTCTTCGCCGTGGGCGGCGGCATGGCCACCCTGCCCTTCCTCCAGGATCTGGCGGAATCCACCGGCTGGTACTCCCAGGCCCTCATTACGGACATGATCGCCATCTCCGAGTCCACCCCCGGCCCCATCGGCATCAACATGGCCACCTACGTGGGCTGCAACGTGGCGGGCTTCTTCGGCGGCGTGGTGGCCACCATGGGCGAGATTCTGCCCTCCATCATCATCGTGGTCCTGGTGTCCAAGTCCCTGGAGCGGTTCCGGGGCAGCAAGCTGGTGGACGCCGCCTTCTATGGGCTGCGCCCCGCCGTCACCGGCCTCATCGCCGCCGCGGGCCTCAGCGTGGTGCAGGTGTCCATGTTCCACTTCGACCTGTACCGGCAAAGCGGCGTCCTGCTGGACATCTTCAATTTCAAGAAGCTGATCTTCTTCGCCCTGGCCTTCGTCGCCGTCAAGAAGTTCAAGCTCCATCCCATCGTCTACATCGCCAGCGCCGCCGTCATCGGCATCCTGCTGTCCTTCTGACAGGCAAACGAGGCCCCCTTCCGAATGGAAGGGGGCCTCGTTTTTGCGTCTTACGCCTCCCCGCCGGCGGACCAGGCGCCGTGGTCCGTGTGCAGGAGGTGGTGGGATTTCTCCCCCAGGGGCTTTTTCAGGAAGGTCCGGTACAGGGCCTGGATGTCGGGGTTTTCATGGGAGAAGCGAACCGCCGCCCCGGCGTCCAGCTTCCACAGGCGGCTCCCCCGGGCCGCCGCCAGCTCCGCGCCGTCCCGGATGGGCTGTCCGCCGCCGCCGGCGCAGCCGCCGGGACAGGCCATAATCTCCACGAAGTCGTAGTCCGCCCGGCCGCTGTCCACGGCCTCCATCAGCTTCCGGGCGCTGCCCAGGCCGCTGGCCACCGCCACCCGCACCTCTCCAAGGCCGGGGATGGGGAAGACCGCCTCCTTCCAGGGCTTGCCGCCCCGGACCTGGGAAAAGGCGTCGGCGTCGGGGTTCTCCCCCGTGGCCAGGGCGTAGGCGCTGCGCAGCGCCGCGTCCATGACGCCGCCGGTGGTACCGAAGACCGCCGCCGCGCCGCTGCCGCTGCCCAGGGGGCTGTCGAACGCCGCCTCCTCCAGGTCGGCAGGCACCACGCAGTCGCTGCGGAACAGCCGGCACATCTCCCGGGTGGTCAGCACCACGTCCACGTCCGGGTCGCCGAAGGCGTTGCGCATGGTGGGCAGCTCCCGCTCCGCCTTCTTGGCGGAGCAGGGCATGATGGACACCACGCACATCTTCCGGGGGCTGATGCCCTTCACCTCGGCAAAGTAGCTCTTGGCCACCGCGCCGAACATCTGCTGGGGGGACTTGGCGGTGGAGAGGTTTTCCGTGTAGGCGGGGAACTGAGTCTTCACAAACCGGACCCAGCCGGGGCAGCAGCTGGTGAACATGGGCCAGCGGTACTTGCCCCGGTGGGTGAACCGCTCCAAAAACTCGCTGCCCTCCTCCATGATGGTCAGATCCGCGGCGAAGTTGGTGTCGAACACGTAGTCAAAGCCGATCCGCTTCAGCGCCGCCACCATGCGGCCGGTGGTGGCCTGTTTGGGCCCCAGGCCGAAGGCCTCCGCCCAGGCCACCCGCACCGCCGGGGCCACCTGGACCACGGTGGTGATCTCCGGATCCGCCAGGGCCCGCAGCACCCGGTTGGTGTCGTCCCGGACCGTCAGGGCGCCGGTGGGGCAGTGGGTGACGCACTGGCCGCAGAAGGTGCAGGCGGTGTTTTTCAGCGCGCGGTTGTAGCTCACGTCCACCGTGGTACGGGAGCCGGTGCCCGCCACGTCCCAGATGTGCATGCCCTGGACCTTGTCGCAGATTTGGACGCAGCGCATGCACTTGATGCACTTGCTGGCCTCCCGGACCACCGGGGCCTCCAGGTCCACGTGGGACCGCTCCAGTTGGACCTCGTAGGGCTGGAAGTGGATGTTCAGGTCGTGGGACAGCCGCTGCAGCTCGCAGTTTCCGCTGCGGACGCAGACGGTGCAGTTGGAGCTGTGCTGGGAGAGGATCAGGCGCAGATTGGTCTTCCGGGCCTGCCGGACCCGGGGGGAGTTGGTGTGGATCACCATGCCGTCCAGCACGGCGGTGTTGCAGGCAGGGACCAGCCGGTTGGTGCCCTCCACCTCCACCACGCACATGCGGCAGGCGGCAATCTCGTTGATGTCCTTCAAAAAGCACAGGTGGGGAATGGGGATGCCCGCCTGTCCGGCGGCCCTGAGGATGGTGGTGCCCTTGGCGGCGGAGAGCTCCCGGTCGTTGATTTTGAATGTCACCATCTTTCCACGCGTCCTCCCTTAAAGTTTCCGTAGCCGAAGTGGTCGCACCGCAGACAGCGGGAGGACTCCTGCCGGGCCTCCTCCCAGGTCATGCCGCACTCGATGCACAGGAAGTCCTCCTTCCGCTCGCAGGCGTCCCGCTCCGTGGCGTTGACCCGGCCCCGGGGCCGCAGGTCCGTGCAGCGGGGCATGGGCAGCTTCACGTCCACCTCGATCTCGTGGTGGAAGCCCAGGGCCTCGTCGATGTTGGCGGCGGCCGCCTTTCCGGCGGCGATGGCCCGGATCACCGTGGCGGGGCCGGTGACGCAGTCGCCCCCGGCAAAGACCCCCTCCATGTCCGGCAGGCGGGTGCTGGCGTCCGCCAGCAGGGCGCCGCCCCGCTGGATTTTGATGCCGCTCTGCTCAAAGCCGTGGGACTCGATGCCCTGGCCGATGGCCACGATGATGGTGTCCGCCGGGATGCGCCGGGGCTCCACCGCGGCGGTGGCCGGCCGGGGGCGGCCCTGCCGGTCGATCTCCCCGATGATCTGGGGCTGGGTCCACAGGGCGGCCACGTGGCCGTCGCCGTTGGCCTCGATCCGCAGCGGCGCCTGGAGGGTCAGAATCTCCGCGCCCTCGGCGATGGCGCCCTCCACCTCCTCCCGCTGGGCGGTCATGTCCTCCTGGCGGCGGCGGTAGACGCAGGTGACCTTCTCCGCCCCCAGGCGCAGGGCGCTGCGGGTGACGTCCATGGCCACGTTGCCGCCGCCGATGACCACCACCTTCTGGCCGGTGAAGTTGGGCATCTCGTCGTCGCCGATGTGGCGCAGCAGCTCCACTGCGGACACCACGCCGTAGCTGTCCTCCCCCTCGATGCCGGTCTTCTTGTCGGTGTGGGCGCCGATGGACAGGTACAGGCAGTCGTACTCCGCCTTCAGCTCGTCGAAGGTGACGTCGGTGCCCACGTCCACGCCGGTGCGCACCTGAATGCCCACGGAGAGAATGGAGTCGATCTCCGCCTCCATCAGCTTCCGAGGCAAGCGATAGCTGGGGATGCCGTAGCGCATCATGCCCCCCAACTGCTTCTGCTTTTCGTAGATGGTGACTCGGTGGCCCATCAGGGCCAGGTAGTAGGCGGCGGAGAGGCCGCCGGGGCCGCCGCCGATGATGGCCACGGACTTGCCGGTGGCGCTCGCCCGCCGGGGCTGGGGCACCTCCCCGGCGTGGTCCGCCGCGTAGCGCTTCAGCCCCCGGATGTTCACCGCGTCGTCCACCATGTTCCGGCGGCAGCGGGCCTCGCAGGGGTGCTCGCAGATGTAGGCGCAGGCCGTGGGGAAGGGGTTGTCCTTGCGGATGAGGCGCACCGCGTCGGCGCAGCGGCCCTCGTTCACCAGGGAGATGTAGCCGGGGATGTCCACCCCCGCGGGGCACAGCGCCACGCAGGGCACCGGGTTGCGCAGCGAGCCCAGGCACCGGTGGTGGAGGATGTGCTCCTCGTAGTCGTCCCGGAACCCCTTGAGCCCCATCAGCACCAGGGTGGCCGCGTCGATGCCGATGGCGCAGTCCGCCGTGTCCACAATGACCTGGGCGGTGCTCTCGATGCGCCCCAGGATGCCGATGGCGGGCTCCCCGTCCAGCACCTCCCGGATCATGTTGGACAGCTGCGTCAGCCCGATGCGGCAGGGCACGCACTTGCCGCAGGTCTGGGCCTGGCACAGATTCAGAAAATTCAGCGCCATGTCCACCGGGCACAGCCCCGGCGGGCTGCCGGCGATCCGCCGCTCCATATTCCGGTATAGCTGCTCCACCACAGCCTGGGCCTGGCCGGGGGTTTTGACTTCCAATCTGCTCATATCTGGCGTCCACTCCTTTGCCTCTCAGCATCCCACAGATCTTTGGTTTTTGCAATGGTTATTTCGGAAGTTCTGCTTGCAATTCTTCTCCGCCTGCCCGCCTTTTCGCAAACCGCCCCGCCTCCGGGCGCGGAAAAGCGCCCCGAAGCCCATGGCTCCGGGGCGCCCCGTTTCGATCAGATGCGCCGGCAGATCTCGCTGCCCATCTCCCGGCAGCCCAGCGGCGTCCCGCCGCTTTGCAGGATGTCGCCGCAGCGGCACCCCGCCTGCAGCGCGGCGTCCACGGCGGCTTCCACGGCGTTGGCCTCCGCCGCCATGTCGAAGCTGTAGCGCAGCATCATGGCCGCCGCCAGAATGGTGCCGATGGGGTTGGCCCTGTTCTGCCCGGCGATGTCCGGGGCGGAGCCGTGGATGGGCTCGTACAGTCCCCGGGTGCCCTCCCCCATGCTGGAGGAGGGGATCATGCCGATGGAGCCGGTGATCTGGCTGGCCTCGTCGGAGAGGATATCGCCAAAGAGGTTCTCCGTCACGATGACGTCGAACTGGCTGGGGTCCCGGACAATCTGCATGGCGGCATTGTCCACGTACATGTGCAGCAGCTCCACGTCGGGATACTCCGCCGCCACCTCCGTCACCACCCGCCGCCACAGGCGGGAGGTATCCAGCACGTTGGCCTTATCCACGGAGGTGACCCGGCCCCGCCGCTTGCGGGCCATCTGGAAGGCCACGTGGGCCACCCGGCGGACCTCATGCTCGGAATAGGCCATGATGTCGGTGGCCCGCTGCTCGCCGTCCGCCTCCCGGGTGGTGTGCTCGCCGAAGTATACCCCGCCGATCAGCTCCCGGACCACCACAAAGTCGATGCCCCGGGCGGAGATGTCCGCCCGGAGGGGGCAGGCGGCGGCCAGGTCGGAGAACATCCGGGCGGGCCGGACGTTGGTGTAGAGCCCCATGGCGCTGCGGAGCTGCAAAAGGCCCCGCTCCGGCCGGTTGGCGGAGGGCTGGCTGTCCCACTTGGGGCCGCCCACGGCGCCCAGCAGCACGCTGTCGGCGGCCAGGCAGGCCGCCAGGCTGCTCTCCGGCAGGGGCACGCCGAAGGCGTCGATGGCGCCGCCGCCCATGGGCGCCTCCTGGTAGGTGAAGGTATGGCCGAATTTGGCGGCCACGGCGTCCAGCACCCGGACGGCCTGCTCCACAATCTCAGGGCCGATGCCGTCGCCCCGGATTACCGCAATGTGCTTGTTCACTGGGCCGCCCCCTTTGCCTTCAGGGAGGCCATCAGCCCGCCCTTTGCGATCATCTCCTTGATGAAGGGGGGGAAGGGCTCCGCCTGGTAGGTCTCCCCCTTGGTGACGTTGGTGATGACCCCGGTATCGAAGTCCACCGCCACCTCGTCGCCGTCGTCAATGCCCCGGCTGGCGGCGGGGCACTCCAAAATGGCCAGGCCGATGTTGATGGCGTTGCGGTAGAAGATGCGGGCGAAGTTGGCGGCGATGACGCAGCCGATGCCGCTGGCCTGGATGGCGATGGGGGCGTGCTCCCGGGAGGAGCCGCAGCCGAAGTTCACCCCGGCCACCAGAATGTCCCCCTCCTTCACCTTCTGGACGAAGGACTTGTCGATGTCCTCCATGCAGTGGGCGGCCAGCTCCTTGTGGTTTTGGCTGGCCAGATACCGGGCGGGGATGATGACGTCGGTATCCACGTGGTCTCCGTATTTATGGACGGTTCCGTGTGCATTCATCAGCTTTATACCTCCTCAGGATGGCAGATGTGGCCGGCCACGCCGGAGGCGGCGGCAACGGCGGGGGAGGCCAGGTAGACCTCGCTTTCCACGTGGCCCATGCGGCCCACGAAGTTGCGGTTGGTGGTGGAGACGCAGCGCTCTCCGGCGGCGAGGCAGCCCATGTGGCCGCCCAGGCAGGGGCCGCAGGTAGGGGTGGAGACGATGCAGCCCGCATCCAGGAAGATGTCGGTGTACCCCTGGCGCATGCAGGCCCGGTAGACCTCCTGGGTGGCGGGGATGACGATGCCCCGGACGCCGGGGGCCAGATGCCGCCCCTTCAAAATCGCGGCGGCGGCGGCCATGTCGGGAAGCTGGCCGTTGGTGCAGGAGCCGATCACGATCTGGTCGATGGCCACGTCTCCGCCCTCCCGGGCGCTGCGGGCGTTCTCCGGCAGGTGGGGCCAGGCCACGGTGCAGTCCACCTTCCCCAGATCCAGCTCCACGGTGCGCTCGTACTCCGCGTCCTCATCCGCCTCGTAGGCGGTCCAGGGCCGGTTCACCCGGCCCTCCACATAGGCCCGCGTCACGTCGTCCACCGGGAAGATGCCGTTCTTGGCGCCGGCCTCGATGGCCATGTTGCAGATGGTCAGCCGGTCGTAGATGGAGAGGGCTCCAACGCCGGGGCCGGTGAACTCCAGGGACTGGTATCTGGCGCCGTCCACGCCGATCATGCCGATGAGGGTCAAAATCACGTCCTTGCCGGAGACGTAGGGGCCGGGCTTTCCGGTGAGGTGCACCCGGATGGCGGAGGGCACCTTGAACCAGGTCTCCCCCGCCGCCATGGCGGCGCCCATGTCCGTGGAGCCCACGCCGGTGGAGAAGGCGCCCAGGGCGCCGTAGGTGCAGGTGTGGGAGTCGGCGCCGATTACCGCCTCGCCGGGGGCCACCAGGCCCTGCTCCGGCAGCAGGGCGTGCTCAATGCCCACGGCGCCGGTGTCGTAGAAATGGTCGATGTCAAACCGCCGGGCGAAGGTGCGGCACTGTTTGCATTGGGTGGCGGCCTTGATGTCCTTGTTGGGGGTGAAATGGTCCATCACCAGGGCGATGCGGCTCTTGTCAAACACCTGGTCAAAGCCCGCGGCCTCAAACTCGTTGATGGCCACCGGGGTGGTGATGTCGTTGCCCAGCACCAAGTCCAGCCGGGCCTGGATCAGCTGTCCCGGACGGACGCTGTCCACCCCCGCGTGGCGGGCCAGGATTTTCTGCGTCATGGTCATTCCCATTGTTCTTCTCTCCTTCTCAGTCGGCGGCTTCCATCATCTTGTTGATGCCGTTTACATAGGCCCGGATGGAGGACTCGATGATGTCGGTGGAAAGGCCGGTGCCGGTGTAGACGGCGCCGCCCTTGGCCTCCAGCTTCACCACGGCCTCGCCCACGGCGTCCTCGCCGTCGGTGACGGCGTTGAGGCTGAAGCTGTCCAGCCGGACGTCCTCCAGCCCTAGCATCCGGTTGATGGCCTGGAAGGAGGCGTCCAGGGGGCCGGTGCCGATGGCCACCTCCTCCAGCACGTCCTCCCCCCGCTTGAGGCGGATGTAGGAGGTGTTGGGCACGCCGTGGCCGGTGTTCACCACGTGGCTCATCAGCTCGCAGGCGCCCACGGCGGCGTTGCGGCGGTGGAGGACCAGGGCCTCGATGTCGCTGCCGGTGATGTTCTTCTTCTTGTCCGCCAGGTCCTTGAACCGGGTGAACACGCTCTCCAGCTCCTCGTCGGAGAGCTCGTAGCCCATAGAGACCAGCTTCTCACGCAGGGCGTGCTTGCCGGAGTGCTTGCCCAGGACCATGGTGTTCTGGGGGATGCCCACGTCGGTGGAGTTCATGATCTCATAGGTCTGGGCGTTGGAGATGACGCCGTGCTGGTGGATGCCGGACTCGTGGGCGAAGGCGTTGGCCCCCACCACGGCCTTGCTGGGGGGGATGGGCACGCCGGTGATGTTGCTGAGGAGCTTGCTGGAGCGGTAAATCTGCCGGGTGTTGATGCCGGTCTCCGCGTCGTAGAAGTCCCGCCGGGTGTGGATGGCCATGACGATCTCCTCCAGGCTGGCGTTGCCCGCCCGCTCGCCGATGCCGTTGACGGTGCACTCCACCTGGGTGGCGCCGGCCCGGATGCAGGCCAGGGTATTGGCCACCGCCATGCCCAGGTCATTGTGGCAGTGCACGGAGATGTCGGTCTTCTCAATGCCCTCCACATGCGCCCGCAGGTAGGCGATGAGGTCCGCCATCTCCTGGGGGGTGGAGTAGCCCACGGTGTCGGGGACGTTCAGTGTGGTGGCCCCGGCGGCCACGGCGTTGGTGTAGCACTGGGCCAGGAAGGCGGGGTCGGAGCGGGAGGCGTCCTCGGCGGAGAACTCCACGTCGTCGCAGAAGCCCTTGGCGTAGGCCACCATGTCGCTGATCCGCTGGAGCACCTGCTCCCGGGTCATCTTCAGCTTATACTCCATGTGGATGTCGCTGGTGGCGAGGAACACGTGGATGCGGGGGTGTTTGGCCTCCTTCACCGCGTCCCAGGCGGCGTCGATGTCGCCCTTGGTGCACCGGGCCAGGCTGGCCACCGTGCACGCGGACACGGCGGCGGCGATGGTTTTCACGCTCTTGTGGTCCATGGGGGAGGCGATGGCAAAGCCCGCCTCGATGACGTCCACGCCCAGCTTTTCCAGCTGCCGGGCCATCTCGATCTTCTCCGAGAGGTTCATGCTGCATCCGGGGGACTGCTCCCCGTCCCGCAAAGTGGTGTCGAAAATTTTGATGCGCTTCATAATCATGGCTCCTCCTGCTCGTATTTTCCCGTTTCGGGCAACAAAAAAAGCCCCCGTCTCCTCCATTGAAGAGACGAAAGCTCAGCTTCCGCGGTACCACTCTTGTTGGCATGTCTCCATGCCCGCTTCCGGCATCAGCCCGGCCCCGCCGGACGAATCCCGCCTCTTTGGTAACGGTGAGGAACTCCGTCCCCGCCTAAACGCACGTCTCAGCGGGAATACTCAAGGGCCAGTACATCTCTCCGCTCTGCATTGCCTCGCAGCGCCCGGCAACTCTCTGAAGCGTCCTGGGGAGACTTTTTCCCTGTCATCGTATTTGTTGGTTTTTTGTTGTTGCCTATTACCATACAGGACCCGCTCCGTTTTGTCAAGTGGGAATTTTCACTTTTTTAGGGGGAGGCGGCCGCCCGCCTCCCCCCGCCGCCTCACCCCCGGCCCAGCAGGCGGCGCAGCCAGCCGGCGGGCCGCTTCTCCTCCGAGGGGGCCAGGCGGGGCGGGTGCTCCAGATCGTACTGCTGGGCGGACAGCGGCGGCGCGCCGCCGCCCACGGGGACGTAGCTCCCGTCCGGCAGCAGCCGCCGGGCCTTCACATTGTCCGCCAGGATTCGCTCCAGATACGCCCACAAAAAGTCCTTCAGCTCCCGGCTCTCCACCGGACAGGCCACCTCCACCCGCCGCTCCTGGTTGCGGGTCATGATATCCGCGGAGGAGAGGTACACCTGCCGCAGCGCCCCCTCGCCGAAGCAGTAGATGCGGGAGTGCTCCAAAAACCGCCCCACCAGGCTGGTGACGGTGATGTGGTCCGTCTTTCCGGGGATTCCCGGCACCAGGCAGCAGATGCCCCGGACGATCAAATCCACCCGGACCCCCGCCCGGGAGGCCTGGGAGAGCTTGTCGATCAAGTCCCGCTCGGTGACGGAGTTGGCCTTGATGAGAATGCGGCCCCGCTCCCCCCGGGCGATCTCCCCGTCGATCAGGCGCAGCAGCGTCTGCTTCAGGGACACCGGCGCCACCAGCAGCTTCTGGTAGCTGCCCCGCAGGTCCCCGATCAGCATGTTCTGGAAAAAGGCCACCGCGTCCGCCGCCAGGGCGGGGCTGGCGCTCATGAGGCAGAAATCCGTGTACAGCCCGGCGGTCTTCTCGTTGTAGTTTCCGGTGCCGACCTGGGTGATGTAAGAGAGGCCGCCCTTCTCCCGCCGGGTGAGCAGGCACAGCTTGGCATGGCACTTGTAGCCGGTGGGGCCGTACAGGATGCGGCACCCCGCCTCCTCCAGCTCCCGGGCCCAGGTGATGTTGTTCTGCTCGTCAAACCGGGCCCGCAGCTCCACCAGCACCGTGACGGCCTTTCCGTTCTCCGCCGCGGCGCACAGGTGCTTCACCACGGCGGACTTCCGGGCCAGGCGGTACACCGTGATCTGGATGGACAGCACCTTCGGGTCCGCCGCCGCCTCCTTCAGCAGGTCCAGAAAGGGCTGCATGGCGTGGTAGGGGTAAAACAGCAGCACGTCCCGCTGGCGCACCTGGTCCCACATGGGCGTCTCCCGCCGGAGGTAGGACGGCCACTGAGGGGCGTGGGGCGGGTAGAACAGCGCCGGGTCCGCCGTGAGCTGGTAGGCGTACCCCAGGGACAGCGGGCAGGTGGACACGTAACTCTGGGCCGCCTCCAGCTTCAGCCGCCGCAGGAGCTGCTCCAGCAGGCGGGGGGCCTCCCCCTGCATCTCCAGCCGCACCGGCGCCAGCCGGTCCCGCTGGCGCAGCAGCCGGGCCATGTGGCTGCGCAGGTCCAGGTCCTCCTCGTCGAAGCGCTCGTCGAAGCTGATGTCCGCGTTCCGGGTCACCGCCGCCACCGCCTGCTCCTCCACGGCGTAGATTTTGAAGATCTTCCGCAGATAGTGGGAGAGGACGGTCTCCGTCCGCACGAAGGCGCCGGGCCGGGCCGGCAGCTCCAGCACCGCCGGGGCCGTCTCCGGCACGCCCACGATACCCAGCAGCAGCCGCTCCCCGTCCCGCAGCAGCGCCGCCGCGTACAGCGCCTTGTTTTTCAGGTGGGGGAAGGGGTGGCTGGGGTCGATGATCTGGGGAGAGAGCAGCGGCCGGATGTTCTCCCGGTAGTACCCACGGATATACTCCCGCTCCGCCCCCCGCAGAGCCTCGTAGGGCACATCCTCCACACCCCGCTCTGCCAGGGCCCGGGAGACCTGGGCGTAGATGCCGTCCCGGCGGCGGATCAACGGTCCCACCGCCGCGTAGATGGCGGCGAGCTGCTGGCCCGGGGTGCGGCCGCCCTTGTTGTCCCGGGTCTCCGGGTCCAGCACGTTCAAATCCAGCAGGCTCCCCACCCGCACCATGAAGAATTCGTCCAGGTTGCTGGTGAAGATGGAGAGGAAGCGCAGCCGCTCCATCAGCGGCACCGTCTCGTCGGCGGCCTCCTCCAGCACCCGCTGGTTGAATTGCAGCCAGCTCAGCTCCCGGTCCTGGGTATAGCTCAGGTCCCGATCAATTGGTGGCAAAGGTATCCCTCCCTGACGCCGTTTTGGCTGATATAAAGCTCCCCGCCGCACAGGGCGCCGCAGACGGCGTCCATCAGCAAAATGCCGGGCAGGATGGTGTGAATGCGATCCGGGCAGGCGTTGAGAATCAGGCCCTTCGCCTGCTCGTCCCGGGCCAGCAGCACCTTTTTCAGCTTGTGCAGCTCCCCGGGGGTCATCCGCCGCTCCAGGCA
This sequence comes from uncultured Oscillibacter sp., assembly GCF_900544955.1. GTDB lineage: Bacteria > Bacillota > Clostridia > Oscillospirales > Oscillospiraceae > Oscillibacter. The sequence goes on from NZ_UQXD01000017.1 coordinate 40,592, forward strand.
CGGCCGCCCGCCCCGGGCGTTGGCAATTTTCAGCACCGCCCGGGCGGTGCCCCCCACGCCGCAGACCCGCTCCGCCCGCCGCTCCGGCAGGTTGGCCGCCGCCAGCGCCTCCGCCACGGTGTCCTTCATGGCCTCCAGCTCCCGCCGCTTGGGCCAGATGCCGGACACATGGCGCCGGAACAGGTTCAGCGAGCCGATGGGCAGGCTCTGGGCCCGGAGGATGCGGCCCTCCCGCACCTCTACGATCTCCGTGCTGCCGCCGCCGATGTCGAACAGGGCGCCGTCCCGCAGCTCCAGGGTCCGCAGCGCGCCGTAGTAACCCAGCTCCGCCTCCAGATCGCCGGAGAGCACCTCCACCTCCACGCCGGTGCCCTGGCGGATGCCCGCCACGGCCTCCGCGGTGTTGCGGATGTTCCGCAGGGAGGCGGTGGCAAAGACGTGGAGGGTCCCCATGTCAAACTGGCCCAGCAGCGCCTGAAAGTGTTGGATGGCGGCGCAGGCCCGCCGGATGCCCGCCGGGGACAGCGCGCCCCCCTCGATATAGTTCACCAGCCCCGCCATCTCCTTCTCCGAAAACAGCAGCTCAAATCCCCCGCCGGGCAGGGTGTGGTACACCGAAAGGCGGATGGTGTTGGACCCCAGGTCCACGATGGCGTACTTCATTCCGTCTCCTCCTCTGGAAGCGTCCGTTGCTCCTCCTCTTAGGATATCGGTTTCCCTGTGAAATTTGCAGGCATTTTTTTGTTAAATTTGTGAAAAACATTTTCCCATTTTACAGAAAATTGGTTGTCTTTTTTATGGATTTGGCCGATTTTTCGTAAAATTCCCCTTTCTTTTCGGGTCATTTTGTGGTAAACTATACGTGCAGCGTGTGATCCTGGCAGACGGAAGTTCGGTTGCCGGGAGGCACGTGTTTTTTATAAGGAGGGATTTTCCATGTTTCAGCCAGGAGACTTGGTGATATACGGTACCACCGGCGTTTGCAGAGTGGAGGAGATTGCCCGGCCGAACAAGAGCGGCCCGGACCGGGACCGGCAGTACTACCTGCTCAAGCCGCTGCATCAGGACGGCGTGATCTACACCCCCGCGGACAGCAGCAAGGTCCCCATGCGCCCGGTGATCTCCGCCAAGGAGGCGGAGGCCCTCATCGACCTGATTCCCACCGTCGAGGCGAAGGTCTGCCGGGCCCCCACCCTGCAGGCGCTGGCCCAGCACTATCAGACCGCCGTCCGCAGCAACGACTGCAAGGACCTGATTGAGATGGTGATGTCCATCTACGCCAAGCAGAAGCAGGCGGAAGCCCAGAAGCGCCGCCTGGGCATGGTGGACGAACGCTACATGCGCCAGGCGGAGCGCCTGCTCCACGGGGAGCTGTCCGCCGCCCTGGGCATTCCCTTCGAGGCCGTCCCCCCCTACATCGCCGACCGGGTGGCGCAGATGAAAAAGTCCTGACGCCCGGCATTCCCCTTCCGTGTGAAAAAGTCCCGTCCTCCCAGGAGGACGGGACTTCTTTGGTATAAACGCGTCTTACGGGCTTTCGCCGCCGGAGCGCTGGGCGCGGTTCTGCCGCGGCAGGTATGCGGCAGAACCGTGGAACACCGGAGGCGCTGCGGGACGAGCCGGTGCGGTTCTCCCGCGGCAGATGCGCGGCAGAACCTCCCGCCCGGTCCGCAGGTGTATCGGCGGTATCGGCGGGAGGCCAAGGGCGCAGCGGACCGCGGCCCCCCAATGGCGCCCAGGCGCTTGAACAGCCCGAAGTCCCGCCCTCCGGAGAGGGCGGGACTTCTCTTGCGCGGAGCGCCGCTTACTGCATGAAGAGGCCGCCGTTGACGTTGAGGCAGCAGCCGGTCATGTACCGGGACATGTCGGAGGCCAGGAACAGCACCACGTCGGAGATGTCCTCCGGCTCCCCCAGCCGGTGCATGGGGACGGCCATGGGGTCCCAGTCGCTGCCGAAGACCTTCTCCATGGCGGTTTTGATGTTGCCGGGGGCCACGCTGTTGCAGGTGACGCCGAAGGCCGCGCCCTGCTTGGCCACGGACTTGGTCAGCGTCAGCATGGCGCCCTTGGTGGTGGCGTAGTCCACGCCGGAGGTGAGGCCGCCCACGTGGCCGGCCACGGAGGCCATGTTGATGATGCGGCCGTAGCCCTTGGCCTTCATGATCCGCAGCGCCCGCTGGGCGAACATAAACGCGCCGGTGATGTTGATGCCGTAGGTGAAGTTCCAGTGCTCCAGCGTCATCTCGTCGAAGGGAATCTTGTTGGTGACGCCGGCGTTGTTCACCAGAATGTCCAGGGTGCCGAACTCCCGGTCCAGCACCTCGAAGCAGTGGTCCACATCCGCCTCGCTGGCCACGTTGCACTTCACGGGGACGCACTTGCAGTCCGGGTACTTGGCCATGATCTCCCCGGCCACCTTCTCGGCGTCCTCCACCTTCAGGTCCACGATGAGGATGCCCGCGGCGCCCTCCTCCGCAAATTTCCAGCAGTCGCAGGCGCCCATGCCCGCGCCGCCGCCGGTAACCATGGCAATCTTGCCCTTCACCAATTGTTTCATTTGTATCTCCTCCTTATTTGGCGAACCGGCTGGCGGCCCGCTCAATGTCCACGATTTTCTCCATGGCCTTCATGTACT
>NZ_UQXD01000018.1 GCF_900544955.1 uncultured Oscillibacter sp.
GGCCTTCTTGATGGAAAGATTGATCTTCCCGTTTTCCGCGGAGAGGACCAGCACCTTCACCGCCTGCCCCTCCTGCAAGAAATCGTGTACGTCGTTGACAAAGGTGTTGGCGATCTCCGAGATATGTACCAGACCGGACTTGCCGCCCTCCAGGGCGACAAACGCGCCGAATTTGGTGATCGTGGTCACCTTGCCCTCCAAAATGCTCCCAACCTGCGGCTCCATACAGTCTATTGTTTCTCCTTCCAATGATTTTCACCGTGCTTTCCCAACACACGGGCGCGGAAAAAAAGAGACCGGTGCTGGTACCAGCGGGGAAGCGCGGCCGCCCCCTCGTCGCCCGACACCGGTCAATTGCTGACGTCATAAAAGACATACTCGCCGGGAGTGACCAGGCCCAGCTGCTCCCGGGCGATCTCCTCCATCTTCTCCTGAGTGCCCCCCTGGGCGATGTCCGCGGAGAGGGTGTCATTCTCCCGCTGCTTGGCCTCCACCTGGGCGGCCAGACGGGCCTGATCCACCTGGGCGCGCTCCACCTGGTCCCGGAGGCTGTACAGCTGCCAGCCGATGCCGCCCAGCAGCGCCAGCAGCAGCACCCGGGTCAGGAGGCCGCTTTTTGCGCGGCGGCTCCGCTTTGCGCCGTTTTCCTGCTTTGCCATGCCTGCCGCCTCCTCTGTAAAATCCGCATCCGCACCCAGTTTTTCTTATTGTATAGCATTTCCGCGCAAAATAAAAGAGATTTTTTCCGCGGCGGACACATTTTTTGCAAAAATTTTTCAGCCACAGCAGGGGAAGGGACAGCAAATGCACCAGATAGGCCAGCGTGTCGGCCCAAAAGGTCCACACCGGCCGCAGCGGGGCGGAGAAGGCGCAGAAGAACAGCACCGCGCCTCCCAGAATGCCCAGCACCACGAAGCCCCGCAGCTCGCCCTCCGCCCGGCGGAGGAGAAAGGCGAAGGCGGAGGCCCCCACGGCCAGGCAGTAACCCCCGTCCAGCACCCCGGTGAGGCGGGGGATGCGGAGGCGGAAGGGGCGCAGCACGTCGTACAGCACGCCGGCGGCCAGGCCCAGCAGGATGGACTGGGCGAACACCAGCAGCTGGTGGGAGACCTGGTTTTCCATGTGCTATCCGAACAGCCGGCTGAAGAAGCCGCCCCGGCTGCCGCCCTGGTCCTCGTAGGCCACGGAGTCGATCCGCCCGTCCACGTGGAGCTCCCCGCCGTCCAGGGACAGCTTGCCGATGTGCAGCTCCTCCCCGGTGACGACCAGCGTCCCGGCGGAGGTGGACATGACGATGCCCGTCTCGTCAAAGCGCTCCACATCCTCCACCCCGGAGATGGTGAGCCGTTCCCGCCCAATGAGCTCCAGGCGGTGGGCGTCCTGCGGCATGGTGGTAAAATCGTTCATTTCATCGTCCCTCCCTGTCCCAAGGATATGCAGGAGGGGGCGGGGATAGAAGCGGACTTTAGGGGGCCACTTCCCGGTAGAGGGTGGCGGCGTCGGCCTGCTTCACCGTCTCCTGGACGGAGAGCACCTCCACGGTGAGGACCCGCTCCCCGAAGCGCAGGGAGATCCGGTCCCCCGCCTTCACGTCGTAGGAGGCCCGGGCGGCCTTGCCGTTGACGGTGATGAGGCCGTTGTCGCAGGCCTCGTTGGCCACGGTCCGCCGCTTGATGAGGCGGGAGACCTTCAAATACTTGTCCAGACGCATAAAAAACCTCCAAAAATCAAAGACCCCCGCCCCGGGCGGCCCGGAGGCCGCGCAGGGAGGGGGGCCGGGGGGCGTCGCCGCTCCCCGCATCCCCCGCGGGCGGGGGACCTCCGCCGGCCGGAGCGTGCTCCGGCGAAGCGGCGACCGCCCGCGCCCGGCCCGGCAGGCCGGTCCCGGAGAAAGGGCGGGCGCCGGCGGGGGGGGCGAGGTGGGGCGGAAAAAGGGTCAGGGGATTCCTTACTTGGCAACGCTGTCCTTCAGCGCCTTGCCGGCCTTGAACAGGGGCACCACGGAGGCGGGGATTTCAATGGGCTCCTTGGTCTTGGGGTTGCGGCCGGTGCGGGCGGCGCGCTTCTTCACCTCGAAGGAGCCAAAGCCCACCAGCTGGACCTTGTCGCCCTCCTTCAGGGCGCCGGTGATGGCATCCAGGGTGGCGGTGATGACGGCCTCGGCGTCCTTCTTGGAGACCTCGGCGGTGGCGGCGACGGCGTTGATGAGTTCAGCTTTGTTCATGGGTGTTATCCTCCTAGAATCATTTGTAATGTTGATATTCTTAACGCGGATTGCGTTTAAGACTCCTGATGCTTGGCCTCCTGCCAGAGGGAGAGCAGCTCCTCCGGGGTGCAGTCCCCCAGGGGCTTTCCCGCGGCGGACTCCACGCGGCGGAAGCGCCGGTCGAACTTGTCGCAGGCGCGGTGCAGGGCGTCCTCCGGGTCCACACCGGCCATCTGGGCCACCTTGGCGGCGATGAACAGCACGTCCCCCGTCTCCTCCCGGACGCCGTGGGGGGCGCTGGCGTCTCCGCCCGCCTCCACGGCCTGGCGCAGCTCCCGGACCTCCTCCTCCAGCTTCCGCAGGGCGCCGGCGGGGTCGTTCCAGTCAAAGCCCGCCTTGGCGGTCTTGCTCTGGATCTTCTCCGCCCGCCACAGGGCCGGCAGGGTGTGGGGCACGGACTCGATGGCGTCGGCAGTGGAGCGCTGGCCCTTTTCCGTGCGCTTCAGGGCCTCCCAGTTCACCAGCACCTGCTCGCTGGTGTCCGCCTCCGCCGTGCCGAAGACATGGGGGTGGCGGTAGACCAGCTTTTTCGTCACGCCGTCCACCACGTCCTCCATGGTGAAGCGGCCCCGCTCCGCCTCGATCTGGGCGTGGAAGGCCACCTGCATCAAAACGTCGCCCAGCTCCTCGCACATGGCGGCGCCGTCGTCCCGGTCCAGGGCGTCCAGCACCTCGTAGGTCTCCTCCAGAAAATTCCGGCGGATGGAGCCGTGGGTCTGCTCGGCGTCCCAGGGACAGCCGCCGGGGGAGCGGAGCAGGGCCATCACGGTGAGGAAGTCCTCCCAGCCGTAATGGGACTTACATTGAAAATCTACCATACATTGTCCGCCTTTGCAAGAAAATTTGCGTGCAAAACCCTTGAAATGCAAGGATTTTTTACTTCAGGTGTAAAAGTTTGACCAATTTCTCCCCGTGGGGGACGGAACGGACGTCTTCTGCCCGCAGGATGCGCAGGGCGATGACCAGCACCGCGTACACCCCCACGCCCACGCAGAGCCCCACCAGGGTGGAGAGGGCGCCCGCGCCGTAGGCGTACACCCCGCCGTTGAGCAGGCGCAGCGTCAGCCCGTGGAAGGCCCAGACGGCGCCGCCCATGAGGGCGGAGGCCAGGATGGGCTTTGCGAAAAGCTGGAGGTAGTGGGGCTTCTCCGGGGAGTACTTCCACACGAAGAACAGGTTCAGCCCGCAGATGACCAGATAGCAGCACAGGGTGGAGATGGGGGCGCCGTGGATGTTGATGTCCGGATTCCCCACCAGGAGATAGTTCATCACGATCTTGGTGAGGCCCCCCAGGATGACCGTGTAGATGGGGATGCGCTCCTTGCCGTAGGTCTGGAGGATGGCGTTGGTCAGGGTCATGATGCAGATGAAAATGCAGGCGATACCCAGGTACCGCATATGGGCGCCCGCCGCCGCCGCGTCCACCTGCTGGGAGGGGTAGAGCATCAGCAGAATGGGACCGCCCAGCACGCTCAGCCCCACGCCTGCGGGGATGGCCAGCAGGGCGATGAGGCGGAAGGCGGAGGAGACGATGCGCCCGGCCCCGGCGTGGTCCCGCCGGGTGATGGCCGCCGCGGCGAAAGGAATCAGGCTCATGGTGACGGGGAAGACAAAGGAGGGGGGCAGGTTGATGAGGTTCATGCCGAACTGGTACTGGCCGAACAGCGTGGCGGCGGAGTCCGCCAGGGCGGGGATGTCCCGCAGCCGCCCCAGGACGATTTTCGTGTCCACCAGAGTGATGATGCTCATGGCGGAGTTGCTGAGGGTGATGGGGATGCCGATGGCCAGCACCCGCCGCATCAGCGCGGCGCTGCTGGGGGGCACGTCCAGGGAGCGGCTGTGGTCCCGGTGGCGCAGGAGGTAGACGATGAGGAACAGCATGGACAAGACCGTGCCCGCGGTGACGCCCAGAATGGCGCCGGCGGCGGCGATGTCCAGCCCCATCCCCGCCCGCACGCAGTACCAGGCCAACGTCAGCCCCAGCACCAGCTTGCACATGGCCTCCAGGATCTGGGAGATGGCGGTGGGGGTCATGTTGCCCTGGCCCTGGGTGTAGCCCCGCATACAGGCCAGCAGGCACACGCAGAACACGGCGGGGGCCAGGGTGCGGATGGGCCAGTAGCCCAGGGGCTCGTTCATGAAGCCGGCCAGGTGCTCCGCGCCGAAGAACATCAGCAGCGCCCCCACCAGGCCCAGAAGGAAGAAGAGCCAGATGGCGGTGCGGAAGAGCTTGCGCTTCTCATTTTCCCGGCCCTGGGCGTGGGCCTGGCTGGTGAGCTTGGAGATGGCCAGCGGCAGCCCGGCGGTGGAGACGGTCAAAAGCACGTTGTAGATGTTGTAGGCCACGTTGAAGTAGGTCTGCCCCTCGCTGCCCACGATGTTGCCGAAGGGGATTTTGTACACGGCGCCGATGACCTTCACAATGGCCACCGCACTGGCCAGAATGGCGGTGCCGGTGAGAAAGGACTGCTTTTTTTGTTGTTTTGTCATGGACCAATACCTCGAATTTATCAAAAGGATCGCTACGCTCAGTGGACAAAGGGCAACATGGTATTTTGTGGCCAAATGGGCCGCTGGCGGTGTTGTCCTCGTTGCCTTGCGTCAGCAAGGCGGCCTCGTCCGCCTTGCCGGCAACCGATTTTGCCGACAACATACGCCTGCGGGCCCCAGGCACATCCAAACCGTGGGATGGCAAGGCCGCAGTCCGCCGCTTTGCTGTCGCAAGGCCAGGGCGAGAACGCCGCCAGCGCGCGGTTTGGATGCGTCTGGGGCGTGCTGTCCTTTGTCCGCTGAGGGTGGTGTCCGCTCTCAGCGTATGGCGGATCAAAGAACATTATACCCGTTCCAGGCAGGCTTTCACCAGGGCGGCGAATTTTGGCCCCGCCTGGTTGGCGGCGGCGATCACCTCGTCGCCGGAGAGGGGCTGGTCCAGGACGCCGGCGGCCATGTTGGTGCACAGGGTGAGGCCCAGGACCGCCATGCCGCAGTGGGCGGCCGCGATGGCCTCCGGCACGGTGGACATGCCCACCGCGTCGGCGCCCAGGGCCCGGGCGGCCCGGACCTCCGCCGGGGTCTCATACTGGGGGCCGGGGAAGTACATATAGACCCCCTCCCGGAGGGGGATGCCCAGGGCCTGGGCGGCCTGCCGGGCCGCCGCCTGGAGGACGGGGGTGTAGACGTGGCTCATGTCCGGGAACCGGGGGCCGAAGGCCTCCTCGTTGGGCCCGCACAGGGGGCTGACGCCGAAGAGCTTGATGTGGTCCGTGAGGAGCATCAGGTCCCCGGCGGAGAAGGCGGTGTTCACCGCCCCGGCGGCGTTGGTGACCAGCAGGGTCTCGGCCCCCAGCAGCCGCAGCACCCGGACGGGGTAGGCCACGTCGGCGAAGGACCAGCCCTCATAGGTGTGGAGGCGGCCCTGCATCACGGCCACGTCCTGCCCCGCCAGGCGGCCGAAGAGAAAGCAGCCCGCGTGGTCCGGGGCGGTGGAGCGCTTCATGTGGGGGACCCGGCCGAAGGGGACGGAGACGGGCTGCGCCACCTCCTCCCCCAGGGCGCCCAGGCCGGAGCCCAGGATCAGCAGCACCCGGGGGCGAAAGGACCCCAGCACCTCCGCCAGGGCGGCCGCACTCTCCTGATACTGGCGGTAGGTGTACGTCTCCATCACAGTGCCCCCCCGCACTCCCGGCAGAACCGGTCCTCCGCCCGGACGGCGGCGCCGCAGGTGGGGCAGGCGGGGCGCTCCGCCTCCCGGCCGATGCGGGCCTGGAGCTCCGCGATCTGGGCCTTCAGGCCGTCGATCTCCTCCAGCTTCGAGAGCAGGATCTCCGAGTCCGTGGGGGTGCCGGTGTGGGTGGCGTAGAGCATCTCGCCGATCTCCGCCATGCAGCCCTCCACGGCGCCCTCCAGCGTGGCGACGCGGACCCGCAGCTTGGCCACCGACAGCAGCTCCTCCGCCCGGCGCCCCACGCCGTAGGCGGCGTCGGCGGCGATGCCGCCCACCTGCACGGCGGTGTCCTGGACCTTGTTCAGCACGTCATACAGCTTCTCGTTCATAGAAACCTCCTGTCAAATTCGGACGGGTCAATGGTTGTCATAAGGGCTGCCGCCGATGAACTCCCGGGCCAGGGACGCGGGGGCCACGTGCTGCTGGTCCATGGCCTCGATCCGCTCAAAGGCCCGGAGCATCTGGTCCACCACCTCGTATTTCCCGGCGGGGACGGCCTCCAGCAGGGGTACGGCCAGGGGCTTGAGCACGGCGTACTCAAAGGCCAGGGAGGAGTCGAACATCAGATCGGCGTTCTCCCGGTAGGGGGCGATGTACAGCTTCTCTCCCCGCTGGACGTTGGGCCACATTTTCAGGGTGAGGGCGGCGTCGCTGCCCCGGAACAGGTGGTCCCGGACGAGGCGGCGGCACAGCCGCAGCCAGGCGTGCTGGAACACCACCTGCCCCTCGTCGTCCACCAGGTCGCTCCGGGCGGCGATGTAGAGCTTGAAGGCGTTGGGGTTCTTGCCCACGATGATGTCGCTCAGAGCGTGGATGCCCTCGAAGATGGCCAGCTCGTCGGGCCCCAGGCGCAGGGGGCGGGAGAGGATGTCGGAGCGCATCTGCCGGGCGAACTCGTACTTGGGCACATGGATGGTCTCCCCCCGGTCCAGCATGGAGAAGTGGCGGTTCAGCAGCTCCACGTCCAGGCAGAAGGGGGACTCGTAGTCGATGGCGCCCTCCCGGTTCCGGGGGGCGGTCTCCGGGTCGATGGTGTTGAAGTAGTTGTCCATGGACACGGTGTGGGTCTCGATGCCCATGTGGTCCAGCACCTCTTCGATTTTCAGGGCGGTGGTGGTCTTGCCGGAGCCGGAGGGGCCGGAGAGCAGGATCACCCGGGACTGCGTCCGGTGGGCGGCGATCTGCCGGGCGGCGCGCTCCACCTTTTGGGCGAAGGCGTCGTCGCAGGACTGGGCGAAGCCCCGGGGATCGCTGCGGACGGCGGCGTTGAGTTCGGACAGGGAATAGGCCATGGCGGCGGCTCCTTTCAAAGTGCCAGGGACCGGTAGAAGGCGGCGAAGGCGGCCTGATTGGCCAGGGCCTTCTCCGGCCGCTCCGTGTACTCCTTGGGATATTTCAGATTGAACACCCGCTCGATGTGGTTGGTGCCCGGCTCCACCATCTTGGTGGACCCGCCGGCGCCGAAGGACAGGATGGAGCACAGCTCCGACATGATGTAGATGTTGTACCAGCACTCCCCGCCGGGGCGGCACCAGCCGATGTTTTCAAAGCTGCCGGACATGTACTTTTGCCGGTAGAGGTAGTAGGGGCCGTACCCGGCGGCGCGGAGGCGGGGGGCGGCGTAGTCCAGCATCTCCCCCACGGCCTCGGGGCCGGGGACGGGGAGGCCCTCCAGCAAAATGCGGCTGCCCTTTTTCAGGGCCAGGGTGTGGACCGTCACATTGTCCGTGCCGAAGGAGAGGCACGCGTCCAGCGAGCGGCGGAACCCCTCCGGGCTGTCCGCGGGCAGGCCTGCGATCAGATCCATGTTCACGTGGGGGAAGCCGTGCCGCGCCACCAGCTCCATGGCCCGGCCGATGTCCCCCGCCGTGTGGCGCCGGCCGATGGCCGAGAGCACGTGGTCCTCCATGGTCTGGGGGTTGACGGAGACCCGGGTGACGCCGTGGGCCTTCAGCACCGCCAGCTTCTCCGCCGTGATGGTGTCCGGCCGGCCGGCCTCCACGGTGACCTCCTCGCAGCCGTCCGTGTCAAAGGCCTTGGCGAAGGCCGTCAGCACCCGGTCCAATTGCCGGGCGGTGAGGGTGGTGGGGGTTCCGCCGCCCATGTAGAAGGCCCGGACCCGCAGCCCCTGCTCCCGGACCATCTGTCCGCCGGCGCGGATTTCCGCCGTCAGGGCGTCCACATAGGGGGGCACCAGGGCGAAGCTCCGCTCCACCGACTGGCTGACGAAGGAGCAGTAGGCGCAGCGGGTGGGGCAGAAGGGGATGCCCACGTACACGGCGATGTCCCGCCGGTCCAGCTTCTCCGCGGCGGTGCAGGCGGCGGCGCCGGTCTCCAGGGCCAGGGCGGCCCGGGAGGGGGAGACGAAGTACTCCGTCTCCAGCATGGCCCGGGCCTCCTCCGCCGTCTTGCCGGAGGCCAGGGCCCAGGTCACCGGCTTGTCGGGCCGGACGCCGGTGAGCATGCCCCAGGGGGGCGTGTCCCCGGTGACGCGGCGGGCCGCCAGGAAGAAGCAGCGGCCCAGCAGGTGCCGCCGCTGGCCCTCCCGGTCGAAGTCCGTGCCGGTGAGGGGGGCGGCGCAGGTCTCCTCCGCCTCCCGCTCCCCCCGGCGCAACTGGGCGGTGACGCGGCAGAGGCCGCCATCCTCCTTCAGGGTGAGGACGGCGAAGTTGTCGTCCCCGGGCTGGAGGGGCTCGTAGACCGGCAGTTCCCCGGGGAACAGGTTCAGCAGGCTCTGCTCCGCCACGTACCGCTCGTCATGTCCCTGCAATACCAGTTTCATAGGCCCCTCACTCCGCCTCCATGGCCTGGCGGAGGTAGGGATTCGTCCGCCGCTCGGCGTCCAGGGTGCTGGGCTCCATGTGGCCGGGGAGCACCCGGAGATTTCCCTCCAGGGCGCCCAGCCGCCGCAGGGAGGAGAGCAGCGTGGGCATGCTGCCGCCGGGGAAGTCCGTCCGGCCGCAGGAGCCGGCGAAGAGGGTGTCCCCGCAGAAGAGGGCGTCGCCGCAGCGGAGGGTGACGCCGCCCTCGGAGTGGCCGGGGGTGGCGAGGACCTCCACCGTCAGCGCGCCTACCGCCACCGTGTCCCCCTCGCCGTAGTCCGCGGCGCCGGGCACCGGGGGGAAGAGCTGGCTGAGGACGGGGTCGCCGGGGTACTGGTCGCGGCGGCTGAGGTAGACGGGGACCTCCGGCCACCGCTCCCGCAGCGCCGCCGCGGCGCCGGTGTGGTCGTAGTGGCCGTGGGTGAGCAGAATGGCCCGGGGGACGCAGCGCCGGGCCTCCACGGCCCGGATCACCCGGTCGGCGTCCCCGCCGGGGTCGATGACGGCGCAGGCGCCGGCGGCGGGGTCGCAGAGCAGATAGCAGTTGGTGCCGATGGGGCCCACCTGCAGCGTATCAATTTCCATAGGTGCCTCCTTTCGCCTGGGGCGGTGTAGGGGCGGTCAGGGCCGCTCCGTGTCGAAGAGGATGGTGACGGGGCCGTCGTTGACGGATTCCACCTGCATGTCCGCGCCGAAGACCCCCTGCTCCACGGGGAAGCCCCGCTCCCGGCAGCGGGCCAGGAAGGCCTCGTACAGGGGAACGGCCAGCTCCGGTTTGGCCGCGCCGGAGAAGCCGGGGCGGCGGGAGGAGGTGTCGGCGTACAGGGTGAACTGGGAGACCACCAGAAGGCCGCCCCCCGCCTGCTCCAGGCTGCGGTTCATCTTGCCGGCCTCATCCTCGAAGACCCGCAGGTTGCAGATTTTTTCCGCCAGGCGGCAGGCGGTCTCCCGGGTGTCCCCGGGGCCCACCCCCAGCAGCACCAGAAAGCCCCGGCCGATCTGGCCGCGGACCGCGCCCTCAATGGACACGGAGGCCCGGGACACCCGGGTGACGACAGCGCGCATGAAACAGCCTCCCAAAGAGAAGTGGTTTGCCGCCCCCCGGCCCGGCGGGCAGGGGGGCGACGGAGGGGGAACATGGGTCCCCCGCAGGGGTTATCCGGCGGGGCGCATGACCTTTAGCACGCCGGAGATCTGGTGGAGCCGGTTCATCAGGGTGGACAGCTGCTGGCTGTCCCGCATCCGGACCTCCAGGCGGAAGATGGCGAACTCGTCCTCGGTGGAGCGGGAGTTGATGCCCAGGACGAAGGTGTTGGTGGTGGACAGGGCGGCGGAGATGTCCAGCAGCAGGCCCTGGCGGTCCTTGCACACCACCTCCAGGGTGGTGGGATAGCTCTCGTTGGTGTCGCTGCCCCAGGTGACCTTGATCCAGCGGTCCGCCTGGTCCGGGGCGCTGCGCTTTTCCAGAGAGGCGTTGGGGCAGTCCGCCCGGTGGACGGACACGCCGTAGCCCCGGGTGATGAAGCCCACGATCTCGTCCCCCGGCACCGGCGTGCAGCACTTGGAGAACTTCACCAGGCAGTTGTCCAGCCCCTCCACAATGATGCCCTGCTCGCTTTTCACCTGCTTGGGGGCGGCCTTCTCCTTGGGCTCGGCCGCCTTGGGCTCCGGCGGGTCGGGTTTTTCCGCCTGGTGCTGCCGGGCGATGCGCTGGAGCTCCCCCTGCATCCGGCTGACCGCCTTCTGGGCGGTGAAGCCGCCGTAGCCGATGGCGGCGTACAGCTCATCCAGGGAGCCGTAGGAGACCTTTTTCAAAAGGCCCGGCAGGTTTTCCGCGGCGATGACGTCCCGCATGGGGATGCCGCAGTGCTTCAGCTCCGCCTCAAAGGAGGCCCGGCCGTTGGCGATGTTCTCCTCCCGCTTCTCCTTTTTGAACCACTGGCGGATTTTGCTGCGGGCCTCGCTGGACCGGGCGATCTTCATCCAGTCCCGGCTGGGGCCCTTGGCGTTTTTGGAGGTGAGAATCTCCACGATGTCGCCGTTTTTCAGCACGTGGTCCAGCGTGACAATGCGGCCGTTGACCTTTGCGCCCACCATCCGGTTGCCCACGGCGGAGTGGATGGCGTAGGCGAAGTCGATGGGGGTGGCCCCGGCGGGCAGGTTCTGCACGTCGCCGTTGGGGGTGAAGACGAACACCTCGTCGGAGAACATATCCACCTTCAGGGAGTGGATGTAGTCCTCGGCGTCGGCGCCCTCCTGGTTTTCCAGCAGCCGCCGGACCCACTCGTAGCGCCCCTCCGTGCCGGTGCCCTGGCCGTTTTGCTTGTACTTCCAGTGGGCCGCCACGCCGTACTCGGCGATCTCGTGCATCTCCCGGGTGCGGATCTGCACCTCGAAGGGGATGCCGTCCCCGCCCATCACGGTGGTGTGGAGGGACTGGTAGCCGTTGGGCTTGGGGGTGCCGATATAGTCCTTGAACCGGCCCAGGATGGGCTTGTAGATGTCGTGGATGACGCCCAGGACGTTGTAGCAGTCCCCCACGCTCTCCACGATCACCCGGAAGGCGAAGAGGTCGAAGATCTCGTCCAGGGATTTGTTCTGGTTGAACATCTTGCGGTAGATGGAGTAGGGGTGCTTGACGCGGCCGTAGACGATGTGGCGGATGTTCAACTGGTCCAGCCGCTGGTCGATCTGGCCCTGGGTGCGGCGCATGAAGACGTCGTACTCCTGGCTCTTGGAGTCCAGGTTGGAGACGATCTCCTCATAGCCCACCGGGTCCAGGTATTTTAGGGACAGGTCCTCCAGCTCCCACTTGATGCGCTGCATACCCAGGCGGTGGGAGATGGGGGCGTAGATCTCCATGGTCTCCAGGGACTTTTGCTTCTGCTTGGCGGGGGACTGGTACTCCATGGTCCGCATGTTGTGCAGCCGGTCCGCGACTTTGATGAGAATCACCCGGATGTCCTTGCTCATGGCGATGAGCATCTTCCGCAGATTCTCCATCTGCTCGTCTTCCTTGGTGGCGTACTGGATGCGGGTCAGCTTGCTGACGCCCTCCACCAGGTCCGCAATGGTGGGGGAGAAGAGTTTGGCCACGTCTTCGTGGGTGGCGGGGGTGTCCTCAATGACGTCGTGGAGGAGGGCGGCCTCGATGGACTCCGAGTCCAGCTTCAGCTCCTCCGCCACGATCTGGGCCACCGCCAGGGGGTGGATGATATAGGGCTCGCCGCTTTTGCGGGTCTGCCCCTCGTGGTATTTGCAGGCATATTCAAAGGCCGAGCGGATGTGGGCGAAGTCCGCCGCGGGGTTGTAGCCCCGGACGGTTGCCTCCAGCAGCTCGTACTGTTCCTGAATCGTCATGGCAGATCACCTCGGTTCCGATTGGCGGCTCCCTCCCGAAGCCGGCAGAGATAGGGGCAGGCGGCCAGATCCACCTTCCCCTGGGTGGGGGACAGGTGCAGCGTCAAACGGTCCTCCCGGCAGGTGAGGCAGACCAGCCCCCGCTCCCGGAAGATCTCCAGCGCCAGGGCGGCGCGGAGGAAGTTCTCGCTGCCGCCGCTCTCCGCCGCGGCCTCCTGGGCCAGCGCCCGCAGGAAGGGCAGGCGGTCCGTCTCCAGCTTTCCGGGGCGGAGGCGCCGCTCCAGCACCCGCCAGAAGGGCACCAGCTGCTCCCGGGTCACCTGGAGGCGGCTCATCTCCTGGGCGGTGAGGGCGTCCCCCGCCAAAAGCCGCTCCACCAGGCGGAGGTCCTCCGCCTGGTGGCGGCTGGGGAGGAGGGAGGGGCGGATGTCGATGAGCTGCAATTGCAGCGTGGTGCTGCCCCGGAAGGTGTTGGCCTGGAGATAGAAGGCCACGTCCACCCGGCTGCCCGCGGGGATGCCGCACTCCGCCTCCGTCACGGAGAAGAAGATGGCGTCAAACCGGCAGGGGCCTTTGCTCAGGTGGAGCTTCAGGTGCCGCCCCTGGCCCACGGACTGGACGGTGTCCACCGTGGCCCCCAGCAGGGCGAAGACGGGCCGGGGGTTCCCGGCGCCGTAGGGCTCCAGCCGCCCCAGCTCCTCCACCTCCGCAAGCGTCACGCCGCCGGGGCAGGTGATGGGGGCGTCCACCTCCAGAGAGCTCACCGGCAGCGTGGCGCCGCAGGTCTCCCGCACGTAGCGGTTCATCCGGGCGCGGAAGGCGTCGATGTTCTCCTCCGGAATGGTGAAGCCCGCCGCCAGCTCGTGGCCGCCGAAGCCGGAGAGCAGGTTTTTGCAGGACTCCAGGGCGGCGAAGAGGTTGAACCCGCCGTAGGACCGGCAGGAGCCCTTGCCCACGCCGTCCTTCAGGTGGATCATGAAGCTGGGGCAGGAGTATTTCTCGCTGAGGCGGGAGGCCACAATGCCCACCACCCCCTGGTGCCAGCGCTCGCTGGAGAGGACCAGGGCGCTGCGCTCCTCGCTGCGCAGGGAGTGAATCTTCTCCGTGGCGTCGGCGCAGATGGCCTGCTCCACCATCTGCCGCTCCCGGTTCAAATCGCACAGCGCCCGGGCCAGCTCCTCGGCCCGCAGGGGGTCGCTGGTCTCCAGCAGGTCCGCGGCCAGGTCCGCCGCCCCCATCCGCCCGGCGGCGTTGATGCGGGGGGAGAGGACGAAGCCGATCTGGATGGAGGTGATGGGCTTGCCCAGCAGCCCCGCCTCCTTCAACAGGGCGTGCACGCCCACGAAGTCCGTGTGGGGCAGGGCCTCCAGCCCGCAGGAGACGATGGTCCGGTTCTCCCCCTCCATCCGCATCACGTCGGCGATGGTGCCGATGGCGGCCAGGGTGCAGTACCGGTTGAACAGGGCGTCCTCCCGGCTCTCGCCCCCCAGGGCCAGCACCAGCTTCAGCGCCACGCCCACCCCCGCCAGGTGTTTGAAGGGGTAGGGGCAGTCCGGACGGTGGGGGTCCACCACCGCCGCGGCGGCGGGGAGGCTCTCCTTGCACTCGTGGTGGTCCGTCACCACCACGTCCATCCCCAGCGAGGCGGCGAAGGCCACCTCCTCGTTGCCGGTGATGCCGCAGTCCACGGTGATCATCAGGGTAGCCCCCTGGTCCCACAGGCCCTGGATGGCGTCCCGGGAGAGGCCGTAGCCGTCCTCCACCCGCCGGGGGATGTACCGCAGGCACCGCACGCCGCAGCTTTTCAGATAGTCCATCAGCAGCACCGTGGAGGTGATGCCGTCCACATCGTAGTCCCCAAAGACGGCGATGGTCTCCCCGTCCGCCACGGCCCGCTGGATGCGCTCCACCGCCCGGTCCATGTCCTTCATCCGCATGGGGGAGATGGTCAGCGCCCGCTCCCGGTCCAAAAATTCCGCGGCGGCCTCCGCCGTGGCGATGCCCCGGGCGGCCAGCACGGTGGACAGCAGGTAGGGGTAGCCCGCGGCCCGCAGAAGGGCCACGTCCTGCTCCGCCGGAGCGCCGATCTTCCACTTTTGAAATTTCACGGACGGTTCCCTCCTCTCCCTCGATATCTGTGCGCATACAAATCCATCATAACCAAGCTATTATACCAGAAAGAGCGGGGCAGGTAAAGAAAAAATCTGCCGGAAACCCCCGGTTTTCCGGGGCGGGAACGGCTTTCGACAGCCCTCGTTTGACGGATGCGCCATATTTTGGTACAATAAGCGCCATGCAACCGCGAAAAACGCCCAAAGGAGCGAAAACGAGTATGAGAAGACAATTGCAGCGTGTCCTCGGCTGCCTGCTGGCGCTGGCCTTGTTGGTGCCCTGCCTGGCGCCGCCCGCGTCGGCGGCGGGCTTTACGGACGTGCCCGCCGGCCACTGGGCCGCCGAACCCATCCGCCGGGCGGTGGAGCTGGGCTTTTTCCAGGGGGAGACGGCCACCCGCTTCGGCCTGGGCCACCAGATGACCCGGGCGGCCTTCACGGTGGTGCTGGGCCGGTTCTTCGGCTGGAAGGCGGAGAAGCCGGAGAGAAGCACCTACACCGACGTGCCCGCCGGCCACTGGGCCGCCGGGGCGGTGGAGGCGGCCTACGCCAACGGCGCCGTCACCCGGCAGAGCGACGCCTTCCGCCCGGAGGACCCCATCACCCGGGAGGAGCTGGCGGTGATGCTGGTCCGGGCCCTGGGGTACGGCACCATCGCCGGGCTGGCCCAGGATCTGCCCAATCCCTTCCGGGACGTGACCACCAACGCCGGCTACATCACCATGGCCTACGACCTGGGCCTGGTGGACGGCACCTCCGCCGCGTCGTTCTCCCCGGACCGCACCGCCACCCGGGAGCAGGCGGCGGTGATGCTGGTGCGGCTGTACGACAAGCTCCACGGCGATGCCCCCGGCACCGTGGGCATCGCCGCCTCCGTGGAGGAGCTGCCGGAGCTGGCGGGCTTCGACGCGGTGGCCGCGGCGGCGGGCCAGCTGATCTACCAGAGCGGCGCCACCCAGCTGACGGCCACCGCCTCTTCGGAGACCGCCGCCGCCATACGGGATGCGGCGAAGGCCGCCGGGGCCAAGGCGCTGCTGTACGTCTCCGGTACGGAAAACGCCCTCCGGGGGGACGCGGCGGCCACCGCCGCCCTGCTCTCCGCCGCCGTGGAGGCCGGGGGGTACGACGGCCTCTTCCTGGACCTGGCCCAGGTGGGCTACGCCGGGCAGAAGGCGCTGACGGCCCTGGCCGCCGCGCTGCGCCAGGCGCTGGGGGAGGACCTTTTCTACCTGGCGGCGGAAGCCCCCGCCTGGCAGGGGCGGAGCTACGACGGGTATGACTACGCCGCCCTGGCGGCCCAGGCGGACCGGCTGGTGCTGCGGGTGGCGCCCTATACGGAGAAGGTGGGGGAGAACTTCCCCACCTCCCCCCTGGAGCCGCTGGAGGAGGTCTACTACGCCCTGGACCGGCTGCGGGGGACGGTGGCGCCGGAGAAGCTGACGCTGCTGCTGACCACCACCGCCGCCGTCTGGACCGACGGCAAGCGGGGCGCCCCCGTCTCCGGCGCGGCGGCGGCCGGGCTGCTGGCGGCGGGGGGGCTGGGGTCGTACTACTCCAGCCGCTACGCCTGCGCCTACCTCAGCGGCACGGTGGCGGAGAAGGAGACGGTGGTCTGGTATCTGGACGGCCGCTCCGCGGCGGAGCGGGCGGACCTGGCGGCCTTCTTCGGTGTAAACCAGGTGTGCTTTACCCAGCTCAATGGCCTGTGGCCGGACCTGCTGGCCTCTCTGGCCTGACGGAAACGGCAAACAACCGCCCCGAGGGGCGGTTGTTTTGCACGGCGCGCCAAAAAGGCCCCCATCCAGAGGATGGGGGCCTGAATGTTCGTAGGGAGAGATTACAAATACTTCTGCATACCGTCAGTAGCGGCGGCGGTATCCGCGCTGATGGTGACGGTGAACTTGATGCGGTTCTTCTCGCCGAAGGTGTCCAGCCAGTCCAGGAAGGCCTCGGTGTCCTTGCCCACATCCTGGTCGACGGTTTTGCACAGGTTGTCGATGAACACGTGGGAGATGTCGTAGTTGCCTGCGTACAGGCCGCTGATAAAGCCGCGGAACAGATCGTAGTTGTTCAGTTTATATTCCTGGGCGTCAATGAGACGGATATGATAGTGGATATCATAGGTCATGTTGCGGTTGGCCTCGATGCAAACCACGTTGCCGGGCTCGTCCTTCGCCGCGTTGTTGATCAGTTCGATGAGCTGCTTGGTCTTTCCGGAGCCCTTGACGCCCATAATAAGTCTGACCATAGTAAATCACTCCTGTTATTTAGAATCGTGGGGCGGGGTGTGCTGCTACGTTAAGGATAGCATAAGACGGGGGAAAAAACAATGCAAAAAAGCGAGTTCAAAGTTTGTTTATAATGTGACATTGACAGCCGGAGGCGGGAGCGGGGACAGGCGGCGCGCCGGCGCCGTCTGTCCCCCGTCCGCTCCGCCCCGCTGCAGCCCTGGGACTGCGGGGAACCGCGCCGGGGGAGCGGGGGCCTCACTTGTTCAGCTTGGCCTCCAGCTCCGCCTTGCGCTCCTCGTAGCCGGGCTTGCCCAGAAGGGCGAACATGTTCTTTTTATAGGCCTCCACGCCGGGCTGGTCGAAGGGGTTCACGTCCAGCAGATAGCCGGACAGGCCGCAGGCGTACTCGAAGAAGTAGATCAGCTGGCCCAGGGCCCGGGGCGTTTTGGCGCCGGCGTCCACGATCACGTTGGGCACGCCGCCCTCGGTGTGGGCCAGGAGGGTGCCCTCCATGGCCCGGTCCCGGATGAAGTCCATGGACTCCCCGGCCAGGAAGTTCAGCCCGTCGCCGTCGGCCTCGTCCCGGGGGACGTACAGCTGGTTGCCGGAGGGGCCCAGGCGCACCACGGTCTCAAACATCAGCCGCTTGCCCTCCTGGATGTACTGGCCCATGGAGTGGAGGTCGGCGGTGAAATCCACGCTGGCGGGGAAGAGGCCCTTGCCCTCCTTACCCTCGCTCTCGCCGTAGAGCTGCTTCCACCACTCGCTCATGAAGCGGAAGGCGGGGTCGTAGCAGGCCAGCAGCTCCACGGACCGGCCCGCCCGGTACAGCTCGTAGCGGATGGCGGCGTAGCGCCAGGCGGGGCAGTCGTAGCCAGGGACGGCGCAGGCGTCCATCATCTCGGCGGCGCCGGCCATCAGCTCCCGGATGTCCACCCCCGCCACGGCGATGGGCAGCAGGCCCACGGCGGTGAGGACGGAGTACCGCCCGCCCACGTCGTCGGGCACCACGAAGGTCTCCCACCCCTGGTTGTCCGCCAGGGACTTCAGGGCGCCCCGGGCCTTGTCGGTGGTGGCGTAGATGCGCTTTCCCGCGCCCTCCTTGCCGTACTTCGCCTCCAGGGCCGCCCGGAAGAAGCGGAAAGCCACTGCGGGCTCCGTAGTGGTGCCGGACTTGGAGATGACGTTGACGGAGAAATCCCCCCCCGCCACCAGGTCCAAAACCTCCTGCATGGCGTCGGCGGAGAGGCCGTTGCCCACGAAGTAGACGTTGGGGGTGTCCTTCTTTTTCAGATTGTAGTTGGGGGAGCACAGGCAGTCGATCACACCCCGGGCCCCCAGGTAGGACCCGCCGATGCCGATGACCACCAGGGCCTGGGAATCGGCCTGAATGCGCCCGGCGGCGGCCTGGATGCGGGCGAACTCCTCCTGGTCGTAGTCCCGGGGCAGGTGCACCCAGCCGGTGAACTCCCCGCCGGCGCCGGAGGCGTTTTGCAGCTTCTCATGGGCCAGCTTCAGCCGGGGCGCCAGGGCCTCCTCGTAGGGCATGGGCAAAAAGCTCCGCATCTCGAACAATTTCACATCCAACATCGCATGTATCGTCCTTTCCTTTGCCATGGACGGCCCGCCGTCCAAGGGTCTCCTTGATCGCCCATGGGCAGGATGCATGAATCCCGGCCCATGGGCCCTATCCAAATTATAGCAGTTTGACCGATGGACGGCAAGGGAAAAGCGTCGAAAGGGCGCCGAAAAGGGAGGGGGGGCTTTCGGTCAATCCGACAAAAAGGCCGTCCGCAGCAGCCGCAGCAGCATCTGGACATAGGTGATCCGGGGGACGTCCTCCCCCGCCAGCAGCGGGATTTCCGCCACGACCTCCTCCCCGGCGGTGACCGTGAGCGTCCCCAGCCGGTCCCCCGCCGCCACCGGCGCCGCCGCCGACTCCGCCAGGGTCACGCTCTGCTGGAGGCTGCCCGCCCGGCTCTTCTCCAGCAGCAGGTGGGTGCCCTCCCCCAGCACCGGCTGGACCGTGGCCTGAGTCCCCAGGTCCACCGCCACCGGCGGCAGGGGCGCCTCCGGCGTCACCGTCTCCAGGGCGTAGCCGGCAAAGCCGTAGCTCAAAAGAGCCTTGGCGTCCTCAAACCGCTGGGCGGAGGTGGCGTCCTTCATGATGACGGCGATGAGCTCCATGCCGTCCCGCTCCGCCGTGCCGGAGAGGCAGTAGAGGGCGGAGTCGGTGGAGCCGGTTTTCAGGCCGGTGGCCCCGTCGTAGAACCGGATGAGCTTGTTGGTGTTCACCAGCTGGGAGGTGCCGCCCCGGAGGGTGTCCATCCAGATGGTGGTGTACTGGCGGATGTCCGGGTGGTTCAAAATCAGCTCCCGGCTCATCAGGGCGATGTCGTGGGCGGAGGTGACGTGGCCCGCCGCCGGAAGCCCGGTGGCGTTGTGGAAGGTGGTGTCCGCCATGCCCAGCTCCGCCGCCCGCTGGTTCATCCGCTCCACGAAGGCGTCCTCGCTGCCGGCGATCTGCTCCGCCAGGGCCACGGCGCAGTCGTTGGCGGACACCACGCACACCGCCTTGAGCATGTCGCCCACGGTCATCTGTTCGTTCTCCTTCAGCCAGATTTGGCTGCCGCCCATGGAGCAGGCGTGGGCGGAGGCGGTGACCATGGTGTCGTAGGAGAGCTGGCCGGCGTCGATGGCCTCCATGGTCAAGAGAATGGTCATGATTTTGGTGACGCTGGCGGGCTCCAGTTTGGCGTGTTCCTCCTTGGCGAAGAGGACGGTGCCGGTCTCCTTTTCCATCAGCAGGGCCGACGGAGCCGCCACCTCCACCGCCCGGGCGCCGGTCCCCAGGACCAGCAGGGCGCACAGCAGTGCAAGTACTTTCCTCATGGTGATCCCCCTTTGCAGCATTGCTACATGCATATGCCGGGGAGGGGACATTCATGCAGGGCAGCAAAGAACGGGCACCCCCCGCTGGGGATGCCCGCTCTCTTATGCCTCCAGGGCCAGCTCCGCCGCCCGGAGGGCGTGGATGCGGGTGGTGTCGAACACGGGGAGGGCGGTGTCCGCCTGGGAGATCAGCATGCCGATCTCCGTGCAGCCCAGAATCACCCCCTGGGCGCCCCGGGCCCCCAGGCCGTCGATGATGCGCAGGTACGCGTCCCGGGAGGCGCCGGACACCACGCCCAGGCACAGCTCCCGGTAGATCACCCGGTCCACCAGCGCCGCCTCCGCCGCCTCCGGAACCAGGACGGTGATCCCCGCCTGCGTCAGCTTCGCCTTGTAGAAGTCCTGGCTCATGGTGTACCGGGTGCCCAGCAGCGCCACGGTGCGCACGCCCCGGTCCAGCAGTGCCCGGGCGGTGGCCTCCGCAATGTGGAGGAGGGGGATGGAGAGGCGGCTCTCGATCTGGGGCGCCACCTTGTGCATGGTGTTGGTGCAGATCAGGAGGAAGTCCGCCCCCGCCCGCTCCAGGCCCAGGGCGGCCTCCGTCAAAATGGCGGCGCTTTTGTCCCAGTCCCCCGCCGCCTGGCAGGCCTCGATTTCGGCGAAGTCCACGCTGTGCAGCAGGAGCTTGGCGGAGTGCAGCCCGCCCAGGCGGTCCTTTACTGCCTGATTGATCAGCTGGTAGTACAGGGCGGTGCTCTCCCAGCTCATGCCGCCCAAAAGCCCGATGGTCTTCATAAAGATGTCCTCCCGCGGTTGAAAGTGAGGCCACCATATCACAGCCCCGGCGGCTTTGCAAGGCGGCGGGCGGGGAAAATAAATTTTCCGGAAAGTCCGCCGTTTTTCGGGTTGCATTTTGGAAAAAGCTCTGTTATAATACCATCCAGACGCGGCTGTAGTTCATCGGTAGAACGGCAGCTTCCCAAGCTGCATAGGTGGGTTCGACTCCCATCAGCCGCTCCAGCTCAGAAACACCCCTTGTGGAACGAGACCCCGCCTGCTGCGGGACTCGATGCCATAAGGGGTGTTTCTTCGCTTTCGGCCGCGACCCGCCGCGCTGGGCTCGCGGCCGAGGAGAACGGGGGCGCGGGGATCGGGTTTATAGGGGCGCGGCAGAAGTGCGAGGCAAAAAAATATGTGGCCGGAAAAACCGGTGACTCCAAGGCTTGGAAGGCCCTCAACCGGAAACGGTTGAGGGCCTCAATTCTTTAGCTGCCTTTCCTTCGGGCAGGCGGCAAAAGGGGAGACGGCCGGAGGCGGTTATGCGGCGCGGCTCCGGCGCTTTATTAGGGTTGTGAGGGGGGGAGAACAAAGCCTTTACAGGGGGCGCGGCGCCTGAGGGGAGGCGGAGTCCCGCGGAAAGGACGCTGCCCGTTTGCCGGGACGGCTGTGGCTCACGCTCGGGGCACGCCCTGCTGACGTGCAAGGAGCCGCTCTGCCAAGGCGATTTCCCGCTGAAAGAGCGCCGCAAGGCAATCGCACGCTTCGTCAAACACACTTGGATTCCGCTTTGTGAGCGCTGCTTTATAAAATCCGTGCTTGACGGCCTGCCACGCCTCATAATAGCGTTTATCCTGAAATAGGGCCGCCTCTTCCGATTCGGGATGCCGCTCCTCCAGGTAATGCCGGTATAGGAGCCGGTTTGCCAGCAGGGCATCCACAAATTTGGCCGGAAACAGGACGGTTTCCTCCGTCCCGCGGAGCCAGACGCCCGCCTGCTCCAAAAACCCGCTTATGGCGGCGGGATGATGCCCGATCACCTCGCGCGCTTGGGCGGGGAGGGAATCCGGGTCCTGCGCCGCCGCAAGGGGGAGGCCGGACGCAGTCCTTGCGACGGGGATCAGGGCGTAGGCATTGCCCACCAAATCCTGTGAGTCCAGCGCTTCGCCGCCCAGGCCGTAGGTGGGGTCGAGACAGGTCTGCGGGTCTGCGCGCGTCTTTTGGACGATAAAATAGTGCGGGCCGTGCTGGAGACGGTAAAGCGGATTCCAGGGGATCAGAAAGCCGTCCATGCCGGCGAGGAGAAATCCGCCGGCGGGGAGCTGCGCCCAGGCCCGTTCCCGCTCCTCTTTCGTGACGCGGGGCGGCCCTAAGCGCATCCCCATGTCCTCCAGCGCTGCGGGCATCCGCCGTGTGAGAAACACCTTGCAAATCGGATCGTAGCGCAGGTCGCTCTCAGACCAGAGCCCGGAGAAGGATTGGACATAGTCAAGCCCGAAGGCGCCCGCCAGGGTGATCACACAGTCGTGATAGCAGTTCAGGCCGCGTATGTGAATCAGCTTCATGGGACCGGGGGCTCCGAGACGCGCCTGTTCTTGCCGGTGGAGGTCTTTTCCAGCTGATCCAAAAGCCTGATTTTGCTGGGGCGCTTATAGTCCGCCAAATGCTCCGCGCACCAGCGCTGTATGCGCGCAACGGTTGCGTCCGGTCCGGAGGGGACCACGTCGGCGAGGACGGCCTCCGTGCCGAATTTCTCCGCACCACCGTACACCACGCAGTCCTGAACCAGCGGGCAGCGCAAAAGACGGGCTTCCACCTCCTCCGGGTAGACGTTGAAGCCCCGCACCAAGAGCATGTTTTTCTTGCGCCCGCAGAGATAGAGGTATCCGTCCTCGTCGAAATACCCGATGTCCCCCGTGTGGAGCCAGCCGTCCCGGATCACTTCTTTGGTTGCCGCTTCGTCGCCGTAGTAGCCCAGCATGACGTTGGGCCCGCGCGCCACGATTTCGCCCGGCTGGTTGGGGGCATCGGTCCGCCCGCGCTCCGTCTCCAAAAGGACGGTGACGCCGGGAAGCGGCACCCCGACGGAGCCCAGCTTGTCGGGCGGCAGCTCCTGGTAAGGCTGCGCGATCAGGGGCGAGGCCTCGGTCATTCCGTATCCTGACCAAAACCGGATCCGGGGAAACGCGGCGGACAGCCGTTCCAGCGTTCCCTCGGGCGCTTTGCTTCCCCCAAAGCCGAAATACTGCAGGGCGGAGATGTCATACGGGATGGGATGGCCCAAGGTCCGATCCATCAAGACCGCCGCGAGGGTTCCGCCGTCATAGTGGCTCACCCCGTACTCCTGCGACGCGCGGTAAAGCGCGTCCAGCGTGAACCCCTCCGCCATGGGCAGCAGGGGGAACCCCCGGAGGACGCAGGAAAACGAGACCAGCAGGCCGTAGATTGCGAAAAGGGGAGTGCCGAGCGCATAACGCGGCGCGGTGTCCCGGTGCTTTTCGTATCCCATGTGGTTGAGATAGGCCAGAACATTGAACGCCACATTGGCCTCGGAGAGCTGAACCAGCTTGGCGCGGCCCGTGGTGCCCGATGAGGCCAGCAGCAGCATGGGCGAATCCGGCGCGGCGGCGGGCGGCGCGGGCCGCAGTCCGGAAAACGGCGGCAGCGCCTCCATGCGGAGGACGTCCGGCGTTTTTGCGCAGGCTGCCGCCGCCCGCCGGCAGAGCGGCTCCAAGGCGCCGGAGGTCACCACGGCCCGGACCGGCGCCTGGCGCAGCAATGCCGACAGCTCCTCCGCGGTCAGATGGGCATTGAGAGGAAATGCCGTCCATCCGGCCTGGAGAATGCCGAACAGGGCGGCGAGAAAATCCTCTCCGTCAGGCAGCAGAACCGCCGCAATCGACGGACCGTC
Organism: uncultured Oscillibacter sp.; assembly: GCF_900544955.1. Classification (GTDB taxonomy): domain Bacteria; phylum Bacillota; class Clostridia; order Oscillospirales; family Oscillospiraceae; genus Oscillibacter. The sequence continues at coordinate 23,095 of NZ_UQXD01000018.1, forward strand.
CCCGCTGGGCAGAGCCGCCTGCACGCCTGCCGCCCGCTGTGCCAGGTCTGCGAAGGAAACCGGCGGCTCCCTCCCCAGCACAGCGGGGAGGTCCTGCCCCCATCTGGCCAGCAATGCGTCTCTAAGCATCGTTCCGCTCCTTTCCGGCCTTGCGCTCCACCAGTTCCACGAGCCGCCCGGCAATGCGGCAGTCCGCCATCTCCGGCAGCTCAATCGTGATATGGTAGCGTTCCTCGATCTCCAGCAGCAGGCTTACGAAGGAAAGAGAATCCAGATACAGGTCCTTAAACAGGTCCGTTGTCTCCAGAATTGGGACGGGAATGGCGGTTTCTTGGCGGATAAGCTGTAGAATGGTTTCCCTTACTGACATGGCGACCGCTCCTTTTTTGCATATAAAAGCGGGCCCCGGACTTGGCCGGAGCCAAATCCGGAGCCCGTTTCAAAGCCGATTACTCGATATAAATCCCACCGCTGATGGAAGCGGTCATATACTGCGCCGTATCGGTGCCCGCCGAGATGATTCCGAAGAGAATCGTCACCAGCGTACCGGCGGCCAACGGAATGCTCAGTCCCGTTTGACCGGCTCTGCGGAGGGTGTATTTGGGGATTTCCTCCCCGCCCACATACGGCGGAAAATATACGATGCTGTCCGGAAGCACGGTAAAGGCCAGCCGGTCGGCCTCACCTACGGCCAGGCACATAAACGGCCGCAGGATCACGCCCTGTTCCGGGAATAGTTCCTGGCGGTTGGCAAATACGCCGTAGAAATTGCGTACCGTGCCGTCATGGGGCATGACGAAAGAGGAGGGGTACGAGTCGCTTGTTTTGATGGTGATGACACCCGACGCCCACTCTCCGGGATCCAGCGCGGTAAAATATCCGCCGTCTCCGCCAAAACCGGCGTAGGCGATTTGCGCCGGCGCGCCGGTATTGTCCGTGCTGAGCGGAACGCCGGATGCGTTCTGGTTGGAGTAAGAGAACGGTATGGTGGCGGCAATTGGCCCCTGGGGCCCGGCGGGTCCGGGTTCGCCTTGAGGTCCGGCGGGTCCGGGTTCGCCCTGGGGTCCGGCGGGTCCGGGTTCGCCCTGGGCACCGGCGGGACCGGGTTCGCCTTGAGGTCCGGCAGGACCGGGTTCGCCCTGAGGTCCGGCAGGACCGGGTTCTCCCTGAGCACCGGCAGGACCGGGTTCGCCCTGGGGTCCGGCGGGACCGGGTTCACCCTGGGCACCTGCGGGACCAGGTTCGCCTTGAGGTCCGGCAGGTCCGGGTTCCCCTTGGATACCAGCGGGCCCGGGTTCGCCCTGGGCACCAGCGGGACCGGGTTCGCCCTGGGGTCCGGCGGGCCCGGGTTCGCCTTGAGGCCCTGCGGGGCCGGGCTTGCCCTGGGGCCCTGCGGGACCGGGCAATCCACAGCATGGAGGACAGCAAGGGGGATGAGGCGGGCGATAAACATTCATGTGGTCGAGGGTGGAACAGCATTTATCTCTACAGCCGTCAGGCTGATCATGGAACATAGAATGACCTCCTATCGGGGGCGATTGCATTGACAACCCTATATAGCGTATGCGGCCGCCGAAAGAAACGTGAGAGACCGTTCTGCGGGCGAAGCCGCGTATGGCCTCGAATCTTGGGCGCCGAAGCGCGCCGGAGCCGCCTCGGCGGGGGCCGAACCCCGGCCTGTGGGCATCGGCTCGTCGAAGGTGGACATACCCCGGGCCCTCCCGCTCCCCAGGGTCCTCCGCGCTGCCGCTGTATACGTGCAGGCGGACGCGGGGATGGCACCCCGGCGGGGCGGCTTGCGTGCGGGGACGGCGGGTGGTATAATCAGGCCAAACACCCCGGCGCCGCGGGCCGTCCGCCCGGGAAAGACGCTGTGCGGTGGCGGAGGATTCCGCTGGACGGAGAGAAAAGGAGATGCTGTCGATGAAACAATTTTCCTGGGTCCTGGCAGTCTGCCTGGTGTTCCTGGCCGCCGTTCCGGCGGCTGCGGCGGAGCCGTTCCACTATGAGAGCGAGGCGCTGGGCTTCTCCCTCACGGTTCCCGGCCTTTCCGGCGGGGAGATCACGGCGGAGGAGGGGGAAACCGGCGTGCGCTTTTATCACGCGCCGTCCCGGGAGCGCTTCGGCGGTCTGATCGGCACGCTGGAAGTGGTCTCGCCCCGGAGCGCATTCTTTTCGGAGGCGTACACCCACCCGGCCTATCGGATTCTCGCGGTGGGGGAGGACCGGATGTTCCTCTGGAAGTCCCCGGGCGACGGGGCGAACAGCGGCGCGGACCTGCTGGAGGCGTTTTCACGGGCGTCGGCGGCGCTGTCGGTGGAGCGCCTGCGGGAGTGCCTGACGCCCGTGCGCCCGGACGCGCTGCCGCGCCTGCGGGAGGAGCGGCATCTCGCCTATCTCCCGGTGGAGGGCAGCCTCCTCCGGCCCGACGACGCAGTGACGCGGGGCGAGATGGCGCAGATGCTGTACGCCCTGCTGGAGGCGGACAACAAGGACCGGCTGTTCGACGCCGGGTTTTCGGACATTGCCGGAGCGGACTGCGCCCGGGCGGTGAACTATCTGGGAAGCTACGGCATCCTCTCCGGCTATCCGGATGGGACGTTCCGGCCGGAATCGCCGGTCAGCCGGGCCCAGTGCGCGGTGCTGCTGCACCGCTGCCAGTTTGCCGTCCCCGTGGGCCGGTACGGTGACACGGCGGATTTTGCGGATGTTCCGGAGGGGAGCTGGGCGGAAGACTTCCTTTACAGCGCCCGAATTTTGGGGTGGATGACCGGGGACGCCGGCGGCGAATTCCATCCCGATCGGGAGATCACCCGGGCTGAGGCGGTGACCGCCATCAACCGGATGCTGGGGCGGGACGAGTCCTGTACGCCCGTTGAGGCGGGGGCGAATCCCTTTTCGGACCTGGACGCCGGGCACTGGGCCTACGGGAATCTTCTGGAGGCCGCCGGCGTGCTGCGCGGCGGCGCGCCTGCTGTTCCGCAGAGCGGGGCCCTGCCGGAGGGGAGCAGCGCGTATGCCTTCCTCAGCGGGAGCGAGGGCTGGGCCGCAGGCGCCGGGCGCCTGCGCCGCACGGTGGACGGGGGTAGGACCTGGGAGGAGGTGGGCGAGCCGCTTTCCCTGACGGTTTCCGGCCTGTACTTCTTCAACAGCTGGGAGGGGGTTTTGCTGGGGAGCGGCCGGGAAACGCCCTGGGCCCTTCTGCAAACCGACGATGGCGGTGAGACGTGGCGTCCCTTCCCCGACGGTTTCGCGCAGAACTCCCACTTTCCCGCGGCGCAGTTCCCCGATGAGCGGCGGCTGCTTGCGGCGGTGGTCTCTGCGGAACTCCGCCCCGCCGGTGGGGACGCGGTCTATCTGACGGTCCGGTATCGGCCTTATGAGAGCATTTACACCTGTGATCTGGAAGCGGTCATGCAGACGGTCATTACCGCGGAGGAGATCGTCCCGCCTGCCCGGTAGCGCGGCGGGGGAACCGGCCGGGTGCCGGAATGGATGCAGCGATGCGCCGAGGCAGGCCTCCCCATGGGGGAGGCCTGCCTCGTTTTTTTTAATCAGGCGCCGGGCCGACGGTTCAGGTGCTCTCCCGGACGATCAGCTCCGGCTTGATGATGGTCGCCTCGGCTGCCAATTGGTTTGTGAGGATGTTGTGCAGGGTATTGGCCATCATCAGCGCGATTTTTTCCACTTTGGTGTCAATTGTCGTCAGCTGCGGGTAGCAGGTGGTGGAGAAGCGGGAGTTGTCGAAGCCGACGATGCCCACGTCCCGGGGGATGGAGAGGCCCAGGGAGCGGAAGGCGCCGACGCCGCAGCTGGCCAGGTAGTCGTCGTAGAAAATGCACGCGGTCCCCTGGCCGCACAGCGGCAGGATGCTCTGGGCCAGGTCCAGCACGCCCTCCGGCGAGTAGTCGCACCAAAAGAGGTTTTTCTCCTCGTTCAGCGGCAGGTGGTGCCGCTTCATGGCATGGAGAAACCCGTCGATTTTCCGCTGGGTGTTGCGGCTTTTGTTGGACCGGATGAAGTAGACGTTCCGGTAGCCCCTGTCGCACAGGTGCTGCAGGAGAAGCTCGGCGCCGTATGCCTGATCGACGGAGACGGAATACGCGTTTTTCAGGTTCAGCTCGCTGTTTGAAATGATCACCGGGATATCCGGCATGTAATCCGTCAGCATCCGCTCAATCTCCGGATCGTTGAATACGGACCCCTGCAGGATCAGACCCTCGATTTTCTTTTCCGACAGGCTCCGGATGTAGCTCTTTTTCCGCTCCAGATCGTTGCCGGTGTTGCACAGCAGCGTCATGTACTGGTGCTCGAAAAAATAGTTTTCCAGCACGTAGGCCGCGATGGAGAAGTGAAGGTTGCGGATATCCGGCATCAAAATGGCAATGGTTTTGCTGGAGTTGTTCGCAAGGCCCCGGGCAAATGCGCTGGGTACGTAGCTGTTTTTTTGCAGCACGGCCAAAACCCGGTCCCGTGTCGCCGGCGACACCTTCTCCGGGCTGTTCATCACACGGGAAACCGTTGAAATCGAAACGCCGGCCTCATTTGCAACATCATAAATCGTCATAGTCGTCATCCTGTTTTTCGTATGGGATGAACCCTGAATATGCTTTTATTATAGGGATAATCCCACAAAAAGCAAGAAAGATTTTCCAAATTTCCGGTCCGCGTTCGCGCCGGGCGGCCCGGGGGAGTCGTTTTTCAGCACATCACCTGGCCGCCGTTGATCATGATGCACTGGCCGGTGATGCTGTTTGCGTCGGGAGAGGCGAGGAAGGAGACGAACGCGGCGATCTCCTCTTCCGTCTGGGGCCGCCCCAGGGGGATTTCGGAAAACCGCTTTTGCAGATACGCCTCCTCGGTGATGCCGAACATCTCGCCGCGCTTTTTGCTGTTCTTCTTCTGCATGGGGGTCAGCACGGTGCCCGGGCAATAGGCGTTGACGGTGATGTTGTACGGCGCGAGGGCCGCCGCCAGTGTGCGGGTCAGCCCCCGCACCGCCCACTTGGAGGTGGCGTACTCCACCGTCTGGGGACTCTGCCGGAAGGAGGACTGGCTGCCCGCGTTGATGATCCGGCCGCCGCCGGCGGCCTTCATGCTCTCCGCCGCCGCGGCTGCGCAGTAGTACATGGAGAAGAGGTTGATCCGCATCGTCTCCTCGAAGCTCTCCGGCGTGATGTCCTCGAAGTTCCGCATGGGACAGACGCCGGCGTTGTTCACCAGCACGTCGACGCGCCCCCGCGCCTCCACAATCCGCCGCATCATCTCCCGGACCTGGCCGTTTTGCGAGACATCCGCGGTGTAAGCCTCCGCGCGGCCGCCCACCGCCTCCGCCAGTCGCGCGGTCTCTTCCGCGTTCTCCCGGTGCCTTCCGTTGACCGCCACAAAATAGCCCTCCGCTGCAAAACGCAGCGCGATGGCGCGGCCGATTCCAGTGCCGCCTCCGGTGACGACGGCGACTTTCTCAAACTCCATAGGACAAGCGCCTCCTCTTTACAAAATGCACGGCGGCTCCGCCGCCGCTTCCGGAGGCCCGCGCCTCCGGGGGAATGGCATGGGGGGATGTTTCACAGCATCCGGTTGGGCAGAAGGAGGATGATCTGCGGGAAAGCCGTGAGCAGGATCATGGCAAGCGCCGCGCAGAGCATGGGCGGAACAAAGACCGATGGAGCGCCGATCCCGGTTTCGCCCCATACCCGCGGCCGAAGCCGCGGGTATGGGGCGCGGCCCGTGCGGGGGAGATTACCGGGAGAGGTATCCGCCGTCCACCGGTAAAATGACGCCGGTGACGTAGTCGGAGGCGTCCGAGGCCAGGAACACCACGGTTCCCTTCAGCATCTCCGGCTCGCCCCAGCAGCCCTTGGGGATGCGGGAGCTGATGTAGGCCCGGCGCTTCGGGCTGGAGGCCTTGTTGATGTCCGTGTTGATGTAGCCGGGGGCGATGGCGTTGACGCACACACCGCTGCCGGCCCACTCGTTGGAGAGGGTTTTGGTCATGGTGTTGATGCCGCCCTTGCTGGCGGAATACGCCGTGCAGTGCAATCCGCCGGTCACGCCGACGGCGGAGCAGATGTTGATGATTTTTCCGTAGCCCTGCCGGACCATCACCTCTCCCGCCCGCTGGCACATCATGAACTGCGCCGTCAGGTTCAGGGCGATGATCCGGTCCCAATCCTTCATCTGATAGCCGATGGTGGGGCCCTTGCAGTGGGTTCCCGCGTTGTTTACCAGGATGTCCAGGCGGCCGCCCAGGGTCTCCACCGCCTCCCGGAACACGCGGTCCAGGTCGTCCCTGTCCAGCAGGTTGCCCACGATGGCGTACACGGGGGCGCCGCCGGCGGCGGCCAGCTCCCCGGCGGTGTCGCGGACCTGCTCCATGATGTCCACCAGCACGACCGCCGCCCCGGCCTCGTGCAGGGCCTCCGCCTCTTTGCGCCCCAGGCCCTTGCAGGCCCCGGTGACGATGGCCGTCCTGCCGGCCAGGTCAAACAGATTCAGTACCATGACCATGCTCCTTTTCCTCGTAAAAATTGTTTTGGGCCCTTAGTCGGTTTCCCTCCAGTAGCCGGTGACGCCGGCCTCAATGCACTGGTCCAGGGTGCCGAACCAGGTGTCCATGTGGTTGTTGTGGGGGCCGTAGAAGGCGGACTTGGCGGAGTTGGTCGCCATGACCTTCAAACCGAAATCCTCCGGGTCGCCCAGGGGGCTGCAAAAGTCCTGCAGCAGTTTCGCTCCGGCGTCCTCAATGGTCTTCATGTACCCCAACTGCCGGGCCAGGCCCTTGAAGGCGCAGTTCGTCTGCACGTGGAACTGGACGCCGTCTTTGATCTTTTTGCCCCGCAGCTTCTCCGCCACCTCCCTGATCTGGTCCAGGTTGGCGTGGGGACAGCCGATGGTGATGTAGTCCACGTGGCGGTTTTTGCCCTTGTTGAGATCGGCGATGGACGCCGCCAGCTCCTGCCTGCCGAAGACGACCGTCTCGTAGCGCTTGCCGCCGAAGGCGGCCTCCAGGGTGGGAGCCTCGGGAGTGATGCCCACCACGTGGAACATCAGAGGGGCGCCCACCACCCCCATGCATCCGCCCATGCTCAAAAGGTCCTCATTTTTGGCGTCTGGGATGCCGTCGAACACCGCGATCTTCGTGTTGATGAACTTTCCAGTGAAGTTGCCCAGGGCGCCGAAGTGGGAGATGTCGGTCAGGGGCACCTCCACCTTCACGCGGATGTCGCCCCTGCGGTTTTCCGCCAGGTGCATGCCGTAGTTTGCGGTCCGGCCCGCGAGGCCGGCGGCCAGCGCGCTGGGACCGCCCTCCCGGTTGTCCCGGGCGCCGAGGATGGAGTTGGCGTAGACCACGGCGGAGGATTCCGCCCATGCCACGCTCTCCCCCAGCCGGGGCACGTATCCCAGGTAGTAGGGTGTGCAGGTGGAGATGCCGTGGATGCCCATGCTCTCATAGGCGGCGCAGATGCGGCGGGAATAGGCGACCCAGCGCTCCGGCGAGCCCAGATCCTGGCTGCGGTCGCAGCCGCTGACGTTGTAGGTGGTGGGAATGCGGACCTTGGCCCCCTTGGCCGCCATGTCCTCCGCCCACTCCGTGCCGGCTACGCCGTGGGTTTTAAAGGAGATTCCGGCGATGTGGGCGTGCTTGATGGGGATCATTTTGTCGGCGCCGTTGATCTCGCCCAGGGTTTTCAGCATCTGCATGGCGAAGCGCAGAGGCTCGCCGCACTCGCCGTTGAGCATTCTCTTTTCTTCATCCGTCAAATACATTTATCTCTCGCCTCTCTTGATAATCTCTACGGTGCCGTTTGCCGCATCGACCTTCACGTAGTCGCCGGTCTCGATGGTGTGGTAGGCGCCGTCTTCCAGGGCGTCCACCGTCGGCACGTCGGACATGATGGCCCCCGCCGCCACAATGGTGTCGGCCTTGTCCATGATCATGGCCACGGGGCCGCCGCCGGCCTTGATGAGCTGATAGAAATAGTAGGAGGCGCCGGTGCTGCCGCGCCCGTTGGGGAAGACGAACACCTTCCCCTTCATGGACACGCCCTGAAGGTCGTGGCCGTTGTCCTTGATGATGCCGGTGTCGGTGTAGACGCCGTGGTTGAAGCCGAGCGCCATTTTGCTGACCAGGGCTTCGCCCTCGGCATAGGTGCCGGCGATGGAGCGGGCCCTCACTTTGAAAGACATATCCTTCTCCCTTTCTTGATTCATGATTTTGCCGCAATGCCCAGCCTGCGCTCCAGGTGGGGGAGCAGCCCGCCGTCCTCCACCAGCTCCAGGATGTGGGGCGGAAGGGGGTCGCACCAGTATTCCCGGCCGGTGGTCAGATCCAGAATTCGCCCGGAGGCGGGGTCCACCTCCAGTTCGTCGCCGTCCTGAATCTCGGAGGCCTGCTTGCAGATCAGCGCCTTGAGGCCGATGTTGATGGCGTTGCGGTAGAAAATGCGGGCGAAAAACTCCGCGATGACCACGGAGATGCCGCAGCCCTTGATGCTGACCGGAGCGGTCTCCCGGCTGGAGCCGGAGCCGAAGTTTCTGCCGGCCACCAGAATGTCGCCGGGGCGGACGCGCCGGGCAAAGTCCGGGTCCGCGCCCTCCAGGACGTGGGCGATCATGTCGTCCATGGTCAGCTCCATGTACTGCGCCGGGTTGATGGCGTCGGTGTTGATGTTGTCGCCGAACTTATGGACTTTTCCGCGAATGATCTCTTGGGCCACTGTGATTCCTCCTGTCAGATGTCCCGGGGGTCCGTCAGCTCCCCGGTCAGGGCGGACGCGGCGGCGGTGGCCGCCGACGCCAGGTACACGTTGGATTGGCTGCTGCCCATGCGCCCCCGGAAGTTGCGGTTCGTGGTGGACACGCAGGTTTCCCCCGCCGCCAGCACGCCGGAGTGGAAGCCCACGCAGGCACCGCAGGTGGGCGCCAGAATCGTGGCTCCGGCGTCGGACAGCGCCGTGAGGAGGCCCAGCTCGGCGGCCTGCCGCCAGACCTGCTTGGAGCTGGGGGACACGCAGAGCTTGCACGCCCTGCTCAGCTTCCTGCCGCGCAATATCTCCGCGGCGGCCATCAGGTCCGTCAGCCGCCCGCCGGTGCAGGAGCCGATGTAGGCCCGGTGCACCCGCACGCCCGCCGCCTCCCGGACGTCGTGCACGTTGTCCACCGCGTGGGGGCAGGCCACCTGGGGCGTCAGCTCCTCCGACTGGAATTGCAGACTGGAGGCATAGACCGCGTCGGGATCGCTGTCCATGGGATAGTAGGGCTTTGCGGTGCCGGTGCCTTTGAGGTAGGCCTCCGTGACGGCGTCGCAGGCGATCAAACCGGCCTTGGCCCCCGCCTCTACCGACATGTTGCAGATGCACATGCGCTCGTCCATGGGCAGGGCGTGGATGGTGTCTCCGCAGAACTCCATGGCCTGGTAGGTGGCTCCGGCGTGTCCCACGTCCCGGATGGTCCGAAGAAAGAGGTCTTTCCCCATCACCCGCCGGGGAAGTTTGCCGCGCCACTCCACCCGCATGGACTCCGGCACCCGCAGCCAGATTTCCCCGGTGGCCAGGACGCCCGCCATCTCCGTGGAGCCGATGCCGGTGCCGAAGCAGCCGAAGGCGCCCGCCGTCACCGTGTGCGAATCCACGCCCACCAGAAGGGTCCCGGGGAGGTCGAAGCCGTTTTCCGCCAGAATCTGGTGGCAGGGGCCACACTCCTCGAAATAGTGCTCGATGCCGTACGCCGCAGACCAGTCCCGGTCGAATTTGATGACGTTTGCCTGCGCCTCCGTGGCGGGGGGCGCGTAGTGATCCAAAATCAGGACCACCTTGGACTTGTCCCAGATGGTGCCCCCCAGGCGGCGCAGACCCGCGTCCACATACCAGGGGCCCAGGGTGTCGTCCAGCATGGCGCAGTCCACCTTTCCGGTGACGATATCGCCCGCCGTGACCTCCGCCCGCCCGCAGCACCGCGCGAGGATTTTTTCCGCCAGCGTCTTTCCCATCAGCCGCGCCTCCCTTCGCCGCCGGGACATGCGCCCTCCGGCGGGATATGAATTTGATGCCCGCTGTAATTGCCCGGGATCTCCCGCCGCATGTCACGGGCGGCCCCCAGAATTTTTTCAAAGTCGATTCCGGTGCGGACTCCGCTTTTCTCCAGCAGGTACACCAGGTCCTCCGTGGAGGTGTTTCCGGAGGCGCCGGGGGCGAAGGGACAGCCTCCCAAGCCGCCCAGGGCGGTGTGCACCATGTCCGCTCCGCTCTCCAGGGCCAGGTAGCAATTCAGAACGCCGTTGTTCCGGGTGTCGTGCAGATGGGCCATCAGGGGGAGTTGGGGGAAGGTGCGCTTGACCGCCGAAAAGACCTCCTGAATCAGCCTGGGGTCGCCCATGCCCACGGTGTCGGACAGCTCCAGCTGGTCCGCGCCCATGTCCGCGCCGCGCTCGATGAAGCGGAGAATCGTGCCCAGGGAGTGCTGGCCCTCGAAGGGACAGCCGAAAGTGGTGGCGCAGCCCAGGGTGATTTTCAAATCCGGCAGCTCCCGGCGGATGCGCTGCAGTTCCGCGAAGGACTGGCTGTGGGTCCGGCCGATGTTTTTCAGGTTGTGGGTCTCGGACACGGAGACCACGTAGTTGACCTCGCGGATGCCGTTTTCCACCGCCGCCCGGGCGCCGTGCAGATTGGGGACCAGAGCGGTGAGGGTCCGGTCCGGGTACCTGCCGGTGATGGTCCTGGCCACCAGGGCGGCGTCACGGAGCTGGGGGATGGCCTTGGGGTGGACGAAGGAGGTCACCTGAAGCGTCTGCACGCCGGCGTCCAGCATTCGTTCGATGTAGTGGATTTTGCGCTCGGTGGGAATGAAGTCCGGCAGGTTCTGCCAGCCGTCCCGGGGGCAGACCTCCATGATGGAAACGCTGCTTTTCATAGCGCCTCCTTACAAAACGCCGCCCGCACGGAGGGATTCGCAGTCCCGGGCGGAATAGCCCAGGAAGTCCTGCAGAATCTCCTCCGTGTGCTGGCCCAGAAGCGGCGCGGGGGAGCGGTATGTCACGGGGGTTTCGCTCAGCTTGATTTGGTTGCCGGTGATTTTGATCTTCCCGGCGACGGGGTGCTCCATCTCCACGAACATCTCCCTTGCGCCGGCGATGTGTGGGTCCTCGGCGACCTGCTTGATGTTGTTGATGGGTCCCGCCGGGACGCCGGCGGCCAGAATCAGCTCCACGGCGGTCTGGGTGTCGTACTGCGCCAGCCAGTCCTCCAGGATGGGCTTGAGCGCCGCGTGGTGCTTCACGCGCTCCACGTTTGTGCAAAAGCGGGGGTCGTCCCGCAGCCCGGGCTGTCCCATGAGGTCCGTGAGCAGCTTGAAGAGCTTGTCGTTGCCGCAGCCGATGACCAGCATGCCGTCCCTGGTCCGGAAGGAGTCGTAGGGGTAGGAGGCCTCGTAGCGGTTGCCGATCCGCTCGGGGATGCGGCCCTCCATCAAATAGATTTGGTTGATGATCTCCAGAGAGGACACCACGGAGTCCACCAAGGACACGTCCACCAACTGGCCCGCGCCGGTTTCCCGCTTTTTGATGTAGGCGGCCAGGACGCCGACGGTCAGGCTGATCCCGCCCATGACGTCGGAGATGGCGGTGCCGGACCGGGTGGGCATGCCGTCTGGCCAGCCGGTGGTGCTCATCAGTCCGCCCATGGCCTGGCCGATGATGTCGTATCCGGGCCGCTGGCTGTAGGGACCGTAGTGGCCGAAACCGGACACGCAGCCGTACACAAGGCCGGGGTTGACCTCTTTCAGGCTCTCGTAGCCGAGGCCCAGCCGCTCCATGACGCCGGGACGGTAGTTTTCCAAGAGGATGTCCGCCTTTTCCACCAGCTGCAGCAAGACCTTTTTGCCGGCCTCGGATTTCAGGTTGAGCGTCATGCTGCGCTTGTTGCGGTTGAGATTCATGTAATAGGCGCTCTCCCCGTTCACCTGGGGATAGTGGGCGCGGCTGTCGTCTCCTTTGCCGGGGAGTTCAATTTTGATAACATCGGCGCCCATATCCGCCAGCATCATGGAGCAGTATGGGCCCGCCAGCACGCGAGTCAAGTCGATGACGGTCACCCCCGACAAGGCTCCTTCTCTCACGTAAAATCGCCTCCAGTACACGTTTTTGAATTCGGTTTTTTACAGGGCCAGATTCGGCAGGAACATGATTATTTCCGGAACGACCATCAGCAGAATCAAGATCAGCATAGAGCATATGACGTAGGCCCACAGATGGCGGTTGATCACAATTTTTGCATTATCCTTTTGAATGCTGGCTGCTACATACAGGTTCATTCCGACGGGGGGTGTCACCAGCCCGATGCCCAGATTGATGATCATAATCACACCGAACGCCACAGGATCAATGCCATACTGCTGTGCGACCGGCGCGAGCAGGGGAGACAGCACCAAAATGGCCGGAGGGGTGTCCATGACCATGCCGACAAAAAACAGGAAGATGGTTACGAGCAAAAGGAACTGCGCCCGGGTGTCGCATGTCGAGATGATGAAGTTTGTCACAGCGACCGGAATCATCTGCGTGGTCAGGACGTAAGCAAAGCAGGAGGCCGCCGCTACGACAAATAGAATCATGGCGGTGGAGATCACGGAGCTGCGGAGAATGGAGATGATTTTCTTGGGGTCCAGCTCCCGATAAATCAACGTGCCTGCAAGCAGTCCGTACAGGCAGGAGACGGCCGCGGCCTCCGTGGGTGTAAAAATGCCGCCATAGATGCCGCCCAGCACAATGCCGGGCATGATCAGGGCCCAAATGCCGTCCACAAAGGCCCTGCCCAGTTCCCGCAGGGAAAAGCTGTGGCTTTTCAGGGTCTCCTTATGAATGACGCCGTAAATGATGGCGTAGATGGACATCCCCGCAGCGAGCATGAAGCCGGGAATGAATCCCCCCAAAAAGACGTTTCCGATGCTTGCTCCGGAAGAGAGGCCGTATAAGACCATCGGTATAGAGGGCGGGACGATGATGCCCAAATAGCCGGCGCTTGCGATGGTTGCCAGGGAAAATGCCCTCGGGTAGCCCTCTTCCAGCATGTACGGCAGCATGATGGAGCCGATTGCCGCAACCGTGGCCACCGCTGAACCGGATATGGCGCCGAAGAATGCGGACGACAAAAACACCACGATTGCAAGCCCTCCGGGAAGCCAGCCGATTAAGGCGTTGGCAAGGTTTACCAGACGCTTGGATACGCCGCCCTTTTCCAAAAGACCGCCCGCGATCATGAAAAAGGGAATGGCCAGCAGACTATAGGAATCCAGGGCGGAGAAGAACTTCTGCGCGACTACCGCCATGGTGACGTCGGCAAAGAGGAACTGCGGAATGATTGCGCCAAGTGCCAGCGCAATTGCCACGGGAACACCGATCAGTACGAGCAAAAAGAATACGACGAATATAAAAATGGTTATCATGCACTCACCTCACGATCCGTTCGGTATGGTCAGTTTGCCATCAGCTCATCATCATAGCTTTCAAGGGCCGTTCCCCCCAGGAAATGGTCGTTGTAAAACAGCATCATTGCCTGGACCGCGGCCAAGCCGAACCCGACGACCAGCGGAACGTACATGATCCACATCGGCCAGCGCAGGGCGGCGGACTTTTGCTGGAAGCTCTGAACCTGCAGCATGAAGCTGGTGGAGAACCAGGTAAACAGAAGATAGGCGGTAATGGAGATCAGCTCGCGCAGGATGATGACGGCCGATCTGATTTTGGCGGGAAACATATCGACGACAAACGTCAGCCCCAGATGGGCGCGTTCCCGCGCCGCCATACTGATTCCAATATAGGCGCCCGTTACCATGAGGTACCGGGAGGCTTCCTCGGTCCACATCATCGGAATGTGCAGGACAAATCTGGATAGGACGCCGAACAGTACCAGAAGCGCCATGGCGACAAAGCAGAGCATGGAAATGACGCCTTCCAGCCAGTGGAGCGCCTGATCCAATTTGCGGAGGATTTGAACGGTTCCGCCCTTTTTGGGTTCCTTCAACATGCGTTCTCCTTTCCTGCCGGGAGATACGAGGGGCGGCCGCCCCCCGCATTTCCTTCGGCGTCCGTTATTGCACGGCCTGAATGCGGTCGACCTCGTCCTGGGAGAACCAGCTGGGAATCAGCTGGGGATAAGCTTTTTCCGTAATCGTATCAACCCACTGGTCCATTTCCTCCTGCGTCAGATCAATGAGGTTGACGCCCTCGTTCTCCATGGTCTGCCGAATCTCCGCTTCGACGTTGTTGGAATATTCGCGCATGTAGTCACGGGATTCGACGGCGGCCTCCTCAAGGATTGCCTTGATGTCGTCGGGCAGAGGATCCCAGGTCTGCTTGCTGATTACCAGAGGAACGGGGGAGTAGGTGACGTTCAGCAGGGTGTAGTTCGGTGCGACGGTATAGATTTTATTGAAAAAAGTAGTGGTATAGGGGAGGATGGTGCCGTCGACCGTGCCGTTTTGAAGAGCGGTGAAAACCTCGGCCCAGGCCATGGGGACGGGGTTTGCGCCGGTCGCCGCAACCCAGGACATGGTTACCTCCGTCTCCATCGTGCGGAAGGTGCGGCCCTTCATGTCGTCGGGGACCCGGATGGGGTCGCCGCTGTACACGAGATTGAACATGCCGCATTCCCACCAGGCCAGGCCGTGCATGCCGTAGTTCTCCAGACTCTCAAATTTTTCGTCGCCGATTTCGCCGTCCAGAACGGAATAGGCATGCTGCTTGTCCCGAAACAGGAAGGGCATGTCGAAGATGGCGAAGCTGGGGTCAAAGTTGACAAGGGGGGAGGTTGTGTTGGAGGCAAAATCCAGAGTTCCCATTTGAAGCATTTCATAGGTTTCGCGCTCGCTTCCCAGTTGGGAGCCGGGGAAGATGTCGATTTGAATTCTGCCGCCGGATTTTTCTGCGCAGAGCTCGGCAAATTTGGTTGCGCCGATGTGGTAAGGATGGTCTGTGGCGAGGCCGTGATGGAAGCGCCAAACATAGGTGGGGCCGTCCGCGGGAGTGGATGCGTCGCTGGAGGTGCCGGGAGCGTCATTTGGAGCGGTGTCTGCGCCTCCGCAGGAAACCAGAGAAAATACCATTGCAAGCACGAATAGCAGGCTCAAAAACTTCTTGGATTTCATGGTTATAACTCCCTTCAAACGTTTAGACAGGACTTTTTGAGTTGCCCGTCAGGGATAGCAAGGCTGCCGGAACACGCCGATCTCATGACCGGGCAAGATGTGGTCGCAGGATTTTTCCAAGTAGTCGAAGTTTTCGTAATAGCGGATCATGTCGGTGTGAAGGCCGTTGACGATTCGCGGATTGGCCTCCCAGCAGTCAAACACCGTGACCAGGTCCCCGGTGAGAGCATAGATGCCCTTTTCTGTCTGGATCAGAACGGATTGAGAACCCGGAGAGTGGCCTGGGGTGGGAATCACACGGATGCCGTCCAAAATATCTGCACAGCCATTCAAAATGACGTAGTCCGTTTTGAAAATCACCTGCTGGTCGTAGAGTTTCTTTTGGATGGCGAGGGGAGCCGCCGCATAGCGGAGCTCCTCTCTTTGCACATAGAATGTTGCGTTTGGAAACAAATCGTTATTGGAGCAGTGATCCCAATGCAGGTGCGTCAAGATCACGGTGTCGATTTCTTCGGGCTTCACATTGAGCGCGCCCAGCCGAATGGGGAGAAAGTCGTCTTCGTCCTGGTAATAGGGCATGTGCTTCACGCCGTCGGCGGGGTCGCCGCCGGTGTCCACAAGCACTTTGCGGCTTCCGTCCGTCACATAATAGGAGATAATGGGCTGTTCGCGCTGCGTGCCCGGATTTTGCTGGTACGCCACAGCGGAGCTGTCGCGGATGGAGGTTCCCAGCTTCAACGGGTAAATCCGATAGGTTTTCATGGCTGCTATGTCCCCCTCAAGCTCGTTCTTTATCTGGCTGCGTTGCCAATGGCCTGCATCAGGTCCGCGATTGTGGGAATCTCCTCGAGGCTGCGCAGCATCTTGGTCACAGGGGCGATTTTTCCGGGGTCAAGCGTGATGCCCATGCACTCCGTCATCTTTTCAACAACCTCGTCGGTGTGCATGGGATTCTGCGCCTCGCCTCTGGCATAGACGACCGCTTCCTTCAGCTCCCGGCCATCCTTTAAGCATACCGTCATCCGCGTCTCCCAGTTCCCGGCAAAGTATTCGCCGTTGGCAATGGAGTCGTCCGTGACCATCGTGATTTTCTTCATCATGCTGATTACGCGCTGGTCCATAATGCGGGTTCCTTCAAAATCCGCAATACCCGGGCGGCGGTGGTTGGCCAATGTCAGCGCGGTGGTGTATTGGGCGCTGAACTTGCCCTCCAGCATGGTCTTGGGATCGTGGTACTTTAAGCAGCCCATGGTCAAGGGCTGGGCGCCAATGCGGATGGACTCCACGTCGTCGTAGCCAAAGTGGTGCTGCTCCATCAAATTCCAGATGTCATCGATGATATTGTGGCAGCATTTGCAGCAGGGGTACGGTTTCATCGTGATGCCGGGGTCCAGGAAGGCGGATTTCCCGTGGTCCATCTTGTCGTACATGGATGCGGTGTCCAGGCTGCCGGTGGAGGCTTTCACATAGCCGCCCGCCATCTCCATAATGTCGGGGTTGGCGGTGAAACCCAGCTTTGCCATTTTGGAAACCAGAATGCCTTTTTCTGCGGCACGGCCGGCATGAAAGGCCTTGGTCATGGTGCCGAAGTTGCCCTGCAGGCCGGCGGCTTCGCTGGCGGCCATGCTGAATGCAGTAACCAGCTGTTCCCTGGTGAGTCGCAGCAGCGTCCCTGCGGCGGCGGTGGCGCCAAAAATACCGATGGTTTCCGTGGAGTGCCAGCCTTTGCTGTAGTGCACCATGTTTTTTTGATTCAGACCGCGGGACATGGCGTCGATCACTTCAACGCCGATGATATAGGCCTCCAGCGCGTCCCTGCCGCCCTTTCCCAGCTCTTCGCACATTGCCAGCGTGCACGGAAGAACCGCTGCGCTGGGATGCCCGCTCAAAGAGGGCAGCATATCGTCGAAATCATGGAAGTGTGAGGAGATACCGTTGATGAATGCCGCGGAACAGCTGTTCAGCTTTTTGCCCGTTCCAATGACGCTTGCGGTCTGTTTTTCTGTGCCGTACATCGTCTTGCAAAACTCGTAGGCCAATTGGGACGGCTTTCCGGCGGCGCCGGCGATGATGCATCCCAGAGTATCCAGAAAGAAATCCTTCGCGGTGGAGACCACCTCTCCGGGCATCTGCTCCATATGGAGTGACAGCGTGTAGTCGGCGACTTTTTCCAGAATCGTCATAGCAATCCTCCTTTTTTTCAGAAAATAATAAACGCCTGTGGGCTTCCGGCTTTACAATGTGCTCTTCCGGACGAATGCGCAGCCCTCCATCAGGACGCGGGCCGTGCGGATAAAGCTCATTTTCCGGATTGTGGGAACCAGGCCGCCGCTGGGTTCCGCAATGGAGGTGACGGTGATGAAGCCGGTGGGATGGCCCAGGTTCAATTCCTGTTTTTGCAGGGCCTCCCGGCTCATCAGCTGCTCCACCAGCGTCCCCTTGATTCTGGCGGCGCAGCCGGTGCTCACGGTTGCGGTGCCGGGATAGGCCTTGGTGATCAGCCCCATCACATAGAGCCGCACGACAAGGTCCACATCCTCTTTGGAAACCTGCTCGCCGGTGTAGGTGGCGTAGCTTGCCGCCGGAGAGACCAGACAGAAAAACGGCTGGTACGGAATTTTTTGGGAGGCCTCCCGCCAATCGCCGATCAGTCCCAGGTGCTGGCAGACGATGCCCCGCAGCCGTTCGATTTTTGCAAGGCGCTCCGGGGTGTTGATCTCGTCGGGGGTCTCCGTCCCGGTCAGGCCGAAATCGGACGCCTTTGCGTAAATCACGTTGTTGCCCCCGTCCACGATGGAGACCGTATAGCGCATGCCGTCCATTTCAAAGGTATCCGTGGCATGGCCGGTTGGGAGAATTTTTCCGGTGGTGCAGCCCACCGCCAGACTCCAGTCCATCTCGATGGGGGAGGCGGTGCCGGGCACGCCGCCGATCACGCAGTCCCCGTCCACGCAGGGCTTTCCGTTTTCCACACGGACCTTGGCGCGCAGGATGTGCCCGGTATTGGTCATGTGAATCCGCACGACGGTGTACGGCTCCGTGATGGGAACCAGACCGTAAAAAATGGCGTAGGGCCCCACGGCGGAGGAGATGTTTCCGCAGTTGCCGCCGTAATCCACAAAGGCCTCCCGGAGGCCCACCTGGCCGAAGGTATAATCAATGTCGGCGTCGCTTCTGCTGGGAGGTGCGATGATGGCGACTTTGGACGTGGTGGAATCGGCGCCGCCCAAACCGTCCAGCTGCCGCAGGCTGGGACTTCCAAACAGGGAGAGAATCACCTTGTCGCGCAGAACCGGGTCCGCGGGCAGCTCGCTTTTTCTGATGAACACGGCTTTGCTGGTGCCGCCCCGCATCAGCGTGCACCGAATGGCCGCAATTTCGTTGCTCATGTTGTGCAGTACCCCCTCGCTCTCTGGTCCGGCTGGCCGGCCGGAGCCCTAAAAGAAATGAAAGCGCTTTCTATAAAAAGACTATATCACAGGAAAAGAAAAGATACAACGACCAATCTATCAAATTAATTTCAAAAACTTTTGTGAAATAGTGCCAAATAATATTGAAAAGCAGTAAGGAGAATAAGCGGATAGGTGTAGTGCGGAAAAAGAAAGCGCTATCCCAAAAAGCGCGGGGCGCGGCCAAAAAATTGCACCCTCCCGCGTTCAAAGAGGCGGGGGATGCGGGCGGGGGAGGGAGCGCCGCGTCAGTGACGGCGGCGGAAAAGGCTGGAATTTCTTTCCCCGGCATCTTGTTTTCTGCGGGACAACTTTATATAATAAAGACAAGTGAGCTCTGTACATGGGGACACTGGAGAATCTAGGAGGAATGTAGCTATGAATGATGTGCTGCAACAGGTATCCAATATCGGAATCATCCCGGTCATTGCCATTGAGGACGCCGCCAAGGCCGTCCCCCTGGCCCGCGCCCTGACTGCCGGCGGCCTGCCCGCCGCGGAGGTCACCTTCCGCACCGCCGCCGGTGAGGAGGCCATCCGGCAGATCGCGCAGAACTGCCCCGAGGTGCTGGTGGGCGCCGGTACGGTGCTGAACGTGGACCAGTGCGACCGGGCCGTGGCCGCCGGCGCCAAGTTCATCGTCTCCCCCGGCTATAACGCCGACTTGGTGGCCCACTGCCTGGAGATCGGTGTGCCCGTGCTGCCCGGCACTGCGGACGCCTCCGAGATGACCCAGGCCGTCAACGCGGGGCTGAAGGTTGTGAAGTTCTTTCCGGCGGAGCGGGCCGGCGGCATTGAGTATCTGAAGGCCCTGGCCCCCGTGTTTCCCCTCCAGTTCATGCCCACCGGCGGCGTCAGCACCAAGAACCTGATGGACTATCTGGGCTTTGACCGCATCCTCGCCTGCGGCGGCACCTGGATGGTGAAAAAGGATTTGATCGAGGGCGAGCAGTGGGACGAGATCACCCGCATCTGCAAGGAGGCGGTGAAGACCATGCTGGGCTTCACCATCCGCCACCTGGGCATCAACTGCGCCGATGAGGCGGAGGCGGAGCGGACGGCCAAGATGTTCTCCGCCGTCTTCGGCTGGGACTACAAGCCCGGCAACTCCTCCATCTTCTCCGGCAGCGCCGTGGAGTGCATGAAAAAGCCCTACCTGGGCGAGCACGGCCATCTGGCCGTGGGCACCAACCATGTGGACCGGGCCGTGTACCACCTGGGCCTCCAGGGCGTCGCCTTTGACGAGTCCACCCGCAAGATGGACGCCAAGGGCGTGACCAAGGCCATCTATCTCAAGGACAGCTTCTGCGGCTTTGCCGTCCACCTGGTGCAGAAATAAGCAAGCGGACATTCATCAAGAAACAGGAAAGGAATTTTGAACTATGTCTAAAGTAGTGACCTTTGGAGAGCTGATGCTGCGGCTGGCGCCGAACGGGT
>NZ_UQXD01000019.1 GCF_900544955.1 uncultured Oscillibacter sp.
GGGCGCTGGCGCTGTGCGGCGCGGCGGCGGAGTGCGTCATGGTGGCGGGCTACTGCCTTTACGACGCCGCATTGGCGGGGAGCCTGGCCGGCGGGCTGGCGGGCATCCCCAGCAATCTGGTGCAGGCGGCCTTCGGCGTGGCGGCCTCCACGCTGCTGGCCCTGGCCCTGCGGCGCAGCGAGTACGTCCGCCGGGCCTTCCCCACTCTGTGAGATGCGAAAAAGACCGCTCCGTGACGGTTCGTCACGGAGCGGTCTTTTTCTTTTACAGCCCGCCCAGGCCGTCGGGGGCGGGGGGCGTCACCCCGGCGCCCACGCCGGAGGTGGCCTTGGCGGTCTCAAAGTAGCTCAGCTCCACGCAGCGGCGCTGGGCCAGGAAGAACACCGCTACCGCCAGCATCCACCCTCCCGTAATCAGGGTCCAGGCCCAGCCGGGGAGAATCAGGATGCCGGCCGTGTCCAGCACGGGCAGGGGGCGGGAGGGGTCCTGCATGTAAACGGAGAGGACCCGGGCCATCTCCCGGTAAAGCAGGAAGTTCTGGATCAGGGAGGGGACGGAGGCCAGCAGCGTCCAGCCCAGGTAGCTCAGGTCCAGCAAAAACAGCTGGCCCTTGTAGCCGGCGGTCTGCCGGCGGCTCATTTCCATGGCCCCCAGAATACCCACGTCCGGATTCTCATAGAGATTGAAGGGCGCGAAGCGGTAGCGGTAGGCGGCCACGATGCCGGGGACAATGAACAGCATGGACCACAGGCCGATGAAGAGGTCCATCAGCAGGCACAGCCCGATGAGGCGGCCCACGAAGGAGAACCCGTCGAACAGCGTCAGGTATTCCGCCCGCTCCCCCCGGCGCAGGGCCATGCAGTAGAGGATGAACCCGGCGCCCAGCACCGTGCCCATCAGCGAGGTGAGGATGGAGACGAAGGTGGAGAGGATGCCCCGCCCGCCGCTGAACACGCTCACCAGGTCCAGCACCAGCAGCACCAGGACGTACAGGGCCGTCATGCCCACGGGGGAGACCCGGGCGCCCGCCAGGAGCCCGCGGGCCTCCTGTTTCCGGGCTTTTCGGTCGATCAATTGTGGTGTCATAGGGGAAACCCTTTCTGAAAGAAGACTTTCGCCGGAAAAGCGATGAGACCAATATAGCATGTTTTGGCGGAAATGACAAGGGAGGCCGGCGGAAGGGGGGCGGATTTTTGCAAATCAGGTTAAAATGACCAAAAGCATAAAAAATGCGACAAAAAAAGGGGTTATTTCCATAAAAACTGCTGTTCACAGACTGGACATTTTTCAAAATAGGGTGTAGAATGATCCGCAGTATGTGGTAGTCTCGCCAGAGCAAACATGCCCCGTCCAGCCGGTGGATGGGGCACTTGTCGGCGCCTGGCCCAGCTATCAGGAGTAAAAATGAGGTGAAGACAATGGCACAAGCTTTCTTTGGCGGCGTTCATCCCAATGACATGAAAGCCGCGACCAATGAAAAGGCCATCGAGCAGCTGGCTCCGCCGGCAGAGGTGGTCATCCCCATGTCGATGCACTTTGGCGCACCCTGTACACCCCTGGTGAAGGCCGGGGACCTTGTCAAGGTGGGTCAGAAAATCGGCGAGTTCCACGGTCTGGGAGCTCCCATCCACGCCAGCGTTTCCGGTAAGGTGAAGGCAGTGGAGCCCCGGCCCTATTCCATGGGCGGCAACATGATGTCCGTGGTCATCGAGAACGACTTCCAGGATACCCTCAGCGAAGAGGTCCAGGCCCCCGCGGACCCGGACGCCCTGACGGTGGAGGAGATGGTGGAGGCCGTCAAGAACGCCGGCATCGTCGGCATGGGCGGCGCGACCTTCCCCACCCACGTGAAGATCTCCGGCGGTATCGGCAAGGTGGACACCGTCATCATCAACGGTGCCGAGTGCGAGCCCTACATCACCGGCGACCACCGCACCATGCTGGAGCGCCCCGAGGAGATCATCGGGGGCGCTACATATCTGGCCAAGATGTTTGGCGTGGACAAGGTTGTGATCGGCGTCGAGGACAACAAGCAAAACGGCATCGACGCGATGAACAAGGTCATCGCCGAGAAGAAGGCCCCCGTGGTGGTGGAGGCGCTGCACTGCCGCTACCCCCAGGGTGGTGAAAAACAGCTGTGCCAGGCCATCACCGGCAAGCAGGTGCCCCCCGGCGGCCTGCCGTCCAACATCGGCTGCGCCGTGTTCAACATCAACACCACCTGTGCCATTTTCCGTGCCATCACCTTGGGCATGCCCGTGGTGAGCAAGATCGTCACCGTGTCCGGCTCCGGCGTGGTGGAGCCCAAGAACCTGGAGTGCCCCATCGGCACCCCCGTCTCCTGCCTGTTCGATGCCTGCGGCGGCCTGAACGAGAAGACCTACAAGCTGATCTCCGGCGGCCCCATGATGGGCATGGCCCAGTACACCGCGGACGTTCCCGTGGGCAAGGGCACCGGCGCCATGCTGGCCTTCTGCGCCAACGAGGAGCAGACGGTGGAGGCCCCCCAGTGCATCCGCTGCGGCAAGTGCGTCTCCGCCTGCCCCATGCACCTGGAGCCCCTGTTCATGTACCAGTACGCCGCCAAGGGCATGGCCGATGAGCTGAACGACGCCCACATCATGGACTGCATGGAGTGCGGCGCCTGCGCGTACGCCTGCCCGGCCCGGATGCATCTGACCCATATGTTCAAGTATGGCAAGCAGATCGTTAAGGACAAGATGGCCGCCGACAAGGCTGCGGCCGAGGCCAAAAAGGCTGCAGAAGAGAAGAAGGAGGCCGTGAACAAATGACGGACTACAAGAATCTGAAACTGATTGCCACTTCTTCCCCCCATATCCGCGGCAATGAGACCACCCGGAGCATCATGCTGGACGTCATCATCGCCATGGTGCCCGCCCTGGTGTGGGCCGTGATCTGCTTCGGGCTGAAGGCCCTGACGCTGACCGCCGTCTCCGTGGTGGGCTGCATGTTCTGGGAGTGGCTGTACCGCACGCTGCTGAAAAAGCCCCAGTCCATCGGCGATTTCAGCGCCGTGGTCACGGGTATGCTGCTGGCCTTCGTCAGCCCCGTCACCACCCCCTACTGGATGATCCTCATCGGTGATTTCTTCGCCATCATTGTGGTCAAGCAGCTCTTCGGCGGCATCGGCAAGAACTTTGTCAACCCCGCCCTGGCCGGCCGCGCGTTCCTGCTGGGCAGCTACGCCGGCGTCATGACCACCTGGATCGCCCCCGGTGAGAGCGCCCCCCTGTTCGGCTCCACCGCCGACATCATCACCGCCGCCACCCCCATGGCCTATCTGAAGACCGGGGATATGGAGACGCTGAGAGGCACCTACACCGTGGTGGACATGTTCCTGGGCAAGACCGGCGGTTCCCTGGGCGAGATTTCCGCCCTGCTGCTGCTGGTGGGCGGCGCCTATCTGATCTTCCGCAAGGTCATCAACTGGCAGACCCCCGTGGCCTACATCGCCACCGTGGCGGTTCTCAGCTTCCTGTTCCCCAAGAGCGGCAGCGGCCTGGAGTGGATGCTGTACAGCATCTTCGGCGGCGGCTTGATGCTGGGCGCCTTCTTCATGGCCACCGACTACGCCACCTCTCCCGTAACCAAGAAGGGCCAGCTGATCTTCGGCATCGGCTGCGGCCTCTTCACGGTGCTGATCCGTTATTTTGGCTCCTATAACGAGGGCGTCTGCTACTCCATCATGGTGATGAACCTGTGCGTGGCACTGATCGACAAGTATACCAAGCCCACTCGTTTTGGCGTCGTGAAATCCGATAAGAAGGAGGCGGCTGCGAAATGAGTACCGAAGTGAAGACTCAGGAAAAAGCCAACATGGACCCCCAATACATCATTAAGCTGACCGTGACGTTGTTTGTGACCTGCGTGATCGTGGCGGGATTGCTGGGCCTGGTGAACATGGTGACCAAGGACCGGATCGCCGCCATCAACTGGGAGAACACCCAGACCGCCATGAGGGCCGTGGTGGCCGACCCCGACAACGCCGCCTTCTCCGAGGAGGCGCTGGAGAACACCGAGGCCATGAGCGCCGCGGCCTCCGCCGCCGGCGGCACCCTGGACTCCGTGTATGAGGTGCTGATGGGCGGCGAACACGCCGGCTACGCCATCAAGGTGGTGGCCAGCGGCTCCCAGGGCAGCATCGAGATGATGGTGGGCGTGGACGCTGAAAACGTGGTCACCGGCGTCGCCATCGTGGACAACGCCGAGACCGCGGGCATCGGCTCCAAGGTCATGGAAAACCAGAACGGCGTTCTGGACCAGTTCCAGGGCAAGAGTGCTGCCGACGGCACGCTGTCGGTGGGCTCCAACGTGGTGGCCATCTCCGGCGCCACCGTCTCCACCAAGGGCGTCACCACCGGCGTCAACGCCGCCATTGCCGTGGCCGGCGCCATCGGTTGAGAAGGGAGGAGCTGAATCGTATGAATCTGAAAAGACAGTTTATGGACGGTCTGGTGAGCCAGAACCCGGTTCTGGTGCAGATGCTGGGCCTGTGCTCCACGCTGGCCATCACCACGTCGTTTTTCAACGGACTGGGCATGGGCGTGGCCGTGCTCATCATCCTGACGTTGTCCAACATCATCATCTCCGCGATCCGCAAGATCGTCCCCGATAAAATCCGCATCGCCATGTTCATCGTGGTCATCGCGGGCTTCGTCACCATGGTGGACCTGCTGATCCAGGCGTTTTTGCCGGATCTGGCCAAGTCCCTGGGCGTGTTCATCCCCCTGATCGTGGTGAACTGCATCATCCTGGGCCGGGCCGAGTCCTTCTCCTATAAGAACGGCATCGGCGCGTCGCTGTTCGACGGCATCTTCCAGGGCGTGGGCTATACCCTGGTGCTGCTGGCCATGTGCGTCATCCGCGAGCTGCTGGGCGCCGGCACCTTCGGCGGCGGCATCCTGGGCCCCGACGGAAAGGGCATCCAGATCCTCCCCTCCCAGTTCCCCGCCGGTATGCTGACCCTGCCCGTGGGCGGCTTCCTGGTGCTGGGCTGCCTGATCGCCGCCATGCAGTGGGCGCTGGCACGGCCCAAGAAGAATAAGGAGGAGAGCAAATAATGGATCAGATCTTTGAACTCCTGGCGATTACGCTGGGCGCCATTCTGGCAAACAACTTTATCTTCTCCCAATTCCTGGGCATCTGCCCCTTCCTGGGCGTGTCCAAGAAGGTGGACACCGCCGTGGGCATGGGCTTCGCCGTGACCTTCGTCATGGGCCTGGCCTCCGCCATCACCTGGCTGGTCAACACCTTCATCCTGATCCCCTTCGACCTGATGTACATGCAGACCGTGGCCTTCATTCTGGTCATCGCGTCCCTGGTGCAGTTCATCGAGATGTTTTTGCAGAAGTCCATGCCCTCCCTGTATACCGCGCTGGGCGTGTACCTGCCGCTGATCACCACCAACTGCGCCGTGCTGGGCGTCGCCCTGCTGAACATCCAGAACAACTACAACTTCATCTCCTCTGTGGTGTACGGCATCACCGGCGGCCTGGGCTTCCTGCTGGCCATCGTGCTGTTTGCCAGCATCCGGGAGCGGCTGGTGTTCGCTGAGTATCCCAAGGCGTTTGAGGGCTTCCCCATCGCCCTGGTCACCGCTGGTCTGATGGCCCTGGCATTCATGGGCTTCTCCGGCCTGAAGATCTGGTAAGGAGGCACATACTATGAATATTGTTGCTGCAATCGCAGTGCTGGGCGTGCTGGGCGCCGTGTTCGGCCTGGTCCTGGCGGTCGCCTCCAAGGTCTTCGAGGTGAAGAAGGACCCCCGGGAGGAGGCCATCCTGAGCCATCTGGCCGGCGCCAACTGCGGCGGCTGCGGCTATCCCGGCTGCGCCGGCTGCGCCGCCGCCATGCTGAGTGGTGAGGCCCCCGTCAACGCCTGCGCCCCCGCCGGCGCCGAGAACGCCGCCGCCATCGCCGCCATTCTGGGCCAGGAGGCCCCCTCCGGGGAGCGCCAGGTAGCCTTCGTCCGCTGCAACGGCGGTACCAACGCCAAGAAGCGCTTCGCCTACGTGGGCGTGAAGGACTGCATGGCCGCCACCAAGGTGGCCGCCGGCCCTCTGGACTGCTCCTTCGGCTGCCTGGGCTTCGGCTCCTGCGTGTCCGCCTGCCAGTTCGACGCCATGTCCATCGGCCCCAACGGCACCGCCGTGGTGGACCCGGACAAGTGCACCGCCTGCATGGCCTGCGCCAAGGCCTGCCCCCGGAAGCTGATCGTCTCCGTCCCCGCCTCCAAGAAGGTCCACGTGGCCTGCGCCAACCAGGACAAGGGCAAGGCCGCCATGAGCGTGTGCGCCAGCTCCTGCATCGGCTGCGGCCTGTGCGAGAAGGAGTGCCGGAAGGACGCCATCCACGTGGTGAACGGCGTGGCCATGATCGATTACGACAAGTGCATCAACTGCAAGCTGTGCACCAAGGTCTGCCCGAGAGACGCCATCCTCCCCATCGCCACCGCGGAGGAGAAGGAGAAGTACAAGGCCGTCAAGAAGGCCCAGGCCGAAAAGGCCAAGGCCGCCGCGGAGGCCAAAGCCGCCGCTGCCGCCGGTACCCCTCAGTAAATCCGCTGGAAAAAAGTTCCCCAAATCGTCAGATTTGGGGAACTTTTCTATTGCGTTTTCGGCCCAAATGGCCTATCATGACAACCAACAGGCAGAGTAGGAACACATGTGTGAAATAGTGCCGGGAAAACGGGGAGTTGTTTTCCGGACGAAAGGGCGAATGCCTTGCAGTGTGTGTTCCGCATCCCGCTGCCGCATCAGGGAACTGCGACGGCCTTCCTCTGTGCGGCGCTCCGGTATCGGACTGCCGAATTGACAGAAGGAAGGTATTTTTATGTCCAAATTCAACGCGAAGACCATTTGCCGCATCGGCGTGCTGGCGGCGCTGTACGTGCTGCTGAACATGGTGTCCATCAAGGCGGGGAACCTGCGCATCACCTTCGCCTCGCTGCCGGTGGTGGCAACGGCCCTGCTGTTCGGGCCGCTGGAGTCGGTGCTGGTGGCCCTGTTCGGAGAGTTCTTGAACCAGCTGTTGGGGGGCTACGGCATCACCGCCACCACCGCCCTGTGGCTGCTGCCCCCCGCCATCCGGGGGCTGATTGTGGGCGCCGCCGCCTCGGTGCTGCGGCCCCTGGAGAGCCGCCCGGCGGCCTGCTACGGCGTGTGCGTGCTGGCGGCGCTGGCGACCACCGCGGCCAACACCGCCGTCATCGCCGTGGATGCCCTGCTCTACGGGTATTTCACCCCGGCACTGGTGGTGGGGGACCTGGCGTGGCGGCTGGTGTCCGGCATGGTGATTGCCGTGGTGATCGCCACGGTGGCCATGCCTCTGGCGGGCCTGCTGCGCCGTCAGGGCCTGGCCCGGAGCTGAGGCCATGACGGGAGAAGAGGCCATCGCCTATATCCACAGCTTCCAGTGGCAGGGGCACGCCCCGGGGCTGGAGCGCATCCGCCGCCTGCTCCGCGCCCTGGGGGACCCCCAGCGGGCGCTGCGCTTCGTCCACGTGGCGGGCACCAACGGCAAGGGGAGCACCTGCGCCTGCATCGCCGCCATTCTCCAGGCGGCGGGCTACCGGGTGGGGCTGAACACCTCCCCCTATCTGACGGTGTTCCACGAGCGCATCCGGGTGAACGGCGCCATGATCTCCGACGGGGACCTGGCAGCGCTGACGGAGCGGGTCCGCCCTGCCGCCGAGGCCATGGGGGAGCACCCCACGGAGTTCGAGCTCATCACCGCCATCGCCCTGCTGTACTTCCGGGAGCAGGGCTGCGACATCGTGGTGCTGGAGGTGGGGCTGGGGGGCGCCCTGGATGCCTCCAACGTCATCGACACCCCGGAGGCGGCGGTGCTCACCGCCATGGGTATGGACCACATGGCCCAGCTGGGCCCCACCCTGGCGGACATCGCCGCCGCCAAGGCGGGCATCATCAAGCCCGGCGGCGCCGTGGTCAGCTACGGCGGCTGCCCGGAGGCGGACGCTGTGTTCCGCAGCACCTGCCGGGAGCGGGGGGCGGCGCTGCGGGAGGTGGACTTCTCCCGCCTGGGGGACTGCCGCCTGGCCCTCTCCGGCGGCGCCTTTACGCTGGCCCCCTACGGGGAGTTGCGCATCCCCCTGGCCGGGGCCTACCAGGTCAAAAACGCCGTCACCGCCGTCACGGCGGCGGAGGTGCTGGCGGAGCGGGGGTGGGCCATCTCGCCGGAGGACATCCGCCGGGGGCTGGCCGCTGTCTGCTGGCCGGGGCGGTTCGAGGTGCTGCGCCGCCGCC
The DNA here is from genome assembly GCF_900544955.1 of uncultured Oscillibacter sp. Classification (GTDB taxonomy): domain Bacteria; phylum Bacillota; class Clostridia; order Oscillospirales; family Oscillospiraceae; genus Oscillibacter. The sequence goes on from NZ_UQXD01000019.1 coordinate 8,286, forward strand.
CGGCGGTGCTGCTGGACGGCGCCCACAACGCCCACGGCATGGCCGCCGCAGCGGAGAGCCTGGGGATGCTGTTTCCCGGGCGGCGGGTGACGGTGGTGCTGGGGGTGCTGGCGGACAAGGACGTGGGGGAGATGCTGGATTGTCTGGCCCCCCTGGCGGAGCAGGTCTTCGCCGTCCGGCCCGACAGCCCCCGGGCCCTGGAGGCGGAGGCGCTGTGCCGCCTGCTGGCGGAGCGGGGCGTGGCGGCCCGGCCCTGCCGGACGGTGGGGGAGGCCGTGGCCGCCGCCATCCGCACCGCCGGGCCGGAGGGCGTGGTGTGCGCCCTGGGGTCGCTGTATTTCTCCGGCGCAGTGCGCCGGGCGGTGGAGGAGTCCTGAGCGAGAGGCTCGGGACTCCCTTTTTGGAAAAACCGCCCTGGAAAACATTGTTCAAACATCCGTCTCCCTTTGTTTACAATTTGTTTATATCCATCCATTGACAAGCGTTTGCGGTGGTGGTAAACTCGCTTTAGCACTCAAGAGAAGAGAGTGCTAAAGTTATGCAACCCTATTGCAAAGGAGCGTCACAGAGGTGTGAGCGTGGAACTGACGGAGCGAAAACGGCAGATATTGAAGGTTGTGGTGGAGGATTACATCCAGACCGCGGAGCCCGTGGGCTCCAAGGCCATCGCCGTCCAGATGGGCGGCAGCGTCAGCTCCGCCACCATCCGCAACGAGCTGGCGGATCTGGTGGACCTGGGCTATCTGGAACAGCCCCACACCTCCGCCGGGCGGGTTCCCTCTCCCAAGGGCTACCGGCTGTACGTCAACGAACTGATGCGCCGCCAGGAGCTCTCCCTGGCGGAGACGGAGAAGATCAACCGCTCCCTCCAGATCAAGATGGAGGAGCTGGACCACCTCCTCTCCCAGGCGGGAAGGGCGGTCAGCGCCTTTGTGAACTACCCCGCCTATGTGGCCGCCGCCGGGCGCAAAGAGGTGACCGCCCGCCGGTTCGACCTGCTGGCGGTGGATGAGCGCAGCTGCATCGTGGTGATGATGATGGGCGACAACCGGGTGAAAAGCCAGTTGCTGAAGCTGCAACTGAAGGTGGACCCGGAGCAGATGCCCACTCTGGTGAATCTGCTGAACGGCCACTTCACCGGCATCTCCACCGAGGAGATGAACCAGCGCCTCATGAGCGTGGCGGAGCAGGTGGCGCCCCAGATGTTCCTTCTGCTCTCCCAGACCATCGCCTACGCGGTGGACGTTTTGGAGGAGGCGGGCCAGCGGGAGATCGTCACCGCCGGCGCCAGCCAGATTTTGAAGCTGCCGGAGTTCCGGGATGCCGCCAAGGCCCACGAGCTGATGAGCTTCCTCACCGACGGGAAGGAGAACCTCCCCATGCCGGAGGAGGGGCCCATGAAAATCCTCATCGGGCCGGAGAACGTGGCGGGCGCGCTGCAGGACACCAGCGTGGTGGTGGCCAGCTACGACATCGGCGACGATATGCGGGGCCTCATCGGCGTGGTGGGCCCCACCCGCATGGACTATGCGACAGTGGCCGCGCGGCTCTCCGGCTTTGCCGACGGGCTGACCCGGCTGTTTGGAAAACAGGAATTACCCCCGAAGGAGGAACCAAAGAAATGAGCGAGGAACAAAAGCAGCCCCTCGAGGAGGAGATCCCGGAGACCCAGGCCGCCCAGGAGGAGGCGCCCCAGGCGGACGCCGCCGGGGAGGAGAAGGCGGAGAAGGCCGGAAAGGCCAGGAAGAAAAAGGAAAAGAGCTTTACCTTTACCCGGGAGCAGGTGGAGCAGATGGAGCTGGCGGCCAAGCAGCTGGAGGCTGTGAAGGAGCAGTTCGTCCGCCTCACCGCCGAGTACGACAACTACCGCAAGCGCACCGCCAAGGAGAAGGACGGCCTGTACCAAGACGCCAAGGCGGATACCATCAAGGCGTTTTTGGCGGTGTACGACAATCTGGAGCGGGCCGCCTCCAGCGAGGGCGGGGAGGACTCCCCTCACAAGAAGGGTCTGGAGATGATTTTCACCCAGTACAAGGAGATCTTGAAAAAGCTGGGGGTGGAGGAGATCGAGGCCCTGGGCCGTCCCTTTGACCCGGAGAAGCACAACGCCGTCATGCACATCGACGACGAGAGCCTGGGGGAGAGCGTGGTGGCCCAGGTGTTTCAGGCGGGCTTCTCCATGGGCGACAAGGTGATCCGCCACGCCATCGTGCAGGTGGCGAACTGAGCGGAGCCATCCGTCCCGGCCCGCCGCCGCGCAGACGGCGGTTCTGGAATCCTTTGGAAATCATATGAATTTTTCGATAGAATGTGGAGGCAACAGATATGTCTAAAGTCATTGGTATTGATTTGGGTACCACCAACTCCTGCGTGGCCGTCATGGAGGGCGGCGAGGCAGTCGTCATCCCCAACGCCGAGGGCAACCGCACCACCCCCTCCGTCGTGGCCTTCTCCAAGACCGGCGAGCGGATGGTGGGCCAGGTGGCCAAGCGCCAGGCCATCACCAACCCTGACCGGACCGTGATCTCCATCAAGCGGGAGATGGGCTCCGACTACAAGGTGAACGTGGACGGCAAGGCCTACACCCCCCAGGAGATCAGCGCCATGATTCTCCAGAAGCTGAAGGCGGACGCCGAGGCCTATCTGGGCGCCCCCGTCACCGAGGTGGTCATCACCGTGCCCGCCTACTTCACCGACTCCCAGCGCCAGGCCACCAAGGACGCCGGCAAAATCGCCGGCTTGGACGTCAAGCGCATCATCAACGAGCCCACCGCCGCGGCCCTGGCCTACGGCATGGATAAGGAGCAGACCCAGAAGATCATGGTCTACGACCTGGGCGGCGGCACCTTCGACGTCTCCGTGCTGGAGATCGACGACGGCGTGATCGAGGTGCTGGCCACCGCCGGCAACAACCGCCTGGGCGGCGACGACTTCGACGAGTGCGTGATGAAGTACCTGGTGGCCGAGTTCAAACGCAGCGACGGCGTGGACCTCTCCGGCGACAAGGTGGCCATGCAGCGGCTGAAGGAGGCCGCCGAGAAGGCCAAGATCGAGCTCTCCGGCGTCACCACCTCCAACATCAACCTGCCCTATATCACCGCCGACGCCACCGGCCCCAAGCACCTGGACGTCACCCTCACCCGGGCCAAGTTCAACGAGCTCACCGCCCATCTGGTGGACGCCACCATGGGCCCCGTGCGCCAGGCCATGTCCGACGCCGGGCTGAAGCCCAGCGATCTTTCCAAGGTGCTGCTGGTGGGCGGCTCCAGCCGGATTCCCGCCGTCCAGGAGGCGGTGAAGAACTTCACCGGCAGCGAGCCCTTCAAGGGCATCAACCCCGACGAGTGCGTGGCCATGGGCGCCGCCCTCCAGGCGGGCGTCCTCACCGGCGACGTGAAGGGCCTGCTGCTGCTGGACGTCACCCCGCTGTCCCTGGGCATTGAGACCATGGGCGGCGTGTGCACCAAGCTCATCGACCGCAACACCACCATCCCCGTGAAGAAGAGCCAGATCTTCTCCACCGCCGCCGACAACCAGACCAGCGTGGAGGTCAACGTCCTCCAGGGCGAGCGGGAGATGGCCGCCGCCAACAAGTCCCTGGGCCGCTTCCACCTGGACGGCATCGCCCCGGCCCGCCGCGGCGTGCCCCAGATCGAGGTGACCTTCGACATCGACGCCAACGGCATCGTCAACGTCTCCGCCAAGGACCTGGGCACTGGCAAGGAGCAGCATATCACCATCACCTCCTCCTCCAACATGGGCAAGGAGGACATCGAGAAGGCCGTGCGGGAGGCGGAGCAGTACGCCGCCCAGGACAAGAAGATGAAGGAAGAGGTGGAAGTCCGCAACCAGGCCGACCAGATGGTTTACCAGAGCGAGAAGACCCTCTCCGAGATGGGCGACAAGATCCCCGAGGGCGACAAGAGCAAGGTCCAAAGCGGCATCGACAAGCTGAAGGAGGTCCTGAAGGGCACGGACACCGCCGCCATCAAGGCCGCCACCGAGGAGCTGACCCAGTCCTTCTACGCCGTCAGCGAGAAGCTGTACCAGCAGGCCAATCCCCAGGGCGCCCAGGGTGCCCAGCCCGGCCCCGGCGCCGGCGCTCAGGACGGCCAGTATTACGACGCCGACTACAAGGTGGTCGACGAGGACGACCAGAACAAACAGTGAGACACACGGACCGATGGGACGGGGAGCATCTCCCCGCCCCATTCGGACCGTTTTGCGTGAATGGAGCGGGTGTCCGGCGGAGGAGTCTCCGGCCGCCCGGTCCGGACGCCTGATTCCTGACGAGGGAGAACGAACATGGCAGAACAGAAAAGAGACTATTACGAGGTCCTGGGCATCTCCAAGGGCGCCTCGGAGGACGAGATCAAAAAGGCCTATAAGAAGATGGCCCGGCAGTACCACCCGGACTTGAACCCCGACGATCACACGGCGGAGGAGCGGTTCAAGGAGGTCAACGAGGCCTACGAGGTGCTGTCCGACAGCGACAAGCGGGCCCGGTACGATCAGTACGGCCACGCCGGCGTGGACCCCAACTTCGGCGGCGGCGCCGGGTTTGACGGCGGCTTCGACTTCGGGGACCTGGGGGACATCTTCGGCAGCTTCTTCGGCGGGGGCTTCGGCGGCGGGCGGCGCACCAATCCCAACGCCCCCCAGCGGGGGGAGAGCATCCGCATGTCCCTGGCCATCAGCTTTGAGGAGGCGGCCTTTGGCTGCGAAAAGGCCGTCACCGTGGATAGAATGGAGCCCTGCGACACCTGCCACGGCAACGGCAGCGCCCCCGGCACCACGCCGGAGGTCTGCCCGGACTGCCACGGCACCGGCCAGGTCCAGGTCCGGCGGCAGACCCCCATGGGGGTGTTCGCCACCAGTGCCCCCTGCACCAGGTGCGGCGGCAAGGGGAAGATCATCCACCAGCCCTGCAAGGACTGCCACGGCGCCGGGGCAGTCCGCCGGCGCAAGACCATCCAGGCCAGCATCCCCGCGGGCATCGACAACGGCCAGACCATCTCCATCCGGGGCCAGGGCCACGCCGGAAAGAACGGCGGCCCGGCGGGGGACCTGCTCATCACCATCACCGTCCGGCCCCACGAGCTGTTCCGGCGGGAGGGCACCTCCGTTTTGTGCGAGGCGCCCATCACCTTCGCCCAGGCGGTGCTGGGGGCGGAGCTGGAGATCCCCACCATTGACGGCAAGGTGAAGTACGAGCTGCCGGAGGGCACCCAGAGCGGCACCACCTTCCGCCTCAAGGGCAAGGGCATTCCCTCCATCAACGGCCGGGGCCGGGGAGACCAGTATGTGACGGTCTACATCGAGACCCCCCGCAACCTGAACAAGGAGCAGAAAGAGGCCCTGAAAAAGTTTGCCGAGAGCGTGGGGGACAACAACTACGAGGAACGGAAGAAGTTCTTCAAGAAGTTCAAGAAGTGAGGCGCGGGCATGTATCTGGCTGACTTTCACACCCATTCCAGCCTCTCGCCGGACGCCCGCTGCTCCATGACGGAGATGGCCCTGGCGGCTGTCGCCGCGGGGCTTGATGAGCTGTGCTTCACGGACCACCTGGAGCCGGTGCGGTGGGACACCCAGGAGCTGTGTCCCCCCTACGACTGGGCCGCCCTGGCGGCGGCCTTCGCGGAGGCCCGGGCGGCGGTGGGGGACCGCCTCCGGCTGCGCCTTGGCATCGAACTGGGGGACGCCCCCCGGGACATTGCCCACACCGAGGCGCTGATGGCGCCGGCTCCGGCACTGGACTTCATCATCGGCTCGGAGCACATGCTCTCCAGCCGGTACGGCTGCCGCGACCTCTCCGCGTTCGACCCCGCCGACGAGGCGGAGGCCCGGGCGGGCATCGCGGACTATCTGGAGCAGGTGCGGCTGCTGGCGGAATGGGGCCGCTTCTCCGTCCTGGGCCATTTGACGCTGCCGCTGCGGTATCTGAACGAGAAGCGGGGTTTCTGCCTGACCTTCGACGGGTTTGAGGCGGAGGTGGAGGACATCCTCCGCACCCTGATTCAAAAGGGCTGCGGCATTGAGCTGAACACCAACCGGGGCGGGGAGCCCCTGCCCGCGGAGAAGTGGCTGCGGATGTACCGGCGCCTGGGGGGCGAGATCGTCACCCTGGGCAGCGACGCCCACGACACCCGGTATGTGGGCTGCGCCATCCGGGAGCGGCAGGCGCTGCTGCGCGCATGCGGCTTCACCCGGTTTTGCACCTTTGAACACCTACAGCCCGTCTGGCACGCGCTGTGAGGAGGAACGAACAGGAGGACACACCATGAACATCGCATTGGGCTGCGACCACGGCGGCTACGCCCTGAAGCAGGACATCATCCGGCTTCTGGAAAAGCTGGGCCATACCTATGAGGACTTCGGCTGCGACTCCACGGACAGCTGCGACTATCCCGACTTCGGCGCGGCGGCGGCCCGGGCCGTGGCCGACGGGCGCTGTGAGCGGGGCATCGTGCTCTGCACCACCGGCATCGGCATCTCCATCTCCGCCAACAAGATCCGGGGCATCCGCTGCGCCCACTGCGCGGACTGCCTGGAGGCGGAGATGACCCGCCGCCACAACGACGCCAACATGCTGGCCATCGGTGCCGGGTTCACCGGCAGAAGCATGGCGGAGCGCATGGTGGAGGTCTTTTTGTCCACGGAGTTTGAGGGAGGGCGCCACGCCCGCCGGGTGGAGAAGATGATGGCCCTGGAGAACGGGGCCGGCTGACCCCCGTTTTTCGGAGAGGAGTGGACGGAACATGGCAGGCTCCAGAGGATATCGCAACTACCGGGGACGGACCCCCAAATGGAAAACCGCCCTGGCGGCGGTGCTGGTGCTGGTCATTCTGGCCGCGGCGGGCTTCATCGTTTTGCAGGAGCATCTGGTCTATGACGAGGCGGGCATCCCCCACCTGCGCCTGCCCAAGAGCCCGGAGGCGGAGACGCCGCCGGAGGAGGGGGAGGACGTGGAGCTGACCATCCAGCCGCCGGAGGGGCCCGCCGCCGTCCTGGTGCGGGACCTGGGGGAGACGCCGCTGACCCAGGCGGGCCTTGCGGCGGCCCTGGCCGCCGGGGAGGCGGACGATGCCTGGGCCGTCACGCTGAAGGACGGTGACGGCGGGGTGTATTTCGACTCCTCCGCCGCCGTGTCCGGCTCCGCCTCCGTGGCGGAGGACACCGCCGCCGCCCTGAAGACCCTGAACGGCGGGGAGGGGCGGTACACCGTGGCCCGGATCGGCTGCTTCCACGACCCCCGGGCCGCCAACAGCGACGTGGAGGCCATGGGGCTGCAAAACACCGGCGGCTTCATTTTCTACGACGGCAGCAACAGCCAGTGGCTGGACCCCGCCAAGCCCGCCGCCCGGGCGTATCTCCGGGAGCTGGTCCGGGAGGCGGCGGAGCTGGGCTTCGACGAGATTCTCCTCACCGGCGTCTCCTACCCCACGGAGGGCAAGCTGGACAAGATCGCCTACGGCGAGGGGGACCGGTTCGCCCACCTGACGGCCTTCCTGAAGGAGGTCCGGGAGACGCTGGAGCCCTACGGCGCGGCGCTGTCCATTGAGCTGCCGGAGGCGGTGGTAAGCTCCGGCAGCGACGAGGCCGCCGGGCTGTCCCTGGCGGAGATCGCCCCCCTGGTGGACCGCGTCTATGTCCCGGCGGAGCCGGCGGGGCTGGAGGCCCTGGCTGACCGGATCACCGCCGCAGGCGGCGCCGACTTTGTACCGGAGCTGACGGCGGAGGCCGGGGACTGGACCGGCAGCCGGTTGCTTTTGGCGGCGTAAACCGAAAGAAAGACCGCCCGTGCCACGCGTGGCACGGGCGGTCTTTCTTTGTGCGGTCCAAATGCCTGCGGTACTTTTGGGAAAAGGTTGCTGTGGGGCGGGAGGGATATGCCGCGCACTTGCGGGCCGGGGGGCCGGTACCGCCGCGTATATGCCGCGGCAAAACCGAAGGATCTGCTTTCACCGCCCCGTGGCAAACTGGTATGACCGGTGAAAGAGACTGCCCGCGCCATATATGGCGCGGGCAGTCTCTCTGTGCGGTCAATATATCCGCGGCACTTTTGGGAAAAGACCGCTGAGGGGCGGGAGGATATGCCGCGCACTTGCGGGCCGGGCAGCCGGTTCTGCCGCGTACACGCCGCGGCAAAACCGAAGTTTACCAGCTTTCGTCGCCCCCGCGGTTAAACGGCTTGACCGGTGAAAGAGAATTGCCCGCGCCATGTGTGGCACGGACAATCTCTTTTTACCAGTCCAGGGGGAAGACCTGGCCGTTTTCCCGGACGGCCAGGGTCTTTTCCCCGGCGGCGGGACAGGCGGCCAGGAAGGCGCCGGTGAAGCCGAAGTCCTCCCACTGGTGCATGGGGAGGAGCAGGCGGATGTCCGCTGTCTCCAGGAAATACCGGGGGCCCCGGAATCCGTCCTCCCCCAGCCGGGGGTCCAGGGGCAGCATGGCCAGGTCCAGGCGGCGGTTGCGCAGGGGCTCCGCGTACCGCTTGAAGTCCGCCTCCATGTTCCGGTTCCAGGCGGGGTCTTCTCCCGCCCAGTGCCACCAGTTCAAGTCCCCCGCGTGGAAGAGGGTCTTCCCCTCCGCCGTCACCAGGAAGGCCACCCCCTCGTCGGTGGAGGGCAGGGTCTCCACGGTGACGCCGGGCAGCGCCTCCAGGGTCTCCCCGCCGCCGAGGGTGCGGCACTGGGCGGCGGTCTCCGGGGAGAGGCCCCATTTCTCCCGGTTCCGCTCCGTCAGGCGGATGCCCTTCCCCAGGAGGAAGCCGTCGGCGTCCAGGGAGAAGAGGGCGGGGTTGAAGTGGTCCGGGTGGCGGTGACTGGCGAAGACCAGCAGCGGCACCCCCTGCCGCCGGGGCGGCAGGGGGCCCTTCCACCAGTCGAACAGCAGCGTCACCGTGGGCAGCTCCACCCAAAAACCGCTGTGGGCCAGAAAAGTGACGGTGCTCACAGGTACTTGACCGCCGTTCCGTAGGCGATGACCTCCGCCGCCCCCTGCATGACGGCAGAGGAGCCGTAGCGGATGTTGATGATGGCGTCGGCCCCCAGGGCGATGGCCTCATCCACCATGCGCTTGGTGGCGATCTGGCGGGCTTCGTTCAGCATCTCCGTGTAGCCCACGATCTCACCGCCCACCAGGGTCTTCATCCCCGCCATGAAATCCTTGCCGAAGTTTTTGGACTGGACCACCGTGCCTTTTACAAGGCCCAGGGCCTCCAGGTCCTTTCCGGGAATATGGTCAATAGTCAGCAGCAGCATCTTCTTCTCCTCCTTGAATTTCTTTCATTCGTTGTTGGTATACGATCCAGATGGGGAATAAAGTCCCCAAATCCAGTAAGGCTATCCCCAGCAGCACCGGGGAGAGGGGGCTGCCCGGCGGCAGGCGGCCCCGGACCCACAGCAGCGCCGCCAGGGCGATCAGCCGGGTCAGCACGGCGGTGCAGGCGCCCCGGCGGGCGTCCCGCCGACGCCGGAGGGCGCGGTCAGTGTGATTCGGCATCGTCGTTCCCGCCTCTCTTGAGCTCCCGCAGCCGCCGGCGCAGCACCGCCAGGATGCCCGCCGTCACAAAACCGGCGCCTCCGCCGCAGACCAGCAGGAGAAGGCGGTCCCGCGGGCTGACGCCCTGCTGGAAAAACGCCAGGGCCGCCGCCACCGTCCCCGCCGCCAGCGGTGCCGCATAGAGCAGCAGCACGACCGCTGAGGCGATGGCGCCCAGGCGCTTTCCTCTGCGGGTGAAATGTTTCGGCATGGGTTCCCCTCCTTTCGCTCTCCTGCGTCCGCCGGAGGCGCGGTCAGTACTGGCTGGCGTCGTCCTCCTCGCCGCCCTGGATCTCCCGCAGCCGCTGGCGCAGCACCGCCAGGATGCCCACCGCCACAGCGCCGCCGATCACGCCGTAGATCAGCAGGAAGAGGAGGCCCACGGCCCCGTCACCCTGCCGGAAAAGCCCCAGGGCCGCCGCCACCGCGCCCACCGCCAGCGGCACGGCGTAGAGCAGCACCACCGCCGCCGAGGCGATGGCACCCAGGCGCTTTCCTCTGCGCTTAGAACTGTCTGGCATCGTCGATCTCCCTCCTTCCAATCTCCCGGATCCGCTGGACCAGGGCCAGCAGGACGCCCGCCGCCACCACCAGGGGCAGCGCCCCCAGAATCACCGCCAGGGCCAGCGGCGGCGCGCTGGCGGGGTCCGCGGCGTAGCCCCAGACCATCAATCCCGTGAGGCTGCCCATCAGCACCACCATCAAAAGCGCCACGGCCACCGGCGCCACATATCGGAAGCGGATGTCCAGCCGCTGTTTGTCCTGGAAGGTGGTGCCGCTGCGCTCCATCTGCTCCATCCGCTCCAGCAGGGCCTGGGCGTCCAGGGACTCCAGCTTCTCCGAACAGTCCCGCAGCCCTTCGCACAGCCGGGCGGCGGCCTCCAGATTCTCCCGCTCCCGCTCCAGCGTGACCAGGTGGCGGCGCATCCCGTCCCCCACGGTGTGGGCGCCGCTCTGCATCTGTCGGATTTCCTCCAGGGGCAGGCCCAGCTTCCGCAGCAGCTTCACCTGCCGCAGCACGGCGATGTCCGCCTCCCCGTAGTCCCGGTAGCCGTTTTCGCTGTTGCGCCGGGGAGTCAGCAGGCCCTCCGCCTCGTAAAAGCGGATATTCTTTTTGGTGATGCCCACCAGGGCTTCCACTTCGTTGATTTTCACGGGCTTCCCTCGCTTTCTGAGCCTATGGTACACCTTCCAGAGGGGGGAAGGTCAAGGGGGATTTAAAAAAAATCCGGTGGAGGGGTGGGAACGGGCGGCGGAATATGGTACAATCATACCATGTGCAGACAGGATATGACAACAAAACGCGTATTGGAACAGCTGCCGGAGCCGCTGTTGGCCTGGTTCCGGACCCACGCCAGGGACCTGCCCTGGCGGCGGACGGAGGACCCGTACCCCATCTGGGTGTCGGAGATCATGCTCCAGCAGACCCGGGTGGCGGCGGTTCTGGGCTATTATGCCCGGTTTTTGGAGGCCTTCCCCTCGGTGGAGGCCCTGGCCGCCGCGCCGGAGCAGCGGCTGATGAAGCTGTGGGAGGGCCTGGGATATTACAGCCGGGCCCGGAATCTCCAGCGGGCGGCCCGGCTGGTGGCGGAGCGGGGCGGCTTTCCGGACTCCTACCGGGGTCTGCTGGAGCTGCCGGGGGTGGGGGAGTACACCGCCGGGGCCATCGCCTCGGCGGCCTTCGGCCTCCGGGAGGCGGCGGTGGACGGCAACGTGCTCCGGGTGGTGGCCCGCCTCACCGACTGCAGCGGCGACATTCTGGACCCCAGGGTGAAGCGGGCGGTCCGGGAGCAGGTGCAGGCGGTGATGCCTTGGCGTCCGGCGGACATCCGCATCTTCAACCAGGCCACCATGGAGCTGGGGGCCACCGTGTGCGTGCCCAACGGCCCGCCCCGGTGCGGGGAGTGTCCCGCCCGGGCGCTGTGCCTGGGCCGCCTCCGGGGCACGGCGGAGGCGCTGCCGGTGAAGCGGGCGAAAAAGGCCCGGCGGCAGGAGGAGAAGACCGTGTTTCTCCTGCTGCGGGATGGGAGAGCGGCCCTGCGCCGCCGGCCGGACACGGGACTGCTGGCAGGGCTGTGGGAGTTTCCCAATGTGGAGGGCGCCCTGGACGAGGCGGCCGCCCCCGGGGCGGTGGCGGCCTGGGGCCTGGAGCCCCGGGCCTGGAAGAGCAAGCTCACGGCCAGGCACATCTTCACCCATGTGGAGTGGCGGATGACCGGCTATACGCTGGAGGTCTCCGGGCCCGGCCCGGCGGATTTCCTCTGGGTGGACCGGGAGGGCCTGGCGGCCCACGCGGTGCCCTCGGCCTTTGCCCGGTATTATGAGGCGGCGGAGGCGGCACTGGAGGAGGCGTGACGGCCCGCCGCGAGGCGGAGAAAGGAGCGGACCATGGGATGGCTGGTGGGATTGCCGCTGGGCATCTTCCGGCTGTTGGCTGGATGTTTCATGCTGGCGCTGCGGCTGGCGGTGCCGATTTTGGTGATCGCGGTGGTGATCTTCCTGCTGCGGCGGGCCCGGCGGCGGGACGGCGGCGGGGCGGAGCCGCCCCGGGAGCCGGAGTTCCGGGGCCCGGTGTACACGGTGGACTATGAGGACGTGGAGGACGGGCCGGAGAACGGAGCGGCAAAATGAGGGCGGTGGAGGGCCTGCTGGCGCTGGCGCTGGTGTTGCTGGTGCGGAAGCTGTGCTGGTGCCTGCGGTGGCTGTGGTGCTATTCCCGCGGGCGGCCGGTTCCGCCGCCCATTTCCTGGCTGCCCCGGCGCAGCGGCACGCTGTTCCACGCCCACATGGGCCAGGACAACGAGGAGGAGTGAGCATGCCTTTCTGGAAAAAGAGCGACGATCCCTGGGACCGGCGGCCCGGCAGGCCCCCCGCCGCGCCGGAGGAGCCGGAGGCGGCGGAGGACGACCCTCTGGAGACCCTCCGGGGCCTGGGGGAGAAGCTGAAATCCGCCGTGGGAAGTTTCCGGGAGCCTAGGCCGGAGGAGCCGGAGCCCCCGCCGGAGCGGTGTCCCTGGTGCCAGGGCGCCATGGAGCGGGGCTATCTCCACGGCCAGGGATTCCTCTACTGGCAGCGGACCAAACCCAAGGCCCTCAGCCTCACCGGCCACGACGCCGACGCCCGGGTGCTCAACACCGAGGGCGGCATCGCCACCAGCTACCGCACCGCATGGGAGTGTCCGGCCTGCCGCAAGCTGGTCGTGGACGTCTCCGACCTGCCCCTTGCCGGGGAGCCGGTGTACCCCGGCCCCTTTTCGGAGGCGCCGGAGGAACGGGAAGAAGAATAAGGGAGAACGAGAATTCACATGGCACAGCTTTATTTCAAATACGGGGCCATGGGCTCCAGCAAGACCGCTAACGCCCTGATGGCCCGGTTCAACTACGAGGAGCGGGGGCAGAAGGCCCTGCTGGTCAAGCCCCGGATGGACGCGCGGGACGGGGACCACATGGTGGTCTCCCGCATCGGGCTTACCCACTCCTGCATCTACTTTGACGAGATGCGCTGCCTCACCATTATGGAGCTGCAGCAAAACGCCTGCATCATTGTGGACGAGGCCCAGTTCCTCACCCGGGAGGAGGTTTTGTACCTGGTTTACCTGGTGGACGACCTGGGGATTCCCGTGATGTGCTACGGGCTGCGGGCGGACTTCAAGGGGGATTTGTTCCCCGGCAGCGAGGCGCTGCTGGTGATGGCGGACAAGATCGAAGAGGTGAAAACCATCTGCTGGTGCGGCAAAAAGGCCACCTTCAACGCCCGGTTCGACCAGAACGGGAAGGTTTTGAAGGAGGGGGAGCAGGTGGTCCTGGGGGCCAACGACCAGTACATCGGCCTGTGCCGCCGCCACTGGATGGAGGGCAACCTGGGCCCGGACTTCGACGTGACGAAGGTATGATCTGTACGTTGTGTCCCCGGAACTGCGGGGCGGAGCGGACGGCGGAGCGGGCCGGCGGCGTCTGCGGCCAGCCCATGCTGCCGGTGGCGGCCCGGGCCATGCTCCACCTCTGGGAGGAGCCGTGCCTGGTGGGGGAGCACGGCGCCGGGACCGTGTTTTTCACCGGCTGCAACCTCCGCTGCTGCTTTTGCCAAAACCGGCCCATCTCCCGGGGGCAGGTGGGCCGTCCGGTGACGGCGGAGCGGCTGCGGGAAATTTTCCGGGAGCTGATCGCCGCGGGGGCGGCCTGCCTGGATCTGGTGACTCCCACCCACTTCACTCCCGTGATCCTGGAGGCCCTGGGGGACGAGGCGTGGCCGGTGCCGGTGGTGTGGAACTGCGGGGGATATGAGAAGCCCGATACGCTGCGGCTGCTGGAGGGCAGGGTCCAGGTGTACCTGCCGGATTTGAAGTACGCCCTGCCGGGGCCCGCCGGGCGGTACTCCGGGGCGGCGGACTACTTCCAGTGGGCCACGGCGGCCATTTTGGAGATGTTCCGCCAGACGGGGCCCTGCCGGATGGAGGGGGGACTGCTGAAGCAGGGGGTCCTCATCCGCCACCTGTTGCTGCCCGGGGAGCTGGAGAACACCCGGCAGGTGATCGACTGGGTGGCCGCCGCCTTCCGTCCGGGGGACGTGCTCTTCTCCCTCATGAGCCAGTACACCCCCCAGCCCGGGGCCCAGGGGACCCTGGCCCGCCACGTGACGGCGGCGGAGTACCGGGCGGCGGTGGAGTATCTGGGCAACTGCGGCATCACCGGCGGCTACACCCAGGAGCGGACCTCCGCCCGGGAGGAGTACACGCCGGACTTTGACCTGACGGGGCTGTGAGCCCTGTGCGAACGCCGCCCCGCGTCCTCTCGGACGCGGGGCGGCGGTTTCTCACTTCCGGTTGTCTTTGTCCAGGCTGCGCAGGGATTCCAGCGCCTCCCCGAACTCCTTGGCAATGGCGGAGGGGTTGCCCCGCAGCAGCCGCAGGGAGCGGCGGTAGGTCCCGGCGGTGCGGGCGCGGATGGCGCCGCGGCGCTCCCGGACCCGCTCCATGGCCTCGCTCAGCTCCGAGCGGTACTGGGCCAGGCGCTCCTCCGTCAGGTCCGCCGCATCCTCCAGACGGTCTCTGGCCCGGTCCAGCGCCTCGGAGATGGCGTCCAGAATGTCCAGCCGGGCCTGCTGGCTGTGCCGGAGCCGGAGCTCCTCGATCTCCCGGCGCCGCTGCCTCCGGGCGGTGCGGGCATCCTCCTCGGCCTGGCGCTCCGCCTCCACCCGCTCCTTCAGCAGCATGGCGTTCAGCTCCGTCCGGACCCGGAAGCGCCGCAGATCGTCCTCGGCAAAAGCGGCGGCCACCTCCGCCCGCTTGGCCAGGCGGCGCAGCTCCTCATTTTCCTCCGTCAGCCGGGTGAGCACCTCCCGCAGGTCCATGGCGGCCTGGAAGGACTGCACGGCGTCCGCGGTAAAGGCCGCCGTCAGCAGCAGGGCCAGGGGGTCCACCAAAAAGGCGGGCACCTCCCCCAGCAGCCGGGCCACCGGCGGGTGGAGAAACCGCACCAGGAGAATGGAGAAAAAGCCCCAGGCCACGGAGCTGGTGAGGCAGATGTAGCCGTGGAGGTTGCACCGCTGGTGGGAGTAGTCCCAGTAGCGGACCTTGAACAGATGCTCCATGGCGGCGCCGGTGGCGTATTCCAGCACCGTGGCCGCGGCCATGCCCAGCAGCCACACCAGCCCCGGGTGGGCGGCCACCGGCAGCGTGACGAACAGAATCAAAATGGCGCCGCAGCCGTAGATGGGCAGCAGGGGGCCGTTCAAAAAGCCCCGGTTCACCCACCGCCGCTGGCGGAGGGAGACGTAGCAGGACTCCCACACCCAGCCGCAAAAGCAGTAGAAGAAAAACAGCAGGGCCCACTGGCCCGTGGTGTAAATGTGCACGGCGCGTCTCCTTCCCTCAGTCCACTTCCACCCGGAAATCCCCCCGGGCGGCGGCCTCCGCCCGGCGGCGTTTGTCCTCCGCCAGGGCGTCCAGCATCCCGCCGATGATCTGGTTGGAGACCAGGAAGCCCCGGGGGGTCAGGTGCCACCGCCCCTCCTCGCACACGGCGTAGCCCGCCTGGGCGCAGCTCTCCAAAAAGGGGAGGAAGCAGCGGAACCGGCGGCGGAACCGGTTTTCAAACACCTTGGGGTCCAGGCCGCGGACGGTCCGCAGCCCCAGCATCACCCACTCCGTGTCCCGGTCCAGGGGCGGGATGCGCTCGCTCTCCGACAGCAGGGGGGTGCCCTCCCGGACGCTGCGAATGTAGCCCTCCAGATCCCGCTCGTAGGCGTAGCGCACCCCGCCGAAGTCCGAGTGGGCGCCGGGGCCGAAACCGGCGTACTCCCCCAGCGTCCAGTACTTCAGATTATGCCGGGACTCCCGGCCGGGCTTTGCAAAATTGGAGATCTCGTACTGGCGGTAGCCGTTTTGGGCCAGGTAGTCCACGGCGTACAGGTACAGCTCCGCCTGGGCCTCGTCCCCGGGCAGGTCCGCCTCCGCCTGCCGGGCGAAGAGAGGGGTGCCCTCCTCCACCTTCAGGCCGTAGCAGCTCAGGTGCTCCGGCTCCAGGGCCACCGCGGCGGCCAGGGTCTCCCGCCACTGCGCCGCCGTCTGGCGGGGCAGTCCGTAGATCAGGTCCAGAGAGAGATTGGACAGCTTCGCCCGCCGGGCGGCCTCCGCGGCGGCGGTGACCTGGGCCATGGTGTGAATCCGACCGATCTCCCGCAGCTCCTGGTCGCTGGCGGACTGCATCCCCAGGGACAGCCGGTTGAACCCCGCCCGGCGGAGGGCGCGGAGGGCCTTCCAGTCCCCGGCGGAGTCCGGATTGGCCTCCAGGGTGATCTCCGCGCCGCTGTCGACGCGGTACTTCTTCTGAACGGTTTTCAAAAGCTTTCCCAGCCGCTTTTCCCCGAGGAGGCTGGGCGTGCCGCCGCCGACATACACGCTGTCCACCGTGTGCCCGGCGGCAAAGGGGGCGATCTCCGCCAGGTGGGTGCACAGGGCGGCGGTGTAGTCGTCCATACGGTCCTCCCGGCCGGAGAGGGAGTAAAAGTCGCAGTAGGCGCATTTCTGCCTGCAAAAGGGGATGTGGATGTACAGCCCCAGGGGCTGCGGCGTGGTCTTCATAGGTGATCCTCCCAAATAGTATCGAGCATAGTCTACCTCTTTCCGCCGGGGTTTGCAAGGACGCATATTTTCCGCGCCACGGGCCACACTAGGAAAAACTTCCTGGAAAGAGGGGTTTCCCGATGGATATGTCTCCAAAAGAATACCAGCAGTACGTGCAGCAAAAGGCGCAGAAGTCCCCCATCGTGAAGAACACGGCGATGGCTTTTCTGGTGGGCGGGCTGATCTGCGTCCTGGGCCAGCTGATCCAAAACGGCTGGGGCGCGGCGGGGCTGAGCCGGGAGGACGCGGGCACCGCCACCTCCTGCTCGCTGGTGGCGCTGTCTGCCCTGCTGACGGGGCTGGGGCTGTACAGCCGCATGGCCCGCTTCGGCGGCGCCGGCACCCTGGTGCCCATCACGGGCTTTGCCAACGCCGTGGTCTCCCCGGCCATCGACTTTCGGAGCGAGGGCTTCGTCACCGGCATGGCCGCCAAGATGTTCACCGTGGCGGGGCCGGTCATCGTCTTCGGCACCCTGGCCAGCGTAATCTACGGGATTGTGCTGCTGCTCTGGCCCTAGGACTCACGTCCCCGGCGGATCACCGCCGGGGATTTTCTTGTTCTTTTTGAATTTAGATCTAAATACATAAAATTTTAATTGACAGAATTTAAGATCTGGAGTAGACTGTTGGTAAAGGAGGGAGCTTATGGAAGAATTGCAACAGATGCTGCTGAAAAACGGCTGTGAGATGGACGACTTTCTGCGGACCGCCCATTTGACCATGCTGCTCTTTCTGCTGGAACAGCTCTGCCGGGGCATGAAGCGGGACCCGGCGCTGCGGAGCCGGGTGCTGCGGATTTACCACCGGACCCGGGACAACGTCCAGGCGGCCCACGACATTGCGGACAAGCTCTGCGGCGTGGACCTACCCGAGGCGGACAGTGCCTGGCTGGACCGGTGCCTGCGGGCGCATTTTCAGAAACAGTCCCGGCGAAAGCCGGTGGCCGCCGGCGTCAGGGCGGCGCTGCTGCAAAAGCAGGCGGGGCGGTGCGCCTGCTGCGGCGAGGAGCTGGGGCCGGACAACCACTACGACCACATCATCCCCTGGGAATGGGTGGGGGATGAGCTGGCGGACAACGCCCAGCTGCTCTGCGGGCCGTGCAATGAGCACAAGAGCGGCTGCGTCTATTACATGCTGAAAAGCCAACTGCTGAAAAAAACCGTGTGAGGAGGAAGCTATGAGACCCATTGCCCTGATACCGGTCCGCCAGTTTGGGCGGACGTTCTACGCGGGAAAGCTGGACCCCCGGCTTCTCATCCGCCTGACCGACGACATTCAGGTGGGCGACATCCAGGACGCCCAGCGGCCGCTGGAGGAAAAGCATCTTCGGGAGATCTCTGCATATGTGGGGGAGGAGCACGGGATGCTGCCCGGAAGCGTGATGCTGTCCACCAAGCGGAATGAGGAGGGCCGGCTGTTGAAGGTGCAGTCCGAGCAGGTGGAGGTCCTCCTGGAGGACGGCACCCGCCGCCGGGAGGAGCGGTATTTTCTGGAGATTCCTGACCGGGAGGCGGAGTTTGAGGCGTACCAGGGAACGCTGGACGTCATCGACGGGCAGCACCGGATTTTTGCCTTCCGGGAGGATTTCCGCAGCCCCGATGTCAAGGACGATATCCCCTATGAGATCACATTCAGCCTGTTTGAGGTGCCCACCGTCCGGGAGCGGCAGATGCTGTTCATGGTCACCAATGAGAAGCAGAAGGCGGTCAGCGGCAACCTGCTGCTGTGGCTGCGCCAGAAGCTGGGACTGCTCTCGGAGAGGGAGCGGAAGTACTATCCCACCATCACGGAGCTGAACACGGAGCACTGTTCGCCGCTGAGGGGGCGTATCATCATGAGCGCGGAGCGGATTCCAAAGGGCTACAAGGCCAAGGAGCTGGTGAAGATTCTCGCCAAGACCTTTCCGGAGAATATGCTGGTGGACGCCTCCCCCGCCACGGAGGAGCAGAAGTTCGACGCCCTGTGCCGGTATCTCCGGGGGTGGGAGGCCTTCTACGGGCTGTCCTTCCAGGAGCCCGGGAAGGACACCATGACCAAGATCTCCGGCCTGCGGTACATCCTGTGGCTGTTCCCGCTCTTCTGGAAGCACGCGATTGAGGAGCAGAGGCCGCTGAACGACGAGTTTGTGGGGGAGATGATCCAGGCCCTCCAGGAGAGCACGGGGCAGGAGACGCTGTTTGAGAACTCCGCCGACTTCCGGGGGGAGGGCGCCACGGACAAGGCGGTGAAGGACCACAGCAGCTGCTGCGAGACGTTTTTGACGTTGCGCCGCCGCCGGACCTTCAACCCGCTGGCATAGAGAAAAGCCGCCGGAGCTCCGGCGGCTTTTTTTACGGCTCTTTTTCCAGCAGCCTTCCGGCGCCGGTGTCGATGCCCAGGGCTCCCAGGGGGGCGGTGAGGAGGATGGCCAGTACCGCCACCGACAGCACCAGGCTTCCGCAGGGCAGGCCCATGGCCAGGGGCACGGAGCCGATGGCCGCCTGAACGGTGGCCTTGGGCAGATAGGAGATCACGCAGAACAGCCGCTCCCGGCGGTTAAGGTCCGTGCCCCACAGGCTGGCCAGCACCCCCAGGGACCGGACCGCCAGCGCCAGGAGGATCATCGCCAGGGCGCCGGGACCGGCCTCCAGGGTGTAGCGGACATCCACCGCCGCGCCCACCAGGACGAACAGCAGCAGCTCCGCCGCCAGCCACAGCTTGCCGAACTTCTCCGCCAGCCGGGCGGAAACGGCGGGGACGGTCCGCATCCCCAGCGCGCAGGCCATGGCCACCACCGCCAGCAGCCCGGACAGGGGGACCAGCCCGGAAAGCCAGGTCTCCAGCGCCAGCAGCAAAAAGGCGGTGCCCAGGAGAATGATGACCTTCACGCTGCCCCGGACGGTGTGGGCCATGGCGTACCGGGTTTCAAAAAACCGGGCCAGGGCCGCTCCTGTCAAGGCGCCCGCGGCGATGCCCAGCACAATGGACACCGGGATGCCCGCCAGGTCTCCCGCCGCCGCGCCGCCGCCCTGGGCGATGCCGGTGAAGGTGGAGAAGAGGACGATGACGAACACGTCGTCCATGGAGGCGCCGGCCAGCAGCATCTGGGGGATGTGCTTGCCGGTGCCCCGGCGCTCCTCCATCAGCTGGACCATCCGGGGCACTACCACGGCGGGGGAGACGGCCGCCAGCACCGCCCCCATGACGGCGCCCTCCGCCCGGGTGAGCCCCAGCACCGCCGGCGCGAAGAGCACGTAGGCCAGAATCTCGGCGGAGGCGGGCAGGCAGCTCAGCAGCAGGGCGGGGCGGCCAACGGCCTTCAGGTCCCGCAGGTCCAGGGACAGCCCCGCCTTGATGAGGATGATGACCAGGGCCATCTTCCGCAGGTCCGCCGAGACCAGCAGGATGGAGCTGTCCAGCAGGTTCAGCGCGTAGGGGCCCAGGAGGATGCCGGTGAGCAGCATCCCGATGATGCGGGGGAGGCGGAGCCTCTGGCACAGGGCGGCCATGGCCAGCCCCGCCAGAAAGATCAAGGCGAGAGACGTCAGCATGTGGTGTGCCACCTTTCCAAAAAAAAGCTGATGAGTCCTGCGACGTATCGCAGAAGTCATCAGCCTTTCAGCGGTTTCGGGAGATCCCGGGGGAGAACTTCATTCCCTGGTTCCCCATGATAGCACGGCGAAGGGGCGGAGTCAAGGCGTTTCTTCCAGCGACGTCCAGCTGGCGCTGCCGTCGCTGAAGCTGAGGCCCCGGGCCACGGGAACGCTGCGGCTGGAGATGCCGTCGGTGGCGGTGACGGTGACGAGAAGGTCGTCGTAAGGGTCTGCGGCGGCGGAGCCGGCGCACACGCCGCCTACATTCTCCGCGTCAAAGACCGCGCTGGAACCGTCGGAGCCGGTAAAGACGATCTGGTAGGTGATCCCCTCCCCGGCGGCGCTAGGGACAAAGCGGTAGTTCACATAGCCGTCGTGGCCGTAGAAGCCCACGCCGGAGACGGTGAAGGCGTCCGGCAGGGCGCTCGCCACGGCCGTCTCCGCCGGCGCCACGTCCCGGCGGCTCCAGGCCCACAGCCCGCCGCAGAGCAGGCAGGCCGCCAGAAAGCCGCACAGGGCGGGGAGGAGCCGCGCCCCCCTCCGGCCCGCCGGGGAGGCGGGCGCCCCCGTCTCCGGCAGGGCCGCCTCCGGGACTGCCTTCTCTGGGGCTGCTGCCTCCGGCGCCGCCTCCCGGCCGCACAGGACGTCCAGGGGGAGCGCCAGGACCTCCGCCAGGGCCAGCAGCTTGGGCAGGTCCGGCATGGCGTCGCCGGTCTCCCATTTGCTCACCGCCTGGCGGGACACCTGGATGCGCCCCGCCAGGTCCTCCTGGCTCATGCCCCGGGCCTTCCGCTCCCGGGCCAAGCATTCGGAAAACTCCATCTCGCCACCTCCTTGTCTTTGGATGTATCATACCAGACGAGGCGGTTGCGCGCAACCAGGCGGGCGCGGCAGGGGCGCAACCAGTGGTTGCGGAAGGCGAATTTTTTGAAAGTTGAAAAGTTTACATAACGGTGTGGAAAACTCTGTGGAGAATGTGCAAAACCCTGATATATGAATGAATTGTGAAGGTGACGCTTTGGTTATGGGAATTGTTGCGCAATAACATTTTCTCGAAAAAGGCGGGTTCCCAGCGGGAAAAGGCGGGAAAGCGGCCCGCCTGCGGCGGGGCACTTGAACCGGGGGGCGGGTTGTGATACAATAGGAAAGCATTGAAATCAGGGCAGTTTCTGCCTTTTCGGAGGAACTATGGCGACAAAGAAGCAATCTTACGGCAACGACAGCATCTCATCCCTGAAGGGGGCGGACCGGGTCCGGAAGCGGCCGGGCGTCATCTTCGGCTCCGACGGCCTGGACGGCTGCCAGCACGCGGTGTTTGAGATTCTCTCCAACTCCATCGACGAGGCCCGGGAGGGCCACGGCCGGTCCATCACCGTCACCCGGTACGCGGACCATTCCGTAGAGGTGGAGGACGCGGGGCGGGGCTGCCCCGTGGACTGGAACGAGAAGGAGCAGCGCTGGAACTGGGAGCTGGTGTACTGCGAGCTGTACGCCGGCGGCAAGTACGACAACATGACCGGCGAGAGCTACGAGTACTCCCTGGGCCTCAACGGCCTGGGCGCCTGCTCCACCCAGTACGCCTCCCGTTACATGGACGTGACGGTGTGGCGGGACGGCTTTCAATACGCCCTGCACTTTGAGCGGGGCGAGCTGGTGGGGGAGCTGAGCAAAACCCCCCTGCCCAAGAGTCAGGCGAAAAAGACCGGCACCCGCACCCACTGGCTGCCGGATTTGGACGTGTTCACCGACATCGCCATCCCGGCGGCGTACTTTGCCGACGTGATGAAGCGCCAGGCGGTGGTGAACGCAGGCATCATCTTCCGCTTCCGCAATGAGACGGCGCCGGGGGCGTTTGAGGAGACGGAGTTCTTCTACGAAAACGGCATCGCCGACTATGTGGCGGAGCTGGCGGGGGAGGGGAGCCTCACCGCGCCGGTGTTCTGGCAGGCGGAGAAGAAGGGCCGGGACCGGGCGGACAAGCCGGAGTACAAGGTGAAGCTCAGCGTGTCCTTCTGTTTTTCCAACCGGGTCAGCATGATCGAGCACTACCACAACTCCAGCTGGCTGGAGCACGGCGGCAGCCCGGAGAAGGCGGCCAAGTCCGCCTTTGTCTCCGCCATCGACGCGTATCTGCGCCAGCAGGGCAAGTACCAGAAGAGCGAGAGCAAACTCACCTGGGCGGACGTGGAGGACTGCATCGTGCTGGTGAGCAACAACTTCTCCACCCAGACCAGCTATGAAAACCAGACGAAAAAGGCCATCACCAACAAGTTCGTCCAGGAGGCCATGACGGAGTTTCTCCGCAGCAACCTGGAGATCTACTTCATTGAAAACCGTTTCGACGCGGAGAAGATCGCCGAGCAGGTCCTCATCAACAAGCGCTCCCGGGAGAGCGCGGAGAAGGCCCGGCTGAACATCAAAAACAAGCTCTCCGCCAACATCAGCATCACCGACCGGGTACAGAAGTTTGTGGACTGCCGGTCCCGGGACGTAGCCCGGCGGGAGATCTATATCGTGGAGGGCGACTCCGCCCTGGGCAGCGTCAAGCTCAGCCGGGACGCGGAGTATCAGGGCATCATGCCCATCCGGGGCAAGATTCTCAACTGTCTGAAGGCGGATTACGCCCGCATTTTCAAAAGTGACGTCATTATGGATTTGATGCGGGTGCTGGGCTGCGGCGTGGAGGTGCAGAACCGCCACGTGAAGAACATGGCGGCCTTCGATCTGGGGAACTTCCGGTGGAACAAGGTGGTCATCTGCACCGATGGCGACGTGGACGGCTTCCAGATCCGGACACTGATCCTCACCATGCTCTACCGGCTGACCCCCACCCTCATCCGGGAGGGCTACGTCTATATCGCGGAGACCCCTCTCTTTGAGATCAACTGCGGGGAGAAGACCTGGTTTGCCTACTCCGACAAGGAGAAGAACGATATTTTGAAGGGCCTGGAGGGGAAGAAGTACAAAATCGACCGCTCCAAGGGCCTGGGCGAAAACGACCCGGACATGATGTGGCTGACCACCATGAACCCGGAGACCCGCCGCCTCATCCGGGTGATGCCGGAGGACGTGGAGCGGACGGCGGCCGTCTTCGACCTGCTGCTGGGGGACAACCTCCAGGGCCGGAAGGACCACATCGCGGAAAACGGCTACCGCTATCTGGAGATGGCGGACATCAGCTGAGGCGGGGCCGGTGGGCCGCCGGAGAGGGAGAAGCCGGGGCGCAGGCCCCGTTTTCAGAAATACCGGTAAGGAGGATACGGCGATGAAACGGCTGCTTTCCATGGTGCTCTCCCTGTGGGTGCTCCTGGCCCTGGCGCTCCCCGCCGCCTCGGCGGCAGAGGCGTCCCCCGCGCCCCCGGCGTGGGTGGACAAGGAGGAATACCTGGTGCTCCCCGGAGACAGCGCCTACGAGGGCGCGGACTGGGAGCGGATTCTGCGGCTGCGGGAGGACGCGGCGGCGGGCCATGTGGAGCCGCAGAAGGGGGAGGCGCTGTACGCGGACTGGGATGCGGGGGAGGCCCTGGGGTGCTCGGCCGCCATGCGGTACGAGCTGGGGCTCATCGGCATGAAGTATGCGGAAAACGCCCCCAGCCACCGGTGTGCCTCCAGGGCCCGGCGGTATTTCTCCCTGGCCCAGTCCTCCTATAAGCAGGGGGGCGGCGATGCCTCCGACCCCGCCTACTACCTGATGCAATTGTGGTATCTGCGGGCCCGGCTGCTGGAGTGCGCACCCACCACCAACCAGCGGTTCTCCGGAACCGCTCTGAACACCTTCCTTCAGAATTCCGGCTACACCATGGAGCAGTTCCTGGACTACCCCGCCCTGGCGGTGGTCTCCGACCAGGAGTGGGAGGAGATCTGGGCCGCGGTGGAGGCCTACGAAAACCGGGTGGAGGTCTGGGTGGACGGGCACGTGCTGACGGTGGACCGGACGGTGGCGGACGGCAAGGAGGTCTACCGGGACGCCGACCCGGAGATTGTAAACGGCACGATCATGGTCTCCCTCCGCTGGGTGGCGGAGCGGCTGGGGGCGGATGTTACCTGGGTGGCCGAGACCCAGGCGGCCCGCGTCTTCCGGGCCGGCGTGAACATGGATTTCCCCGTGGGCAAGACCACGGCCTACCGGGACGGCGTACCGGTGGAGCTGGGGGCGGCCACGTACACCTCCAAGGACCGGACCATGGTGCCGGTGCTGCGCCTGGCGGAGCTGATGGGGCAGCGCGCCTCCTGGGACGAGACCACCCGCCGGGTGGAGATTTGGGAGGACAAGACCGCGGCGGAGGGCTCCAACCTGGAGGCCTGGGCCCTGGCCATGGGCGCCGTGCGCATGGTGATGATGCCGAACCAGGACCCGGCGATGTTCGGCGGCATGGGCCGGGCGGAGAAGGCACCCTATGAAAACGCGCCCACGGTCTACGGCAGCAGTCTGCGCGCCGCCAAGGAGTACGGCCGGGCCGCCCTGCTCAATGAGTGGGGCATCTCCGACCGGGCGGGGCTGATCGAGTTGATCACCCGCATGACGGACCATGGGCACAACGACGACTTCCTGGCGGACGTGGCCTGGATTGCGGGGATGAAGAACAGCGAGTACCAGCAGATTCTCCGCAACGCCCAGGGCATGGACGTCTACATGTTCCCCTTTACCAAGCAGTTGGGGGAGAAGTGGGGGGAGACGGGCATCCTGGCCTGGGACCTCTCCCGCATGAGCAACCTGGCCCAGTACGGCTATACCGCCGGCTTTCTGACCTACGAGGAGGCGCTGGCCATCCTGGAGCCTGCGGCGAAGCGCTGCCGGGAGACCTTCTCCTCCTGGGAGACGTTTTATGAGAATTACCTGGACGGCTACAACTGGTGGGCCCGCAACGACGTGTTGGGGAAGGACCCCTGGACGGTGACCCGGGGGACCTTCTGCAAGGAGCTGTTGGAGCGGCACCGGGAGGTTCTGGACGACGGCCTGTTCAAAAGCGCCGTCCGGGGCGTGGACGGCTACACGGCGGAGGCCTTGCTGGCCTCCGTCCAGTGAGAGGAAGGGGGGCGTCATGAGCCTGAACAAATTGCTGGTGGCCTGTTCGGTCTTCACGTCGGCTCTGGTTCCGCTCTCCACGTGGTTTCACTGGCGGCCGGGACGGGTGCTGGTCTTGCTGCACGGGGAGATGACGCTCCTCGCCGTCCTGTTTGCCGCCGCCTGTTGGCGCGGAGCCCCCGCGCCCGCCTGGGACCGCTGGGGGCTGCCCGCCGCCGCCCAGAGGCGCCTCTCCCGCCTGCTGGGGGCGCTGTTCCTGGCGAACGCCGCCGTCTGGCCGGTGGGGGCGCTTGTTGGGCGGGTGGTGGAATTCGATATGGATTTCCTGCTGCTGGCCCAGATCATCGGCCTTCCGGTGATCGCCCTGCTGGGGGGGCTCCCGTTCCTTTTCAGGGGAAAACAATTCAAGTAAGGATTTTGTGGATATGCCAAAGAAAAAGCAGCCCGAGACGGGCAAGCCAAAAGTGAACAACCCCCATGTGATGGGCCTTCGGGCGGCGGTGGTGGAACAGCCCATCACCGACACCCTGGAGACCAATTACATGCCCTACGCCATGAGCGTCATCGTCTCCCGGGCCATCCCGGAGATCGACGGCTTCAAGCCCTCCCACCGCAAGCTCCTGTACACCATGTACAAAATGGGGCTTTTGACGGGGACGCGGACCAAGTCCGCCAACATCGTGGGCCAGACCATGCGCCTCAACCCCCACGGCGACGCCGCCATTTACGACACCATGGTGCGCCTCTCCCGGGGCTACGGCGCGCTGCTGACCCCCTTTGTGGACTCCAAGGGCAACTTCGGCAAGGCCTATTCTCGGGACATGGCCTGGGCCGCCCCCCGGTACACCGAGGCCAAGCTGACGGCCATCTGCGCGGAGCTGTTCCGGGACATCGATAACGACACCGTGGACTTCGTGGACAACTACGACAACACCATGAAGGAGCCGGCCCTGCTGCCCACCACCTTCCCCAACATCCTGGTCTCCGCCAACAGCGGCATCGCCGTGGGCATGGCCTCCCAGTTCTGCGGCTTCAACCTCAAGGAGGTCTGCGACACCACGGCGGCCTATCTGAAAAATCCAAACTGCGACCTGAGCGAGACGCTGCGGGGGCCGGACTTTCCAACCGGCGGCGAGCTGATCTGCGACGACACCGCCCTCCGGGAGATCTACAACACCGGCCGGGGCAGCGTCCGGGTGCGGGCCAAGTACCGGTATGTGAAGGCGGAGAACCTGATTGAGGTCTACGAGATTCCCTACTCCACCACCGTGGAGGCCATTTTGGACAAGGTGGCGGAGCTCATCAAGGCGGGAAAGGCCAAGGAGATCGCGGACATGCGGGACGAGACGGATCTCTCGGGCCTGAAACTGGCCATCGACCTCAAGCGGGGCACGGACCCGGACAAGCTGATGGCCAAGCTCTACCGCCAGACTCCCCTGGAGGACGCCTTCTCCTGCAACTTCAACGTGCTGATCGCCGGCATGCCCCGGGTGCTGGGGGTGCGGCAGATTCTGGAGGAGTGGACCGCCTGGCGCACGGACTCCGTGCGCCGCCGGGTGTACTTCGTGCTGAACAAGCGCAAGGACAAGCTCCACCTGCTCAAGGGCCTCAAGCGCATCCTGCTGGACATCGACAAGGCCATCCGCATCATCCGGGAGACGGAGGAGGAGGCCGAGGTCATCCCCAACCTGATGATCGGCTTCGGCATCGACCAGGTCCAGGCGGAATTTGTGGCGGAGATCCGGCTGCGCAACATCAACAAGGAGTATATTCTCAAGCGGGTCCGGGAGACCGACGACCTGGAGCAGGAGATCGAGGACCTGGAGGACATCCTGAACGACCCCCGCCGGGTAAAGCAGATCATCGTGGACGAGCTGGGCGAGGTGGCGAAGAAGTACGGCGAGCCCCGCCGCACCGCCATCGTCTACGGCCACGAGCTGCCGCCCTACGAGGAGGAGACGGCGGTGGAGGAGTACCCCGTCCACGTCTTCCTCTCCCGGGACGGCTATTTCAAAAAGATCACCCCCCTCAGCCTCCGCATGAGCGGGGAGCAGAAGCTCAAGGAGGGGGACGCCCTCCGCCAGACCTTCGAGACCACCAGCAACGCCGAGATCATGTTCTTCACCGACCGCTGCCAGGTGTACAAGACCCGGCTGGGGGAGTTTGAGGACACCAAGGCCAGCCTCCTGGGGGACTACCTGCCGGTGAAGTTGGGGATGGACGCCGGGGAGAACGTGCTCTACGCCGTCCTGCCCGGGGACTACACCGGGGCGCTGCTGTTCTTCTTTGAAAACGGCAAGGCCGCCCGGGTGGACATCGCCGCCTACAAGACCACCTCCAACCGCCGCAAGCTCACCGGCGCCTATTCCGACAAGGCGCCCCTGTGCTGCATCCGCCGCATCGACGGGGACTGCGAGCTGG
The DNA here is from genome assembly GCF_900544955.1 of uncultured Oscillibacter sp. Classification (GTDB taxonomy): domain Bacteria; phylum Bacillota; class Clostridia; order Oscillospirales; family Oscillospiraceae; genus Oscillibacter. The sequence continues at coordinate 35,971 of NZ_UQXD01000019.1, forward strand.
CGGTATATTCCACGGAGCCCCGGTGCCTGATCTTCCACACGGCGCTGCTCTCGCCCAAGACCACCCGCACCACCCAGGGCGTGGCGGTGATGAACCTGAAGCCCAAGTACCGCCTGGAGGCGGTGAAGCCCCTGGAGGAGACGGCCATCACCGGCCAGAGCCGCTACCGGGTCCGGGCGGTGCCCGCCGCCGGCGCGCTGCTGCGGCAGGAGGACTCCGAGGAGCGGCAGCTGGGGCTGCTGGACGGTGCGGAATGAGGGCGCGGCTGAAGAGCTATGGGATCATCACCCTGGGGTCGGTGCTCTTCGCCCTGGGGTTCGACTGGTTCTTCGTCCCCAACCTGGTGGCCATGGGCGGCGTCACCGGCCTTGCCCAGGTGCTCAACGCCCTGGCGCCGGTGCTGCCGGTGGGCACGCTGACGATGCTGCTGAACATCCCGCTGTTTCTGGCGGGCTGGCGGTTCATCGGCTTCCACCTGCTGGCCTCCTCCCTCTTTTCCATGGCGGTGAGCGCCCTGGCCATCGACGGCATCGCCGCCGTCCACGCCTTCGCCCCGCTGGACCCCATGCTGGCCGCCCTGTGCGGCGGGGCGCTGCTGGGGGTGGGCTTCGGCCTGGTGTTCTCCCAGGGGGCCACCACCGGCGGCACGGATATCGTGGTCCGGCTGCTGAAGCTGAAATTTCCCTGGCTGCCCCTGGGCAAGCTGATGCTGGTGCCGGACGGCGTGGTGCTGGTGCTGGTGGCCCTGGCCTTCGGCCGGGTGGAGGCGGCGCTGTACGGCGCCGTGGCGCTGTTCGTCACCGCCCGGGTGATGGACGCCGTCCTCTACGGGATGGACACCTCCAAGGTGGCCTACATCATCTCCGACCGCTGGCGGGACATGGCCGGCGTGCTGCTGGAGGAGCAGGGGCGGGGCGTCACCCTTCTCCACGGGGAGGGGGCCTATACCCACCGGGAAAAGCAGGTTTTGATGGTGGCTTTCCGGCAGAGGGACATCGTACAGCTCAAGCGCACCGTCCGGGAGCTGGACCCGGCGGCGTTCCTCATTGTCTGCGACGCCCACGAGGTGCTGGGCGAGGGATTTGGAGATTATCAGAAGGAGGATCTTTGACATGGCGTTTGAAACGGTAAAAAAGTATCTGGAGGCCCGGGGCTTTGCGGTGAAGACCTTTGAGACCGGGGCCCAGGCCGCCGCCTATCTGGACGGCGCTCTGGACGGCACCACCATCGGCATCGGCGGCAGCGTGACGGTGCAGCAGCTGGGGCTGTATGACGCGCTGGCCGCCCACAACACGGTGTTCTGGCACTGGCAGAACGGGCCGGGGGAGCTGCCAAAGGCCATGGGGGCCCAGGTGTACCTCACCTCCGCCAACGGCTTGGCGGAGACCGGGGAGATCATCAACATCGACGGCAACGGCAACCGGACGGCCTCCATGCTGTACGGCCATAAGAAGGTGGTGTTCCTCATCGGGCGGAACAAGCTGGCCCCCACCTATGAGGAGGCCCTGTGGCGGGCCCGGAACATCGCTGCGCCGAAAAACGCCCAGCGCCTGAACCGGAAGACGCCCTGCGCCATCAATGGCGACCGCTGCTACGACTGCAAGAGCCCGGACCGCATCTGCCGGGGATTGGCGGTGCTGTGGGAGGCCATCTCCGGCGTGGAGATGGAGGTGCTGCTGATCGACGAGGACCTGGGGTACTGAGCATGGAGAGGAGGCGGCCCATGAAGCTGCGCCGGGCGCCGCTGCTGCTGGCGCTGTGCCTGCTGACGGGCTGCACGCCGCTGCTGGAGCGGACGTACAGCACCGTGGAGCCCCACAGCAGCAAATTCTGGGAGAGCGAGGCCGCCGGGACCCTCCGGGCGGAGAACCTCCAGGATATCGTCAACGACTTGCTGCTGCTCATCAGCCAGCGCACGGAAACCGCCACCCTGCGGCTCTACAACTTCAAGGACGACATGACCGTGGCGGAGACGCTGGACCAGGCCACCACGGAGATTTTGCAGGAGACGCCCATGGGCGCCTATGCCGTGGAGTACATCACCTCCGCCAGCCAGACCCAGCGCAGCTACTATGAGATCGCGGTGCAAATCAGCTACCGCCGGACGGCGGAGCAGATTCAGGCGGTGGTGAACGCCACCAGCACGGAGGCGCTGTACAGCCTGCTGGAGGCCGCGCTGGACGAGGAGAAGGCGGAGTTGGCGGTGCGCATCGGCTACTGGGACCAGGACGGCGCGGAGCGGGTGAGCGCAATGGTGGAGCGTATCCGGGAGGAGCGGGGACTGGCGGAGACCCCAGCCTGGGTGGTGAATTACTATCCCGCCGACGGGGCAGTGGGTCTGATCGAGTTCCTGCTGGAGCCGGGGGAGGACGCGGTGGCGGCGCTCTCCCCGGCGGCGGAGGGGGAGACCCCGCTGCCAGAGGGGGTGCCGGAGGGGGAGACCCCGCCGCCGGAGGAGATGCCGGAACCGCCCGATGGGTCTGCCGCGTAAAAAGACGGAAAAAACCGCGAAAAAATCTTGACAAGGAGAAAAACCTCTGGTAGAATACTCCTTGTTCCGCGGGCATAGCTCATCTGGTAGAGCGCCACCTTGCCAAGGTGGAGGTAGCGAGTTCGAGCCTCGTTGCCCGCTCCAGCTGAAACAGGACATCCGATTTGGATGTCTTGTTTTTTTGGTAAGCGGCGAACTCGCTACCTCCACCTAACGCGCGAAGCGCATTTAAAATCAGAGGTCCGGCAGGGTTCCTGCAAATGGCCGAAGTCCGTTTGCGGGATGCCGGTAGTGAGTTCGAGCCTCGTTGCCCGCTCCAGCTCAGAAAAAGTCCTAAGGCGATGAAAAAAGCCTTAGGGCTTTTTTTATGCGCTGGACGGACGTTTTCTTCGCTTTCCCTCCGGACCCGCTGCGTTGGGCTCCGGATGGAGTACGGGGAGTGTGCGGGGAAAGCGCGGGGCTGGGAATATCTTCTTTGTGCAAAATCACGGTTGACATCGGCGGTTGGGGTGCGTATAATGCAAAGCAATCAAACAGCAAACCGATGAGCAAGAGGAGTACCCGGTTAGGTCACCTTTCAGAGAGCCGTGGGTGGTGGGATCACGGCAGAGAACTTTCCGGCGAATGGACTTGCGAGGGCAGAGCGAACGGCCGTTTGGCCCAGTAGCGGCTGACGGGAACCGCACCCGTTACCATGGCGGCGCGTATGGATGTACGTGGAACGAGCGGGCGCTTTGCGCCAACTTGGGTGGTACCGCAGGATGGAAGTCTTGTCCCAATGATGGGGCAGGGCTTTTTTATTTTACCCTATTGGAGGTTGGAACCATGCAGCTGAAGACGAGACGATGGCGGGGGTGCACCGCAAGTTTCCCCGGCGCTTGACCGCCGTCCCAATCATCATTTGAATTTGAAAAGAGAAATGGAGATACAACCATGAAAAACTTCCGTAAACTGCTTTCCGCCGCTCTGGCGCTGACGCTGACCCTCTCCCTGGCCGCCTGCGGCGGCAAGACCGAGCCCCCCGCCCCCGGCGGCGACGGTCCCTCCCAGCCCGAGCCCGCCGGGAAATTCCTCATCGGCATCTCCCAGTACGGCGAGCACGCCTCCCTGGACAACTGCCGCATCGGCTTCCTCCAGGGCCTGGAACAGGCCGGACTGGTGGAGGGCACCGACTACGAGATCGACTACCAGAACGCCGGGTTTGACGACGCCATCGCCACCCAGATCGGCCAGAGCTTCTCCGCCGAGGACGCGGATTTGATGGTGGGTATCGCCACCCCCTCCGCCGTGGCCTGCTACGCCGCCGCCGAGGATAAGGACATCCCCGTGATCTTCACCGCCATCACCGATCCCGCCCAGGCCAAGCTGGACACCGGCAACGTCACCGGCACCTCCGACAAGCTGCCGGTGGAGGCCCAGCTGGACCTGATCCGCCAGATGCAGCCCAACGCCAAGACCATCGGCATCCTCTACACCACCAGCGAGCCCAACTCCGTCTCCGCCATCGCCGAGTACCAGGAGAAGGCCCCCGATTACGGCTTCACCGTGGAGGTCCTGGGCGTCACCGCCCAGTCTGAGGTCACCCAGGCCGCCGACACCCTGATCTCCCGCGGCGTGGACTGCTTCACCAACCTGACCGACAACACCGTGGTGGGCGTGCTGCCCGCCATTCTGGAGAAGACCAACGAGGCCGGCATCCCCGTCTACGGCTCCGAGGTGGAGCAGGTGAAGATCGGCTGCGTGGCCGCCGCCGGACTGGACTACGTGCAGCTGGGCATCCAGACCGGCCTGATGGCCGCCAAGATCCTCCGGGGGGAGGCCACCTGCCAGGACCTGCCCTATGAGACCATCTCCGAGTACGGTATCTACGTAAACGCCGAGTCCCTGGACGCCATGGGCATCGTCGTCCCCGCCGCCGTGGCGGAGCGGGCCGTGGAGGCCGGCCAGGCCTGAGCATCGACCGCATTTCGCCGCATCCCGCTGTCATCCGCCGCTCTCCGCCGCAACCGTGGCGGAGAGTTCCGGCGTCTTTGCAGCCCATTATCTTTTGAGGAGGGGTCTCCATGACGGACCTGCTGATCAGTACCCTGACCCAGGGCCTGGTCTACGCGCTGATCTCCTTCGGCGTGTATATCACCTATTCCATTCTGGACTTTCCCGACCTGGGGGTGGACGGCACCTTTCCCCTGGGCGCCGCCGTCACCGCCGTGCTGCTGACCAAGGGAGTCAACCCCTGGCTGACGCTGCCCATCGCCCTGCTGGTGGGGGGCCTGGCGGGACTGTTCACCGGGTTCATCCACGTGCGGCTGGGGGTGCGGAACCTGCTGGCGGGCATCATCACCATGACCGCCCTGTTCTCCGTGAACCTCCAGATCGCCGGGTCCAACCTGACGGTGGACCGGGGCACCGACACCATCTTCACCTCCGCCCCGGTGATGGCCCTGCTGGGGAACCTCACCTTGATGGAGCGGAAGCTGCTGGTGTCGCTGGTGCTGGTGGTGGCGGTGAAGGTGCTGATGGACCTGTATTTCAGGACCAAGTCCGGCCTGCTGCTGCGGGCGGTGGGGGACAACGCGGGGCTGGTGACCACCCTGGCCAAGGACCGGGGCACCGTGAAAATTCTGGGCCTGGTGCTGGCCAACGCCCTGGTGGCCCTGGCGGGCTGCGTGGCCTGCCACGAACAGCGCAGCTTCTCCGCTACCATGGGCACCGGCCAGCTGGTGTACGGCCTGGCGGCGGTCATCATCGGCGTGTCCGCCGTGGGCTTTTTCACCGGCTCCCCGGTGGCCCGGGGGATGCGGCGCCTGCCGGTGCTGAAATGGCTGGCCTCTCCCGCGGGCACCACCGCCGTCATCCTGGGCAGCATCCTCTACAAGCTGTGCATCCAGGTGGCGCTGAGCCTGGGCCTGCCCGCCAACATGATGAAGCTCATCACCGCCGTGCTGTTTTTGCTGGTGCTGGTGCTGTCCGGACGGAAGGGGGAGGAGATTATCCATGCTTGAGGTACGGGAGATCACGAAGATTTACAACCCCGGCACCGTTACGGAGCAGCGGCTCTTCGACCGCTTCTCCCTGACGGTGGAGGACGGCCAGTTTGTGGCCATCGTGGGCAGCAACGGCAGCGGCAAGACCTCCCTGCTCAACATCATCTGCGGCTCCATCCCCGTGGAGGGGGGAGACGTGCTGGTGGGCGGGGAGAGCATCGCCAAAAAGAAGGACTACCAGCGCTATGCCTCCATGGGCCGGGTGTACCAAAACCCGGCGGCGGGGACCTGCCCCAACCTCACCATGCTGGAGAACCTCTCCCTGGCGGACAACAAGGGCAAGCCCTTCGGGCTGACCCGGGGCGTGAACAGGGCCCGCCGGGCCTTTTACCAGGAGCAGCTGCAATCCCTGGGCCTGGGGCTGGAGGATAAGCTGGATGTGAAGATGGGGGCCCTCTCCGGCGGCCAGCGCCAGGCGGTGGCGCTGCTGATGGCCACCATGACGCCGCTGAAATTCCTGATTCTGGATGAGCACACGGCGGCGCTGGACCCCAAGACCGCGGAGGTCATCATGGAGCTGACGAACCAGGTGGTGCGGGAGAAACAGCTCACCGCCATGATGGTGACCCACAACCTCCGCTACGCCGTGGAGTACGGCGACCGGGTGCTGATGATGAGCCAGGGCCGGGTGGTGCTGGACCGGGCCGGGGCGGAGAAGGCCGCCACTTCCATCGACGATATCCTGGGCATGTTCAACCGGATTTCCATGGAGTGAGCGGGGCCGGACAGAGCGAAAAAGCGGGCCTGCCGCATGTGCGGCA
>NZ_UQXD01000020.1 GCF_900544955.1 uncultured Oscillibacter sp.
AAGATGATGGGTGCGGTGACCGGCGCCTCGTTCAGCGAACAGGCCACGCCGTATTGAAATGTATGCATGTGAATTTGTTCCTCTTTTCTATTTAGTGTAAGCTGAGGGTTAGTGGATGAAAATGCTCACGGCCATGCACTCCGCCAGAATCACCAGGGAGCTGACGAACTCCGTCATGGTGACGGCTTTCAGGCCGCCCCGCACCGTCAATCCGCAGTTGCTGGTCATGATCCAGAAGCCGGAGTCGTTGACGTGGCCGATGGACATACCGCCGGCGCAGGCCGCCATGGTGATGAACAGCGGGTTGAAACCCATGGCCGCCACGGAGGCCGCCATGATGCTGCAGGAGGTGGTGCAGGCCACGGTGGCGGAGCCCTGGGCCACCCGCAGCACCAGCGCCACCAGATAGGCGATGACGCACATGCCCACGGCGCCCACGTCCATGCTGGTGAGGCCGCCGGTGATGGCGTCGGCCACGCCGCTGTAGCTGAGGACCTTACCGAAGGAGCTGCCGGCGCCGGTGATCAGCAGCACCAGGCCGGAGGAGGCCAGAGCCCGGAGGGCGGAGTCGGAGATGACGCTCCACTCCATGCGGCTCTTGCCGATGATCATGGCCACGAACACGCCCATCAGCATGGAGATGGTCTTGCTGCCCAAAAAGCCCACCAGGGCGGGCACGCCGTCCGGCGCGATCAGGGTCCACACGGTGTTCAGCAGCAGCAGGACCACGGGGGTCAGAATGGGCAGCATGGACACGAAGGCGCCGGGGGCCTTGCTTTCATCCGCCATCAGGGGCGGCACGAAGTCGCTCTCCTTCATCTCGCCGGTCTCGTCGGCGGCGGGATTCCAGTGGGAAACGCTGCCGTCGGCCCGCTCCTTGAAGAAGGCGAACATGACCTTCAAGGTGACCAGCATGGCGATGGCGCCCACCACCACGCCCACCAGGATCATCAGGCCCGTGTCCACGCCCATGATGCCCGCGCAGGCCAGAGGGCCGGAGGTGGGCGGCACGCAGGTGTGGGTGATGACGCCGCCGGCGGTCAGAGCCGTGACCACCAGGAAGATGGGCTTTTTCATCTCCCGGGCCATGGCGATGGCCAGCGGGGCCAGGAGGATGAAGGTCACGTCATAGAATACGGGGATGGAGATGATGAAGGCCGCCACAGCCAGGGCGTAAAACGCCTTCTGCTTGGAAAAGGCCCGCAGCACGGAGCGGGCGATGCTGTTGGCCCCGCCGTAGTCGTACAGCAGCTGGCCCATGATGATGCCCAGGCCGATGGAAAGGCCGGTGCTCTGCATAAAGCTGCCGAAGCCCTCGTCAATGGCGGCGGCCACGTCGGAGAGGCTCATGCCGGAGCCGATGCCCATCACCAGGCAGGCCACCAGCAGGCTCACCGCGGGGTTCATCTTCAGTTTCATGACCAGGACCAGAATGACGGCGATGGATGCTACCAGCAATACGATCAATCCTATGTTACTCATCATGTTCCCTCCATTTTTTGACTTAATCCGCCACGCTGATTGCTTGGATGCTTGTCATACAGGTTATGGGGTAAAAAAGCAACCTGCTTCTCAACAGGGCGGTCCGCTCCCTCCGCGGCCCCGCGGCGGCCACTTTGTGCTTTTACTATAGCAGTCCCATCTGGGGATTTCAAGAAAAATTTCCTAGGAGGCGTCAAACTGTCAAAAACCACCTTTCAGAATATATCCGCCGCATTTTTTCCAGATTTTCCCCTCTTTTTTCATATTTCTGCATTTTATTGAAAACCTCCCGCATTTTTTTGGCCAGTGCTTTTGGGGGAAACGCCGAAATCCGACACAATCTTTATGCAGTTTTAACAGGGACATTCTGCCGCCCCCGCTCTTGCAACCCGCCCCCTTCCGGCTTATACTATTCACAATGACTGCTTGTCATACCACCAACCCGTTCCGGAGAAAGCGAGGAGAACCGCCATGAGCCTGAAGCCCGTCCAGCGCGTCAAGCTGTCCGCCCAGATCGAGGAGCAGATGAAGCAGCAGATTCTGGAGGGAAAGTGGAGGGCCGGGGAGCGGCTGCCCTCCGAGCACGAGCTGTCCGACATCTTCCAGGTCAGCCGGGTCTCCATCCGGCAGGCCCTCCAGGCCCTTTCCGCCCAGGGGCTGATTGAAACCCGCAGCGGCGACGGCTCCTTCGTCAAGCAGCCGGGCCTCCGGGACCTGGTTCTGGGCTCCATTCCCGACATCTATCTGGCAGAGGACTCCCTCCGCTCCGTGATGGAGTTCCGGCGGCTGTTCGAGGGGCCGGTGGCGGAGCTGGCGGCCACCCGGGCCACCGACGCCCAGCTCCGCCAGATGGAGGCCCTGTACCGCCGGATGCAGGAGACCGCCGCCGGCAACATCAAGGAGCACTCCGGCTTCGACTTTGAATTTCACATGCTGATCGGAACCATGACCCAAAACCCCATGGTGGAGGCCATCTACCGCGTGCAGAACAGCGTCATGCGCAGCTGCTGGCACAACATCGGCACCACCAAGGGCACCGCCAGCGGCCTCTACTACCACGGGCTGCTGCTGGATGCCTTCCGCCGCCGGGACGCCGCCGCCTGCCGCCGGACGATGGAGGCGCACGTGGAGGCCACCTGGAACATGTTCTTTCAATAAATCCAAAAATCAAAGCGCCCGGATATCCTGACGGATATCCGGGCGCTGTTTGCTTGGGGGAATCAGGGGAGGTAGTTCAGCGGATTTTTGGCCACGCCGTTGTACCGCACCTCAAAGTGGCAGTGGTTGCCGGTGGAGTTGCCGGTGGAGCCCATCCGGGCCACCTGCTGGCCCTTGTAGACGTGCTGGCCCACGGAGACGATCAGGCTGCTGTTGTGGCCGTAATAAGTCACGTAGCCGTTGCCATGGTCGATCTGCACCAGGTAGCCGTAGCCGCCCATCCAGCCCGCGTAGGTGACGGTGCCGCCGTCCGCGGCGTAGATGGGGCTGCCGTACCGGCCGGCGATGTCGATGCCCTTGTGGTTGGTGGAGCCGATGCCGCCGGGGGACTTCCGCCCGCCGAAGGAGGAGGTGATGCGGCCGGTGGTGGGCCAGCGGAAGGTGCCGGTGGGATGCCAGGTGGGCCGCTCCTTGGTGCCCCGGAGCCGCTGCTCCGTCACGGGCTCCCGCAGCGTCACGGAGGAGAGAATGGTCCGCTCCGTCTCCTCGCCGTTGACGTAGGTGACGTTGGCCACCACGTCGGCGGCGCCGTACTGTCCGGCGGAGGTCACCTTCTCATCGCCCTTCCACATGTCGGCGCTGTCGGTGTACACGATGTCGAAGTTCACGTCGTCCACGTACCGCTCCCGCTCCACCACCGTCAGCGTCAGGTAGGGCACGGAGGCGGACAGGGTCAGCACTTCGCCGATTTGCAGCTTGTTGATGTTGTAGCCGGGGTTCAGGGCCAGCAGCTCCTTGGAGGTGAGGTCGTGGCTGTTGGCGATCTGGGACCAGGTGTCCCCCTTCTTCACCTCGTAGGTCACCTCGGCGGTCTTGGTGCTGTACAGCGTCTCCGCCAGATAGCCCAGGTTCATGATCTCGTCGGTGGGGACGTACTCCTGCTTGATCTCCACCGACTCGGCAAACTCGCAGGAGATGGTACCCTCGTTGGTGGAGGCGCTCTTGAGCTGCTTGAGCAGCTCCTCCAGCGCGCCCTCGTAGGGGGTGGCGCCGATGCGCTCCCCGTCCACATACAGGCAGTAGGCCGCGGTCACCAGGCCGATCTGCTGGGAGAGGTCCTCCTCGAAGGTGTCCTCATCCACCACCTCCTGCCGCCGCAGCAGGCCGGAGGAGTACTGGATGAGGGAATCGTCAATGGTGAATCGCTCCCCCAGCGTCCGGGTAGTCACCTGCTCCAGGTCGGAGCGGACCGTCTCCGCCGCGCTCTCGGAGCTGACGGCGGCGATCACCTCGCCGTTGTAGCGGACGGTGGTGCCCACGGTGTAGACGGAGCAGAACATGGCCACGGCGGCCAGGGCGCAGGCGCCGCCCAAAAAGGCGGCGGGGTGGAGCTTGTGGGCATCCAGCCAGAGCCGCGCCGCGGACTTCTGGTGGGCGGCCCGCCGGCGGCGGCCCCAGGTGTGCTCCCGCAGCACGCTGCCCAGCATGGGCAGCATGCACCAGCCGAACAGCAGCAGCTGAATGGGCAGCCGCTCCGACTCCGGGAAGTTGTGGGCCCGCTTCTCCCGGACGATGTGGCGCCAGCGGCGCTTGGCCCGGGTCATCTCGTGTTCCGCCGCCAGGTAGAGGGCCACCAGGGGGTGGAGCTCCTTCCGGGGCTTCCGCCGGGGGCGCTCCGGGCCGGTCCCGGCCAGTTCCGCCTCGGGCCGTTTCCGCCCCGCTGTCCGCTCCATGCCCCGGCTCTGTTCCGCCGGCCGCTCCTTGACGGCGGTCTGGGCGGCGGCGCGGGTCTTCTCCCGGCGCTCTTCCCGCCGGGCGGGGTCGGCCCGCGGGGGCTCCTGGGCGTGGCGGCCCTGTTCCTGGGCCAGCCGCTTGCCGCCCCGGGGGGGCGTCTCGTTTCGCTTCTTCAAATCCTGACTCATATGACTCCTATCAGATCATCAGACGACCAGAGGGTTTCCAAAATAGTTACAATTTGTTACCGTTTGTAATCATACCTCTTTTTCCCCGTTCCGTCAACCCTCTTTTCTATCAAAAAGTTCTCTATTTCTTGTGTTTTAAGGGGTTTCCCCCACACATTATCTAGGATGGGCTTGATGGCTTTTGCACATTTGCCCGAAGGAGCGGCCGGCAGATCGCAAATTTTTGTAAAGAAGCTCTCATTTTTAGATTGACCCCACACCCCAGTCGTGTATAATGAACATAGTATGAATTTTTCCCAATTTTGACACATTTGGAGGAAATGAAGCATGTTTGAGTTTCTCATCAAGAAGCTGAAGGCCCATCCCCGCAAGATCGTGTTCACCGAGGGCACCGATCCCCGCATCCTGGAGGCCTCCGCCCGCCTGCTGTCCGGAACCTTCCTGACCCCGGTTCTGGTGGGCAACGCGGAGGAGGTGCAGCGGATCGCCGAGGAGATCGGCTTCAACATCCGCGGCGCCGAGATCATCGACCCCGAGAACTTTGAGGGCATGGACGCCATGGTGGACACCATGGTGGCCCTGCGCAAGGGCAAGATGACCCCGGAGCAGTGCCGCGCCGCCCTGAAGCAGGGCAACTACTTCGGCACCATGCTGGTGAAGATGGGCTACGCCGACGCCCTGCTGGGCGGCGCCACCTACTCCACCGCCGACACCGTCCGCCCCGCCCTGCAGATCATCAAGACCAAGCCGGGCAGCAAGATCGTCTCCTCCTGCTTCATTCTGGTCCGTCCCTCCGCCACCGGCGACCGGGAGGTGCTGGCCATGGGCGACTGCGCCATCAACATCAAGCCCACCGACGATGAGCTGGTGGAGATCGCCCTGGAGACCGCCGCCACCGCCAAGCTCTTCGGCATCGACCCGAAGATCGCCTTCCTGAGCTACTCCACCCTGGGCTCCGGCAAGGGCGAGGACGTGGACAAGATGCGCAGCGCCTTCGAGAAGGCCCGCGCCGCCGCCCCCGACCTGGTGATGGAGGGCGAGCTGCAGTTCGACGCCGCCGTCTCCCCCACCGTGGCCCACACCAAGTGCCCCGACTCCGCCGTGGCCGGCCACGCCAACACCTTCATCTTCCCCGACATCAACGCCGGCAACATCGGCTATAAGATCTGCCAGCGCATGGGCGCGTTTGACGCCTACGGCCCCATCCTGCAGGGCCTGAACGCCCCCATCAACGACCTCTCCCGGGGCTGCAACGCCCAGGAGGTCTACTCCATGGCCATCATCACCGCCGGCCTGTGCGAGGACTGAGTACTTACATCAAACAGCGAGGGAGAACGCCCGGCGGGCGTTCTCCCTCGTCTTTTTTATCCCCGGCGCCGCCGGGGCGGCTCACTTCAGGTTTTCCGCCTCAATCGCCTGGAGGCGCTCAAAGAGGCCGCCCACAAAGCATGCCCGCTCCGGCGCAAACCCGCCGCAGAAGCTGGCGTCCAGCCACGCGTCCACCATCTCGCAGGCGTTTGCCGGCCCAATGGCCCGGCCGCCCATGGCCAGCACGTTGGCGTGATTCAAAACCGCCGATTTGGGCGCCGTGAAGAGGCTCTCGCAGGCCACGCAGTAAATCCCCTTGAATTTGTTGGCCAGGATGCTGACGCCGCCGCCGGTGCCGCACATCACGATGCCCCGCTCGCAGGCCCCGCTCTGCACGGCTCTGGCCAGGTTGGCCGCCGCGTCCACGTAGACCATCTCCTGGTCCGCCGTCTGCTGTCCCAGGTCCACCACCTCATGGCCCCTCTCCACCAGATGCGCCTTGACCGCCTCTTTGAGGGAGAAGCCCGCAAAATCCGAAGCAACTGCCAGTTTCATAGATTCCATTCCTTTCTCCAGGCGCCCGCAAGCAGCGGTTTTTTCAGGGGGAGGGGCCCTCGCGGCGGCGGGCGCAATCCGCCGGTCCGAGCCTCCCTCCCCGTCAGGCGAACATCGTCACCAGCGTGGGGCAGAACACCACCACCATCAAAACCACGAAGAAGCAGCCCAGGTAGGGCAGTTCGCCCTTGCTGATCTCCCCCATGGGCAGGCCGGTGAAGGTGCTGCAGGCAAAGATGTTGTTCGCCACCGGCGGCGTCATGCAGCCCATGACGTTGGTCATGGTCACGATCATGCCCAGGTGCAGCGCGTCGATGCCCACGGCGGTGGCAATCGGCAAAAACAGCGGAATCAGCATGGTCACCGTGGCGATGCCCTCCAGGAAGAAGCCGAAGATCAGCAGCACAACGGTGATGATCAGCAGCACGGGGTAGTACCCGAGGCCCGCCTCCTGCACCGTGGAGACGATCCAGCCGGAAATGCCGCTGACCGTAAACAGCCAGGAGAACACGGTGGAGGTCCCCATGATGAAGAGGATGACGGAGCAGGAGACCGCAGAGGTCTTGAAGATCTTCAGCAGATCCCGCCACGTCAGCGTCCGGTACACGAACACGGCCACCCCCAGGGAGTAGAACACGGAAACCGCGCCGGCCTCCGTGGCGGTGAACAGTCCGGAGTAGATGCCGCCCAGGACGATGACCGGCATCATCAGCGCCAGGATGGAGTGGCGGAAGGACCGCCACACCTTTTGGACGGAGAAGGTGTCCCCGCTGATGGGCCAGTTGTGCTTCTTGGACATGAACCCGGAGATCAGGCACATGGCGAGAATCAGCAGGGCGCCCACCACAAAGCCGGCGGAGAACAGGCTGGCGATGTTGGTCTGGGTGATCGTGCAGTAGACCACCATGATGATGCTGGGCGGGATAATGGGCCCCAGGCCCCCGGCCACCGACACCAGTCCGGCCACCTGGTACTTGGGATAGCCCCGCTTCACCATCTCAGGATACATCATGCTGCCGATGGCCACCACGGTGGCGGGGCCGGAGCCGGACAGCGCGGCGAAGAACGCACAGGCCAGAATGACCACAAAGGCCAACCCGCCCCGGATATTGCCCACCAGGGACTCGCAGAATTCAATGAGCCGTTTGGAGATGCCGCCCTCGGACATGATGTTTCCGCCCAGGATAAAAAGCGGAATCGCCATGATGGAAAACGAGTTTAGCGCGTTGAAAATTTTCTGGCTGACCACCGTCAGCGGATAGCCCAGCACAAGCAGGCAGACGGTGCTGGCAATGCCCAGGCAGTAGGAGACCGGCACCTTCATCACCATCAGCAGGGCAAACAGGCCGAACAGCAGCAGCGCAAGCGTTCCTGTCGACATTTACAGACCGCCTCCCTCTTCCGTCGTCTCCTGCCGGGGCGGGTCCTCCCGCCTGCGCAGCAGCGTGCGGCCAAAGTCCCACACCTCAAAGGCAGCCATCAGGATCAGGCTCACCGGCAGGATCAGGTAGACCGCCCACATGGGCCAGTTCATGGCGCTGGAGAGCTGCCCGTTTTGGTACGTGGTGATGACAAACTGAATGGCATAGTAGCCGGAGACGCCGGCAAACGCGGCGCTGATGAGGCAGCCGAAGCACTCCACGATCTTTTTGGGCAGAAACGGCAGGTGGGCCACCACGGCGTCCACGCTCATCTGCTTGCCCATCCGCAGGCCGATCTCCGAGCCCAGCAGCGCCATCCAGATCATGGCAAAGCGGGAGAGCTCCTCCGTCCAGCTCAGGGGAATCTTGAAGATGTTGCGGTTGAGCACCTGGAAAAAGCACCCGCAGGCCATGACGATGAAGCAGATGACGCAGATCATCGACTCAAAGTCCGACAAGAATTTCATGATTTTTTTCATTGGCAAAGCTCCTATCCCGGCACCGCAGGGTACCCGCCGCGGGGCGGGCACCCTGCCGCACGTTTTACGCCTGTGTATCCTCGATGGACTGCATGATGGCCGGATCCAGCTTGTCGCCATAGCTGCTGTACACGTTCTGAACGGCCTCCCGCAGGGCGTCGCGGTCCAGGTCGATGAACTCCACGCCCTTGCCCTCCAGCGTTGCAACCGCATCGGTGTTCTGCTGCTCCATCAGCTCTCTCTGGAACACCACGCTGTTCTCCGCCGCGGTGGTCACCACCGCCTGCTGCTCCGGCGTCATGGACTGGTACACGCTGTCGGAGATCATGATGACGCAGAAGGCGAAGAAGTGGCCAGTGTTGATGATGTAGGGGCAGACCTCGTACATGGACTGGTTGACCACGTAGGAGTAGCAGTTCTCGGCGGCGTCAATGGTCTTCTGGGACAGCGCCGTGTAGACCTCGGAGGAGGACATGGGGGTGGGCAGGCAGCCCAGGGCCTCAAAGGTGGCGGTGTGCAGGTCGGATTGCATGGTGCGGATCTTCAGGCCCTTGAGATCGTCGATGGACCGGATTTCCTTCGTGGTGTAGATGTTGCGGAAGCCCGTGTCGTACCAGCCCAGCACCCGGATGCCCTGCTGGTCCAGGCAGGCCTGGGCAATCGTGTCGCCGATCTCCCCGTCCACCACGGCGTGGGCGTGGTCCGCATCCCGGAAGATGAAGGGGGCGTCCACATAGTAGAACTCCGGCACAAACGCGGAGACGGCGGCGGTGGAGGCGAACACGCACTCAATCGTCCCCAACTGCATGCCCTCGATGGTGTCCGTGGCGTTGCCCAGCGCCGCGTCACCGTACAGCTCCACGGCAATCGAACCGCCGGACTTCTCCTCCACCTCTTTCTTGAACTCCTCCAGCGCGATGTAGTAAGAGGAGGTGGTCGTGTCGTCGCAGGCAAATTTCAGCACAATCTGCTCACCGCTCGGTTCGGAAGTGCCCGCGTTGCCGGAGTCTGCGGGGGCCGAGGGGCCGCCGCCGGATTTTCCGCAGGACGCCAGGCTGAGCGCCATCCCCAAAGCCAGCAGCAAAGAGACCAGTTTTTTCATGTTGATTCCTCCATTTTTTATTGATCAGGCCTTCCACGGCCCAATTCACACAAAGTTGTCCGTCATCCAACGGCGGCGTCCAGGGACAGGCCCCGCAGCAGCGCCACCCGCTCCGCCAGTTCCTCCTCCGTCAGGGGCATCCGCTCCCGGGGCGTCCGGCCCAGGAAGCACTTGGCGTACTTGGGAACGCCCAGCTTGTGGAAGTTCAGAACCTCCACCCGCCGAATGCCGCAGGATGCGAGAAACCGCCCGATCTCCAGGACCTCTTCCCGGTCCGTATTGAAGCCCGGAATCATGGGGACCCGGGCGACGATCGTCCCGCCGCTCTCCGCCAGGCGCCGGATGTTGCCCAGCAGCACCTGGGCGTCGCCCCCCGTCTCCGCCCGCAGCTTCTCCGGGTCGGTGTGCTTGACGTCGCACAAATAGGTGTCCACATAGGGCAGCGTGCGCCGGATGCTCTCCCAGCCGCAGGCGCTGCACGTCTCCAGCGCAGTGTCAATGCCCGTCTCCTTGCACCGGCGCAGCAGCTCCACCAAAAATTCGCCCTGCATCACCGCCTCGCCGCCGGAGATGGTGATGCCGCCGCCGGAGCGGCTGAAAAACACGGCGTCCCGCTGGACGAGGCGGACAATCTCCTCGGCGGAGTACGCCCTTCCCGCCATGGTCAGCGCCGTGGAGCAGCACGCCGCGGCGCAGGCCCGGGTCTGGCAGCGGGCGCAGCGGGCGCTGTCGATGCGGTAGGCCGGCTCCAGGAAGACGGCCCCCTCCGGGCAGGCGGCGGCGCAGCGCCCGCAGTGCAGGCACTTCTTCTCGTCGTACATCGGCTGGGGATACGGGCTCTGGGACTCCGGGTTGCTGCACCACTCGCAATGGAGGGGGCAGCCCTTAAAGAACACGTTGGTCCGGATTCCCCGGCCGTCGTGTACGGAAAAGCGCTGGATGTCAAAGATGATGCCTTCCATGTCCGCACCTTGTCCTCAGCAGCAGGTGTGCTGGGTCCTCTCGATGATGTCGTTTTGCAGCACCACGTCCAGCGCGGTGAAAAGCACGCTGAATCCCGCCACCCGCACCACCAGGTCCCCGTACTTCTCCGGGTGCTTCTGGGCGTCCCGCAGCACCTCGCTGTCCACCACGTTGTACTGGACGTGCTGGGCCCCCAGCGTGAAGAAGGCGTCGGTCAGGGCGCACAGGTTTTCCAGCCCCGCCTCTCCCCGCACCGCCGTGGGGTGGAATTTGACGTTGAGCAGCGCCCCGTTGGTGGCCTCAAAGTGGTTCAGCTTCGCCACGGACAGCATCTCCGCCGTGGGTCCGCAGAGGTCGCGTCCCTGGGCCGGGGACACGCCGCCGTCGGAGACCAGCATCTCCTTTGTGCGGCCGTCTGGGGTGGCCCCCAGGCTGCCCACAAACAGCGCGTGGGCGGAGATGCTCTGTAGGCCCGGCTGGAAGGAGGCGCCGCGGTAGCCGGTGTACTGCTTAAAATCCCGGCAGTAGTCCTCCCCGCACCGCCGGGCCATGGCGTCCGCCTCGTCGTTGTCGTTGCCGTACTTGGGCACGTCGTGCAATAACTCCTGCCGCACGGTCTCATACCCCGCAAAGTTGCAGCGCAGCATGGTCCGCAGCTCGTCCATGGAGTACTTCCGCTCCTGGAAGACCTTGCGCTGGATGACCAGCATGGAGTCCCCCAGATTGGCCAGGCCCACGGCGTTGGGGGAGGTGTAGTTGTAGTGGGCGCCGCCGTGGCGGATGTCCTTTCCCCGCTCGATGCAGTCCTCCACAAAGCAGGACACCAGCGGCGTGGGGCACATGGCGCTGTGGGCGTACTCCACGGCGTTCACGCACAGTGCGTGCAGGTCCATGAAGTGGCGCTGCTGCCGCCGGTAGGCGTTGTAGAAGTCGTGAAAGTCCTCGAACGCCTCCCCCGTGGGAATGCCGATCCGTTTGCCGCTGACGGGGTCCTCCCCGTTGAAAATCGTCAACTCCAGGATTTTGCACAGGTTGGTGAAGCCGGTGGAGTACATCCCCTCCATTTTCCCGGCCACGTGAGGCTCCACGCAGCCCACCTCACAGTAGTCCCGGGCCTCCTCCAGCGAGCAGCCGATGTTCCGCAGGATGGGGATGATGGCCTCGTCGTTGAAGTACGCCGGCATCCCGATGCCCGACCGGGCCACCTCCGCCGCCGCCCGCTTCAGGGCCTCCGACCCGTTTTTGTGCCACCGGACGGACAGGGACGGCTGGGCCAGCTTCAGCTCCGCCGTGACTTTGCAGCAAAGCAGGGAGACGGGGTTGGCCGCGTCCCGCCCCTGGGCGTCCACGCCGCCCACAATCAGATTCTGAAACATGGGATAGCCGCCGAAGGCCAGGGAGCCGGTGTAGTCGCGCAGCTTGCTGATCTCCGCAAATTTGATCCACAGGCATCCCAGCAGCTCCTCCGCACGGGCCTCGGAGCCGCCGTGGGTCAGGTCGTACTGATAGCAGCGCAGGGTGTACTGGTCGAACCGCCCGGGGGACATGCTGTGCCCGTTGGACTCCAATTGCAGGCAGAGGTGCAGAAACCAGAAGCTCTGCAGCGCCTCCTGAAACGTCTCCGCCCGCCTGGCCGGCACCTTCCGGCAGACCCGGGCGATTTCCAGCAGCTCCGCCTGTCTCTCCGGCGCCGCCTGCCGGGCCTGCTCCTCCGCCAGCGCCGCAAAGCGCCCGGCAAAGGCGATCATCGCCCGGCAGACCACCAGGCAGGCGTCGTAAAAGACGCTCCGCTCCAGATCCGCCGCGTTCTGCGGCAGGCAGTGGGCCCTCCGCTCCTCCAGCTCGTCGATGATGGCGTCCAGCCCCCGGTCGATGAGAGTCTCATAGCTGACGCTGATGTGCCCCAGCCCGCAGGAGAGGGGGGAGAGCAAGAACGCCTGGCAGGCCATGGCCTCCTTTGCCTCCTGGGGAATGACGCTCAGCGCCCGGTCCTTCACCGTTCTCCCCGCCCACTTGGGCAGGAGCTCCCGCAGCACTGCCTTGTTCTCCTCCGACAGGCGGTAGCGGTTGGAGGGGCGCTGCTCAAATTCGTCCAATTCGCGGAGGATCCAGTCCACGGAAAACTCCGGGAAGATGGGCGTGCCCTTGGCCATGGCGGCCTGGTTGCCCACAATCAGCTCGTCCTCCGCAATCCAGATGGACATCTCCGCCAGAAGCTTTTCCAGGGTCCTGGCCCGCAGCAGCGGCGCCGGGAGGTCCCGAAATGCCTCGTAGGCCTCCGTCACAATAGCCGCCCGCTGGCTGCAAATCTCCGGGGTCTGGGCCAAATTTTTGCTCCGCAGGCGCTGTACTCTCTGGTTCATCCCTCGCTCACTCCTTTTCCTTTGGATCGGCCCCGCCGGAGCGCCGGGCCTGCCGGCAGGCGGCCCACTGCTTTTCGGCGGCGTCGGTGATTTTCAAAGAGCGCATGGCGGCGGCCAGGGTGCTGGTGCAGGCGCCGCAGCCCCGCAGCTCGTCCACGATGTCCTGAATCTGCTCGGTGCCCACGTTGGGGTGAACAAAGGGGGTGATCCGCCGGACGCCCGCCGCCGTCTCCAGGGTGATGGGGTCCGTGTTCTTCCCGTACGAAAACTGGACCGTGCCGCCGTCGCCGAAAATCACCACCCGGTCCAGCGCCTCCCAGGCGGCATAGCACCAGAGGCCCGAGACCATGACCCCCGTCTCCGTCAGCATGGAGAGGGAGACCACGTCCTCCCCCCGGTAATACCCGGTCTCGTTGGAGACCTGGAGCTGAAACGTCTTGGCCGGCCCCACCAGGTAGTCCGCCAGGTCCAGCATGTGGATGTCCCCTTCAAAGAAGTGGCTGCCGCCGGACACCCCGCTGCGCACCCGCCAGGGCTTCTCCGCCTCCGGGAGGCGCTCCTCCGGCGTCTGCACCTGGGTGCGGAGGATCTGCATTCCCCGTACCTTGCCGACGGCCCCCTCCGCCAGCAGCCGCCGCAGCTCCTTGTAGCGGCTCATGCCCCGGCGGTAATGGGCCACAAAAATCCGCGTGCCGCTGGCCTCAAAGGCCCTCCGGATGTCCTCCGCCTCCTCATAGGACAATGCCACCGGCTTTTCCAGATAGCAGTGCTTGCCCGCCTCCGCGCAGGCGATGGCGTACTGCCTGTGGGTGTCCGGCGTGGTGGCCACATAGACAATGTCGATCCGGGGCTCCCGCAGCAGCGCCTCCACGCTCTCGTACACGCTGCCCGCCCCGTGGCGCCGCACCCAGTCCTCCGCCCGGGAGCGGGTCCGGTTGGTCACCCCCACCAGGCGGGAGTGGGCCGCCTGGTAGAGCCCCGGGCCGTTTTTCTCCTCCGTGACATCCCCGCAGCCGATCATTCCCCAGCCAATCACATCATCCGCCATGGCGGCAGCCTCCTTTATCTCCGTCGTTTTCCATCGGATTCCGGGCCGGAATCCCCGTCTTGCCTGTGCGCCGTTGTAAAACTGTACAACCATCTGCGCGTTTTTGTTTTTCGGATTGTGCTTTTAGCATAGTGTCGTGTTTAGATTTTGCAAAGAGTCTAATTCTTCGATTCTGCGCATTTTTTACGTTTTTCGACCGGCGCGGCCCCTTTCAGAAAATATTTTTCAGTCCCGATTGAAAGATTTGTTCACTCCGCTCCGCCGGAGGGTGGGCAAAAACCCACAACGGCAGCGGAAAACCGCCGCCGTTGTGAATTTGTAAAAGCAACCAGCCTATGCTATAATGAAGAACGCAATTTCGACATACGCCTATGATTTTCATCCGCGCCACGCGGGACAGATAGACGGAGGCAGCCCTATGAAGCGGTGGTATTTGGACACAATCCATACGATCAGGCAGTTCAAGCTCAAAAGCGTCTTTTTCCTGTTCTACTTTTTGCTGATTCTCTTCGCCATGCTGTTCATCGGCATCTTCTCCGCCTACATCTACCGCATGTACTTTCAGAACTTTTCAAAGACCCAGGAGCTGACCCTGAACTCCTACCTGTCGCAGGTCTCGGAAAAGCTGGACAACTCCATCTACTTCCTCAGCGAATCGGTGATCACCCTGTCCCGAAACGACAATGTGGTGAACGCCATCGTGGTCCCCACCCTCAGCGACGTGACCCGGAATTTTGAGATCATGTCCCTGCTGCGCTCCACCGTGGACAGCTCCGCCTACCTGGATTACATCTGCCTCTACGAGACCACCAACCAGGGCCTGCTGACCTCCCGCTACACCCTTCCCAACAAAGCGGACTCCTACTACGCGGATGTGCTGGCCTACTGTCTGGACGAGGACAACTGGACGCTGCTCAGCGACGTCAAAAACCGCCAGCGCTCCGGGCTGGTGGTCTACCAAGACGCCATCTTCCTGACCCACGGCTTCATCTCCGGCAACGGCCAGTTTCTGGGAATTCTGATTGCCCAGGTGAACGCGGAGCAGCTGTTCTCCCGGCTGGGGGAGACCATCGCCGACACGCCCTACGCGGTGGAGATCCAAACCGCCCAGGGCGCCCGCCTCTACCGCAGCGGCGCGGAGGGCAGCGGCCTGGGGACGGTGCGCCTGCGCTCCGGCTACTCCCAGTGGAGCTATCTCCTCTCCTTCCCCCAGGCCATGCGCTTCTCCGTGGGCACCTATTTCAAGAGCATCCTGCCCTTCCTGCTGATTCTGCTGGCGGTGGGCTTCGTCTGCTCCCTGCTGATCGCCCAGCAGTTCTACAAGCCCATCAACCAGCTCCTGCTGTCGGTCACCCGGGACCGCCTGCCCTCCCGGGCCAGCGCGCCGGCGGACCGGGCAGGGCGCAGCGAGGTGGAGATGCTGACCCTCACCTACCAGCAGATGCAAAACGACCAGCGGGCCGCCCGGGACTTCATCTTACAGGCGCGGCCGGAGCTGGAATCCAATCTGCTGCTGGATCTGATCGCGGGCCGGGCCCCCCAGGGCGCCGCGCTGGACCAGCAGCTCCACGCCATGCAGAGCGCGCTGGTCTCCCAAGGCGCCTACCAGTGCTTCATCATGAAATCCCTCCACACGCTGGAGAGCGGAAATTTGGTGAACTACATTTTCTTCCGGCAGGTGCAGGCGGTGTTGCTGCAGACCATCCGGCCGGAGTGGGGCACCCTGTACTTCCTGCGGCCGGACAGCGACCGGAACATCTTCGTGCTGCAATACGCCCCGAACTTCTCCGCCGCCAAGATGAACCAGATCAAAAAGCAGTTTCTCTCCGAGGCCCAGCAGCAATTGCGCACCGTCAGCGAGGGGATTCTCCTCTCCTGCGGGGAGATCTGCCAGACATTGAGCGATCTCAGCCTCTCCTATCACGAGGCCAAGGAGACCCTCCGGAAGACCCTCTACTACGCAGCCGAGGGCGGCCCGGAGGGCCACGGGGAGCCCGCGGGCGAGGAGGACGGCGACAGCCAGGCCGCCTACTTCGCCTCCCAGGCGGAGCGGTTCGACGCCTATCTCTCCCGGCACGACTTTGTGCTGGCCCAGACCCTGCTGACCCAGATGCTGAAGGAGGTGTGCGTCCCCTCCCGGGAGCTGCCCTTCATCCGGCAGACCTGCGTCCGCATCCTGGACCTTCTGGTGGAGCGGACGCTGAACATGCCCGCGGCCCTCGTCCCCAAAAGCGGCGCGGGCAGCGGCGCCACCTTCCGCCAGCTGGACGGCCTGTCGGACCCCGGCGACATCTACCGCTTCATGACGGAGCAGACCTCCGGCCTGCTGGACACCATCCAGAAGGGGCTGAAAAACCGGCAGCTGCGGCTGTCTCTCCAGGCCAAGGAGTACATGCAGCAAAATTACAGCGACAGCAGCCTCTCCATCCGCCAGATCGCAGACGCCATCGGCATCAGCGAAACGTACCTCAGCAGCATCTTCGCCGAGTGCACGGGGGAGAATCTCATCACCTATCTGAACATCTACCGCATCCAGATCGCAAAGGACCTGCTGATCCGCACCCGCATCATGATCAAGGAGATCGGCTTCAAAACGGGCTTCAACACCATCCAAAACTTCAACCGTGTGTTCAAAAAGGTGGTGGGCCTCACCCCCGGCGAGTACCGCAAGCAGTACCGGACCCCCGACGAGCAGGACTTCGACTGACCGGCCTCCCGCCGCGCAAAACACCCCCCTGATGCAGAGGAGGACCTTGCATCAGGGGGGTGCTGCGCTGTCTGCCGCCGGTTCGGCGTACGCCGGCCGTCTCCCGGCGGGGACTTACTTCTTGCTCTCGGCCACGGCGACGGCCACCGCCACGGTGGCGCCCACCATGGGGTTGTTGCCCATGCCCAGGAAGCCCATCATCTCCACGTGGGCGGGGACGGAGGAGGACCCGGCAAACTGGGCGTCGGAGTGCATCCGGCCCATGGTGTCGGTCATGCCGTAGCTGGCGGGGCCGGCGGCCATGTTGTCGGGGTGCAGGGTGCGGCCGGTGCCGCCGCCGGAGGCCACGGAGAAGTACCTCTTCCCCTGCTCGATGCACTCCTTCTTATAGGTGCCGGCCACCGGATGCTGGAACCGGGTGGGGTTGGTGGAGTTGCCGGTGATGGACACGTCCACCCCCTCCTTGTGCATGATGGCCACGCCCTCCCGGACGTCGTCGGCGCCGTAGCAGCGGACGTTCGCCCGCTCGCCCTCGGAGTAGCGGATCTCCTGAACCACGCGCAGCTCGCCGGTATAGTAGTCAAACTGGGTCTGCACGTAGGTGAAGCCGTTGATGCGGGAGATGATCTGGGCGGCGTCCTTGCCCAGGCCGTTGAGGATGACCCGCAGGGGCTCCCGCCGGGCCTTGTTGGCGTTGCGGACGATGCCGATGGCGCCCTCGGCGGCGGCGAAGGACTCGTGTCCCGCCAGGAAGGCGAAGCACTTGGTCTCGTCCCGCAGCAGCATAGCGCCCAGGTTGCCGTGACCCAGGCCCACCTTCCGGTCCTCGGCAACAGACCCGGGGATGCAGAAGGCCTGCAGCCCCTCGCCGATGCACTCGGCGGCCTCGGCGGCGGTCTGCACGCCCTTCTTCAGGGCGATGGCGGCGCCCACGCAGTAGGCCCAGCAGGCGTTTTCAAAGCAGATGGGCTGAATGCCCTTGACAATCTCATAGGGGTCGAAGCCGGCGGCGGTGCAGAGCTCCCGGCATTCCTCCACGCTGGAAATTCCATATTGGGACAGGACGGACTGAATTTTGTCGATCCGTCTCTCGTAGCTTTCAAACAGAGCCATGATTCTCAACTCCTTCCTTTCTCACTCGTGGCGGGGGTCGATGTACTTGGCGGCATTTTCAAACTGGCCGTAGTGCCCCTTGGCCTTCTCCATGGCCTCGTTGGCGTCCACGCCCTTTTTGATGCTGTCCATCATCTTGCCCAGGTTGATAAACTCGTATCCAACGATCTCGTCGCTGCCGTTCAGCGCCACCCGGGTCACGTAGCCCTCGGCCATCTCCAGGTAGCGGGGGCCCTTGGCCTTGGTGGCGAACATGGTGCCCACCTGGCTCCGCAGGCCCTTGCCCAAGTCCTCCAGAGAGGCGCCCACAGGCAGCCCCCCCTCGGAGAAGGCGGTCTGGGTGCGGCCATAGACGATCTGTAAAAACAGCTCCCGCATGGCGGTGTTGATGGCGTCGCACACCAGGTCGGTGTTCAGCGCCTCCAGCAGCGTCTTGCCGATGAGGATCTCGCTGGCCATGGCGGCGGAGTGGGTCATGCCGGAGCAGCCCAGCGTCTCCACCAGCGCCTCCTCGATGATGCCGTCCTTCACGTTCAGCGTCAGCTTGCAGGCGCCCTGCTGGGGGGCGCACCAGCCCACGCCGTGGGTCAGGCCGGAGATGTCCTTGATTTCCTTGGCCTGGACCCATTTGCCCTCCTCGGGGATGGGCGCCGGACCATGGTACGCGCCCTTGGCCACAGGGCACATATTCTGCACTTCGGTAGAGTAGATCATGTTCGTGCATTCCTTTCCTTACATGTATTGTTCGGAGCGCCGTTTTTCCCGGCTTCCGCAGGTTTTCCGTGTTAATTATATCGGTAAACGATTACCTTGTCAAGCGACGGGAGACGGTTCCGGCGAATTTCCAGCCGTTAATTTTTGCCCGTTTTTCCTGCGGCAACAATGGCCGCTCCGTCATGCCCGCCCCACCGCGGCGGAATAGGGCCGGTCCCGGCGCACCGGCGGCGTGCACCGCAGCACACCGGCGTCCCGCAGGGCCAGAAGCCGCAGATAGAGCCACCCGTCCCCCACCCCGGGCAGGCCGCCGAGCACCCGGCCCAGAAGTGGGCCGATTGGCACCGTCTCCCCCGCAGGCAGGGCCGCCAGCAGGGCGAAATCGTAAAAATCTGCCGGTACGCTCACCAGCTCCCCGTTGACCACCGCCCGCAGAGGGGCGTTCTCCTCCGCCAGGCGGCGCCACTCTATGGCCCGGGCCAGACGCTGGGACGGCGCCAGCACCGCCTCCCCCGCCGAGAGGGGCGCCAGGGCCTCCGGCGCCACCTCACCCAGTCCCCGGTAGACGCAGGCGGCGCCGTCCCCCCGCACCCGCTCCCGGGGCAGGCAGACCTGGCTGACAGGGACATCCGCGCCCTCCAGCAGGCGGCAGGCAAAGGCCACGCCGCAGCGGTCCTCCGGGCACCAGGGGGCATACCACATCCGGACGGCCTCTCCCGCCCGGATCGCCGCCTTCAACCGCTCCAGCTCCGCCAGCCGCCGCTGCCAGTCCTCCCCGAAGTCCGCCTCCGACCGGAAGGCGCTCCACAGCCCCTCCAGAACCGCCCGCCGCTCCGACAGCAACGGGTCCTCCATACCGGAGAGGCGGCCCATGGACAACCCCAGGGACAGGCACACCACCTCACCCGGGCCGCCGCCCAAATCCGGGCCGAGCCAGACCCGCTCCTCCCACCGAGGGGCGGGCGCCTTCAGCGGAGGCGCCCCTTCCTCCGCCGGCCGGAGGACCGGGCTCCAGCCCACCGTCTCCCGGTCCCCGGGGCGGTGGCTTTTGGCCTGTCGCAGGCTTCCTGCGGCGCTCTCGTCAAATACCAATTCCATCACGGCGATCCCTCCCCTGTTTTCTCGATCGTATCACGGTCCCGGCAACGGCACAAGCCGCCCGCCCCTCCGGGGCGGGCGGCTTGGCAAAACCGCATCTTACAGCAGGTTCATCAGATTGAAGGTGAGAATCAATCCGGAGAACACGATGGACACGGTGGAGCACAGCTTGATGAGAATGTTCAGCGAGGGGCCGGAGGTGTCCTTGAAGGGGTCGCCCACGGTGTCGCCCACCACGGCCGCCTTGTGCTGGGGAGAGCCCTTGCCGCCGTGGTGGCCGCCCTCGATATACTTCTTGGCGTTGTCCCAGGCGCCGCCGGCGTTGGACATGAACACCGCCATGGCAAAGCCGGTGACGGACACGCCGCCCAGCAGACCCACCACGCCCACCGGCCCCAGCAGGAAGCCGGTGAGGATGGGCACCACGATGGCCAGCAGGGCCGGGGCCACCATCTCCCGCAAGGCGCCCTTGGTGCACAGGGCCACGCAGGTGGCGTACTCTGGGTCCGTCTGGTAGTCCATGATGCCGGCGATCTCCCGGAACTGGCGGCGGACCTCCACCACGATGTCCTGGGCCGCCCGCTGCACGGCGCTCATGGTGAAGGCGGAGAAGATGAAGGTCAGCATGGCGCCCAGGAACAACCCCACCAGAATCAGCGGGTTGGTCAGCGACAGGTCCAGCACCTCCTCCGTGCCGGTCTGGACGATGTTCACATAGCTCACCAGCAGGGCCAGGGCGGTGAGGGAGGCAGAGCCGATGGCGAAGCCCTTGCCGGTGGCGGCGGTGGTGTTGCCCAGGGAGTCCAGGGCGTCGGTCCGCTGGCGGACCTCCTCCGGCAGGCCGCTCATCTCCGCGATGCCGCCGGCGTTGTCCGCCACGGGGCCGTAGGCGTCCGTGGCCAGGGTGATGCCCAGGGTGGACAGCATGCCCACGGCGGTGATGCCGATGCCGTAGAGCCCGGCGTTGAAGGAGGCGGCGCCGCCGCTGGCGAAGAAGCTGATGAGGGTGGCCGCCGCCACGATGAGGATGGAGGCCATGGTGGATTTGAGGCCCAGGGAGATGCCGCCGATGATGATGGTGGCGGAGCCGGTCTCAGAGGCCGCCGCCAGCTCCTGGGTGGGACGGTAGCTGTCGGAGGTGTAGTACTCCGTGAAGTAGCCGATGGCGCAGCCCCCCGCAAGACCGCAGAGAATGGCCACGTACACCCCCCAGTTGCCCACGGTGAAGTAGGTCAGCGGCGCGGCGGCCAGGGCGGAGAGAATGGCCGCCAGGTACGTCCCGGTGCGCAGGGAGCGCAGCAGGGACATCTGGTCCGCATCCTCCTTGGTGCGGACGAAGAAGGAGCCGACGAGGGAGCAGACGATGCCCACCGCCGCCAGGGAGAGGGGCAGCAGCATGCCGGCAAAGCCGTAACCGCCGGCGGCGCCCAGGGCGAAGGTGGCCAGGATGGAGCCCACATAGGACTCGTACAGGTCCGCGCCCATGCCGGCCACGTCGCCCACGTTGTCACCTACGTTGTCGGCGATGGTGGCGGGGTTCCGGGGGTCGTCCTCCGGGATGCCGGCCTCCACCTTGCCCACCAGGTCCGCGCCCACGTCGGCGGCCTTGGTGTAGATGCCGCCGCCCACCCGGGCGAACAGGGCCATGAAGGAGGCGCCCATGCCGTTCATCACCATGATGTTGCCCAGCTCCAGGGGGTCCGTGACGCCGAAGCCCCAGCGCAGGAGGAAGAACCACATGGTGACGTCCAGCATCCCCAGGGCCACCACGGTGAAGCCCATGACGGAGCCGGAGGAGAAGGCCACCCGCAGTCCCCGGTTCAGGCTCTCCGAGGCGGCCTGGGCCGTGCGGGCGTTGGCGTTGGTGGCGATTTTCATGCCGATGAAGCCGGCCAGCAGCGAGAACACGCCGCCGGTGACGAAGGCGAACGGGGTGAACCGGGAGAGCATCCGCCCGCCGGAGCCGAAGGCGATGGCCAGCAGAATCACAAACACCACGGCAAACACCTTGCACACGGTGCTGTACTGCTGGCGCAGGTAGGCGTTGGCCCCCGCGCGGATGCTGGCCGCGATCTTCTGCATTCTCTCGGTGCCCTCGGAATAGGCCAGTACCTTCTTTGCCTGCGCCCAGGCAAACGCGCCGGCGATCACCGCCCCCGCAAATCCGATCCAGAACAGGTTGTCCATGTTCTCCACTCCTCCATTGTTGTTTGATGGGATGGGTTTTTTCCATTCTAGCATAGCTGGCCGGTTTTTCAAGGAATATTTTCCCGTTTGTTGCGTAACCATACGTGGTTTTCTGTTTTGACCAAAAACTTTTTGCAATCTTCTTACAAGATTTCTATTGCATTTTCCCCCATTGGCCAAAAAGCGCCCCGGGACGAGCCGTCCCGGGGCGCTCTGCCGCTCAGTATACCAATCGGAAATCCGTGAACACCCAGCGGTCTCCGGTGAAGACGTAGGGGAAGGACCAGTACTCCAGGCCGGTGACGGTGGCCTGATCCCCGTCCAGCAGTTCCACCGTCACATGGACGGAGTACTCCCCCGGGGCCACCTCCTCCGGCAAGACCTGGACGGCGCCCTTGCCGGCATCCCGGCTGCGGCCGGTGCCGGTCACGTACAGTGCGCCGTCAATGTCCCGGTACATGGGCCGCTCGTCCCCGGCGGCCAGCAGCCGCTCCGTCACCTCCGGGGAGAAGCTGCCGTTCAGATAGGTCCGCAGATCCTCCAGCTCCTCCATCCCCCGGAAGGC
The DNA here is from genome assembly GCF_900544955.1 of uncultured Oscillibacter sp. Lineage (GTDB taxonomy): Bacteria > Bacillota > Clostridia > Oscillospirales > Oscillospiraceae > Oscillibacter. The sequence goes on from NZ_UQXD01000020.1 coordinate 22,186, forward strand.
CACCCGGCGGTAGGCCGCGCCGTCCTGGAGCACCACCTCGCCCGTATCCGGCAGCGGCGTGAGGACAAACCAGCCGTAGGCTGTCACCGCCCGGTTGTAGGCGGTGACGATCTCCTCCTCCGACAGCGGCCGGGGCGCCGCCGCGATCTGGGCGGCGGACAGCGGCTCTCCGCCGCGGGCAGCCTCCGGCCCGGGGACCGATCCGGTCTCCGCCGGTGCGCCCCGCTCCGCTCCGGTCCCATCCGCGGCGGGCGCCTGCCCCGCACAGCCCGCCAGCAGCAGCGCCGAGAGCAGCAGCGCCGGCAGGAACACTCTTCGTTTCATACCCTTCCCCTCCTCCAAAGACCGTCCGCCCACACCAGCGGCCCCAGCCCGTAAAGGGTGCTTCTTCCCATTTCAGCGTACCACATTTGTTTGTAAAATGCCATGGCATTTTTGCTTTTTTTCGACCGGTTTCCCCTTTTTGGCCGGAAAAAGCCGCCCGGCCTCAGCCGGACGGCGGGACGTATCGTCAACGGGCTCTGCCCCGGTGCTTCTCACGCTGTGCCCAAAAAAAGAAAAACCCACGCCTGCCGGGCGTGGTTCTGTCTTTGTTTGCCTCTTACCGCTCACTGGAGCTCCAGGTATCGCCGCTGAAGATCAGATCGTCCACATCGCTGCTGCGAAACATCGCATTCATCATTCATTCACGCCTCCTCTCTTTGATTGTTGATCTTATCATACCAGATCGCGCCGAAAAACGCAAGGCCCGTTTTGGCGTATTGTATGAAGTTTGTGTTAATTTTTTGTAGAATCTGCTGATTTTGGGGTGAGCGTGTGCAAAACGCCCGGAAGACGCGGAATTTCCCGGGAAAGTTGCGAACTCTTTGTATATTTTTTCTCTCGCCCTGTAAATACTTCCTATGTTATAATACGTTACGATTTTCAACGGTTTGATTTTACGCGCCTTCCGGCGCGTTTTCCGCCCGGCGGCGAAGGGGGCCGCCCTGTCATGAGAAAACACGCCCATACGCGCCGCCCCCTGCGGGCGGCTTTGACGCTGCTGCTCCTGGCCCTGGCGGCGGCCGCCTTCCTCCGCTGGAGCAACACGGCCCTCCAGGTCGCGTCCTTTGATCCGGTCTTCTCCGCCCTGCCGGAGGGCTTCGACGGCTGCCGGATCGTGGTGCTGGGGGACCTGCACACCGCCCGTTTCGGTGAGGGGAACGAGGCCCTGCTGGAGACCGTCCGGGCCCAGTCTCCGGAGTACATTTTCCTCATGGGGGACCTGCTGGACTCCCTCCACGACGTGCCGCCGGGCTACGCCGCCCAGGTGACCGGGGACCTGGCCGCCATTGCCCCCACCTACTACGTCACCGGCAACCACGAGTGGGCCATCGGGGACGTGCCGGAGCTGAAGGAGCTCCTGTCCGCCTGCGGCGTCACGGTCCTATCCAACCGGGCCCTGGCCCTGGAGCGGAACGGGGACACCTTGGTGCTGGCGGGCATCGACGACCCCAACGGCTACGCCGACCAGAAGACCCCGGCGGAGGTGGCGGCGGAGGTCTACGCCGCCTGGGGCGACCCCTTCTGGATCCTGCTGGCCCACCGGAACAACTACTTTCCAGAGGTGTACAGCCCGCTGGGGGCCGATCTGGTGGTCTCCGCCCACGGCCACGGCGGGCTGGTGCGCCTGCCCTTTACCGACGGGCTGGTGTCCACGGACCACACCCTCTTCCCCTCCTACACCGCGGGGCTCTATGAGAAAAACGGATCCACCCTCTTCGTCACCCGGGGCCTGGGCAACTCCGGCTCCACCTTCCGGCTGTTCAACCGGCCGGAAGTCGCCGTTTTGACACTGCACAAAGGATGATCGCATGACGGAATTTTTTGCCGGACAATTTGATATCGCCGTGGTGGGCGCGGGCCACGCCGGCATCGAGGCCGCCCTGGCCGCCGCCCGGCTGGGGATGGAGACCGTGGTCTTCACCATCAACCTGGACGCCGTGGGCAACATGCCCTGCAACCCCGCCATCGGCGGCACCGGCAAGGGCCACCTGGTCCGGGAGCTGGACGCCCTGGGCGGCGAGATGGCCCGGGCCGCCGACGCCTGCTGTATCCAGTACCGCCTGCTGAACAGGGGCAAGGGCCCCGCCGTGTGGAGCCTCCGGGCCCAGGCGGACCGCCGAAAATATCAGGAGCGGATGAAGCGGACCCTGGAGCGCCAGGATCACCTCACCCTCCGCCAGGGCGAGGTGGTGGAGATTCGGACAGAGAACGGCGCGGTGCGCCACGTGGTGCTGTCTACGGGGGCGGTGTTCTCCGTCCGGGCCGTGATTCTGGCCACCGGCACCTATCTCTCCGGGCGCACCATCGTGGGCGAGTGCGTGGAGGACTCCGGCCCCGACGGAATGCACGCCGCCCGCCGCCTGACGGACTCCCTCCGGGATCTGGGCCTGCCCCTGCGGCGGTTCAAAACCGGCACGCCGCCCCGGGTCAATGCCCGCACCGTGGACTTTGACGAGATGGAGCTCCAGCCCGGCGACGCGCTGCCGGTGCCCTTTTCCTACGCCACCCCGACGGCGCCGGAGAACCGGGCGGTGTGTTACCTCACCTGGACCACGGAGGAGACCCGGCGCATCGTCCGGGAGAACCTCCACCGGGCCCCCATGTACTCCGGCCTCATCGAAGGGGTCGGCCCCCGGTACTGTCCCTCCTTCGAGACGAAAATCGTCCGCTTCCCGGACAAGCTCCGCCACCAGCTGTTTGTGGAGCCCATGGGGCTGGAGACCGAGGAGCTGTACATCCAGGGCTTCTCCTCCTCTTTGCCGGAGGACGTCCAAATCGACATGCTGCACAGCGTACCGGGCCTGCGCCGCGCCGTCATGACCCGCCCGGCCTACGCCATTGAGTACGACTGCATTGACCCCCTGGCCCTCCGGGCCACCCTGGAGTGCAAGGCCGTGGCCGGGCTCTACGGCGCCGGACAGTTCAACGGCTCCTCCGGCTACGAGGAGGCGGCGGTCCAGGGCTTTGTGGCGGGGGTCAACGCCGTCCGGCGGCTGCGGGGCCAGGGGGACTTCCTCCTCTCCCGCAGCGAGAGTTACATCGGCACCCTCATCGACGATCTGGTGACCAAGGGCACCGGCGAGCCCTACCGCATCATGACCTCCCGCAGCGAGTACCGCCTGCTGCTGCGCCAGGACAACGCGGACCAGCGGCTGACCCGGCGGGGCTTTGAGATCGGCCTGGTTCCGGCCCAGCGGCTCCAGGCTGTGGAGGAGAAGTACGAGGCCGTGCGCCGGGAAATCCGGCGCCTGACCCACACCGGCGCCTCTCCCTCCCCCGCCCTCTCCGCCTTCCTGGCGGAAAAGGGCACGGCGGACGCCCCCGACGGCTGTCCCCTGATCGCCCTGCTGCGGCGGCCGCAGCTCCACTACGGCGAGCTGGCCCCCTTCGACCCCGGTCGGCCGGCGCTGCCGCCGGAGGTCTGCGAGCAGGTGGAGATCAGCGTGAAGTACGAGGGGTACATTCAGCGCCAGCAAAAGCAGGTGGAGGACTTCCGGAAAATGGAGTCTCACAAGCTGCCCCCCGAGCTGGATTATGGGTCTATCCAGGGCTTGCGGCTGGAGGCCCGGGAGAAGCTGGCGGCAGTGCGGCCCCTGGATCTGGGACAGGCGTCCCGGATTTCCGGAGTCTCCCCGGCGGATATCGCGGCACTGATGATCTATCTGGAGAGATAGAAGGGGCGCCCTGCGGAGCAGCATCCGCCCACCCGCACCGCCGCGCGGCATTTCCCTTTCCCCCATAGAAATAGACAAAGGAAGGACTTCATTTCCATATGATGATCGATCTGACGCATACCATCACGCCGGAGATGCCCATGTACCCCGGCTGTGAGGCCCCGTCCCTGACGGCCACCGGCACCCTCACCCGGGCCGGATACCGGGAGACCCGTCTCTCCCTGGTGTCCCACACCGGCACCCATATGGACGCCCCCGCCCACATGCTGCGCCACGGCGCCTCCCTGGAGGTGCTGCCGGTGTCCCAGTTCTGCGGCCGGGCCGTGGTGCTAGACGTCTCCGGCTTCGCCCCCGGCAGCATCATCACCGCCGACTTCCTCCGGGAGCAGAACGGCCGCCTCCGCTCCGCGGACTTCGCCCTCCTCTACACCGGCTGGGAGAAAAAGTGGGGCACCGACGCCTATTTCGACGATACCTACCCCATCCCCGACGAGGCCGCCGCCAAGTACCTGGTCTCCTGCGGCCTCAAGGGCGTGGGCACCGACGCCCTCAGCGTCGACACGCTCCGGGACCCGGAGTTCCTCGCCCACAAGACGCTGCTGGGCGGCGGCCTGGTGATTTTAGAGAGCCTCTGCCTGAAAAAGGTGGTCAGCCGCGGGGCGTTCATGCTCTTCGCCCTGCCCATGAAATTTCAAAACGCCGACGGCGCCCCCATCCGGGCCGTGGCGGAATTCCGGGATTTTCCCGAGGAGGAGATGGAGCAGCCGTGAGAATGTTTTTGGCCATCCTGGTGTGCAAGCTGGGGCGCTTCGTGGGAAAGCTGGTGGGCAAGGGCAGCTCCCTGCCCGGCAAATTCGCCCTGAAGCTCTGCCCGGACATTTTGCGCCGGGTTCAGATGCCGCCCCACATCATCGCCGTCACCGGTTCCAACGGCAAGACCTCCACCGTGGAGATGATCGCCGCCATCCTCCGGGCCGACGGCCGGCACGTGGTCTACAACGAGGAGGGCTCCAACCAGATCGAGGGCGTCACCACCCTGGTACTGACCCACGCCACCCTGGGGGGCCGGGTGCGGGCCGACGTACTGCTGATTGAGTCCGACGAGCGCTACGCCGCCCACACCTTCCGCTTTTTCCACCCCACGGAGCTGGTGGTCACCAACCTGTACCGGGACCAGCTCACCCGGAACGGCCACCCCGAGTGGGTGTACGATGCCATCCTCCCCGCCATTCACCCGGAGACGGAGCTGGTCCTCAACGCCGACGACCCCCTCTCCAGCTGCTTTGCCCAGGGCCACGAGAAGGCGGTCTGGTTCGGCCTGGACCGCTGCGCCCTCTCCACCGCCGCCCCCACCGGGGTCTACCGCGACGGGGCCTACTGTCCCCTGTGCCACGCTCCCATGGAGTACGACTACGTGCACTACAACCACATCGGCGCCTACCGCTGCACCCGGTGCGGCCACCGGAAGCCCGCCACCGACTACACCGCCACGGCCCTGGACCTGGACGGCGGCACCCTGACCCTGGACGGCGCCGTGACCGTCCAGCTGGCCTTCCGGAGCATTTACAACGTGTACAACATCCTGGCGGCCTACGCCGTCTGCCGCCGCGCCGGCGTGGCGGCGGACACCGCCGCCGGGGTCATCAGCAGCTACGTGCTGAAAAACGGCCGGATGCAGACCTTCCGCCTGGGGGCCCACCACGGCATCCTCCTCACCAGCAAGCACGAAAACTCCATCGCCTACGACACGAACCTGCGCTACATCGCCTCCACCCAGGCGGCGTGCACGGTGCTGGTGATCGTGGACGCGGTGAGCCGGAAGTACTTCACCAGCGAGACCAGCTGGCTGTGGGACATCGACTTCGAGCAGCTGAACGTCCCCCACGTGAAAAAAATCCTCCTCTCCGGCCGGTACGGCAACGACTTGGCGGAGCGGTTCTCCTTCACCGGCATCCCTCAGACGGTCTGGTCCCTTCAGATGGACATCGGCGCCGCGGTGGAGGCGCTGCGGGCGGAGGGGGACGAAGACGTGTACGTGGTGACCTGCTTCTCCGACCGGGAGAAGCTGCTCTCCCGCGTGGAAAAGGAGGCCTGAGCCATGGACATGAAGCTCCTTCATTTTTATCCCGATCTGATGAGCCTCTATGGTAGCTACGCCAACCTCTCCGTATTAAAGCGGCTGCTGGGGGCCCTGGGCCACACCGTGGCCGTGGAGGCCGTGGTTCCGGGCTGGGAGGCGGATCTCTCCGGTGCCGACTTCCTCTTCATGGGCGCCGGCACGGAGCGGCAGCAGAAGGCCGCCCTGGCGGACTTCCGGCGGTTCGGCGAGGCGGTGAAGGCCGCCGCGGCGGCGGGGCTGCCCATGCTCTTCGCCGGCACCGCCATGGAGCTGCTGGGCGCCACCATCACCGACGCCGGCGGCGCCGTGTACGAGGGTATCGGCCTGGCGGACTTCACCTCCCAGCAGGGCAAGCAGCGGTTTGTGGAGGACGTCTACGGCACCACAGACCTGTACCCGGAGGCGGTGGTGGGCTTTTTGAACACCTGCGCCGTCATCCGCGGCGTGGAGACGCCGCTGCTGCGCACCCTCCTTCTGGGCCGCGGCAACGAGGGGCCCCTCACCCCCGAGGGCTTCCACCGGGAAAACGTCTTCGCCTCCCAGCTCACCGGCCCCCTGTTGGTGAAAAACCCCCGGATGCTGGAGGCGGTGGCCGCCGCCGTCTGCCGCCGCCGGGGGGCGGAGTGGCCGGAGCAGCCGCCCCGGGCCCCCTGGGCAGAGGCGGGCTACGCCGTCACGGCGGAGCAGCTCCGCCTGCGGAGCGGGCAGCCAGGCTGAATCCCCCCATCCGACAAAAACCCCACCGCCTCTTTCGAGGCGGTGGGGTTTTTTCAGGGCCGTCACTCCGTGTCGCTGAGAATCTCCCGGTGCTTATCCACCACCCGGATGGACAGGTCTCCGGGGGCCGCGCCGCTCAGGTCCTCCTTCACCTGGAGGAGCCAGGGGGAGAGGTAGACGGTGTGCAGCGCATCCCCGTCCAGCGTCACCTGGCAGTAGGGGGTGAAGTTCTCCCCGGCCAGATACCACACGTCCCCCCGGTGGCTCAGGCTCCGGATGGCGATGGGGGCCATGCCCATCGCCATGTCCATGGGCGGATAGGGGTTCTTCCCGCTGTACAGGTACTTCCTTCCGTAGAGCACGTCGTATTGCAGCAGCCGCAGGTCCCGGCGGTAGACGCCCTCCGTCCGGCAGAACTGGTGGAATTGGTTCAAAAAGCCGTTGGTGATGCCCAGCCGCCCCAGCACCACCGCGGAGAGCTGAAAGGCGGACAGGTCCTGGTCCTCCTTCTCCAGGCCGAAGTTGTCCCAGATCACATATTCGGTGTGGTACAGCGTGCTGCTCCGCATGTCCGCCCCCCTCAGCCCCAGGGAGGGCAGGTGATCCCCGTACAGCACCAGCACCGTCCGCTCCTGCCGGTCCGCCAGCGCCGCCGTCAGCTCCGCCACAAACTGGTCCATCTCATGGACCTGGCTCACATAATACTCATAGGCGCTGTGCAGGTCCTCGTCTGGGCAGGCGGTGACAGTGACGGCCGGGTCCTCCAGCACCGGCTCGGTGGGGTACTTGCCGTGGCCCTGGACGGACACGGTGTACACCAGGTCCGGCTGGTCCGGCGTCACGTCCAGCGCCTTGAGAATCTGACCGGTGAGCACGCCGTCCTTGGCCCAGTCCCTGGGCGTCACCTCCACCCGGGGCATGTACTCCAGGGAGGTGAAATCTTCAAAGCCCAGGTTGGCGTAAACCTGGTTCCGGCTGTAAAAGGTCGCCCGGTGGTTGTGGATGGCGTGGGTGGCGTACCCGTTTTCCGCCAGATTGTAGGCCACGGATTCGGCGGTCCGGTCCTTCAGCCGGGTCTGGTAGGGGTACTCCCCGGGGCCGAAGAACCGGGTGCTCATCCCCGTGAGGACCTCGCACTCCGTGTTGGCGGTGCCGGCCCCCACCACCGGCACCCGCAGATAGCCGGAGGAGTACCGCTCCGTCAGGGCGGTCCAGGTGGGCACCGGGTCCTCCGACAGCTCCAGCCCCAGAATCTCCCCGGGGTCCACAAAGGACTCCAGCTGGACGTAGACCACGTTCACGTCCGTCTGGGCGGGACCGGGGTCCACGAAGTGCTCCTCCACCAGCGTCTGGATCTCCCGGACGGCCCCGGCGCCGTAGCCCGGGGGCTGAGGGATGCCCTTGTTCAGCCAGGTCTGGAAAAAGCAGTAGGAGAAGCCGTAGTCCTCATAGGCGGTGGCCAGGTTGGAAAAGACGCTGGACAACTGCCCCAGCCGGAAGGCCAGGGCCCAGGCGCCGCAGAGGGCCCCCAGGCTCACCAGCAGGGCCAGAATACCAGTAAACAGCCGCTGCCGGGGCGGCCGCCCATTCCGCGGCCCCTTCCACAGCAACACCGCCAGCCCCGCCGCCGCCAGCGCCAGGACGGCAACCAGCAGCGCGATATACCCCGGCGAGAGGTAGTTGGGCAGGGTGTCCAGCCCGGTGTTCACCACCGTCAGGTCCGCCACGGTGAAGGGGGTCATCCGGTTGAGCAAAATGAAGCCGTTGACGCCGCCCCCCAGCAGCCACACGGCGGAGGTCAGGGTGCAGTAAAACACCCGCCGCCGGAGAAACACCGCCGGCACCAGCGTCACCAGGACGATCAGCGCATTGACCACAAAGGCCAGGGGCGCCTTGGTCAAAAAGCCCAGAAGAGACCCGGGTCCGTCGGTAAAGGTCTTGTGATTGAACAGCTCCACCGCCAGCGTCACCGCCAGGGCCAGCAGCGGCAGCCACAGTCCTGCGGCCCAGGTCCTCCAGCAGCGGCCGTTTCCGACCGAAATGTTCTCGTCCACAGGTTCACCCTCTTTCTTCAGGCTGTGATTATAGCGCATTTTTCCCGGCACTTCCACCGGCTTTTTCCCAATTCTTTCGTCATCTTCTACAAACTTTTTCCCCGCGGGGAAAAGGAGGACCAGGGAACTCTCCCGCGGTCCGCCGTCTGCCGCCCCCGGCGTTTCGCCTCCGGGGCGGCGAAGACAGCGATCCTCCCGTTCCGCCGCGGCGTGTGCGGGACAGAACCCTTTTTCGGCCCGCAAGCGGGCAGGCGGTGCGCCCACGGCCCACGGCAGCTGCGCGCCGTGGGCCGCACTGTTTCAACAGGCAAAGAGGACCACGGGAAGTTCCCGTGGTCCTCTTTCTTCATTGCTTGGGAGCGGGCTCAGCCCTCGTACATGGCCTTCAGCTTCTGCAGGTGCTGATAGCGCTCCATGGCGGCCTTCTCGTTGCGCTGGAAGAGCTCGCTGGCGCGGTCGGGGAACTCCCGGGTCAGACGGGAGTAGCGGGCCTCGTTCATCAGGAACTCCTGATAGCCGCCCTTGGGCTCCTTGGAGTCCAGGGTGAACTTGGGACCCTCGGCGGCGGGGTTGAACCGGAACAGGTTCCAGTACCCGCACTCCACGGCCTTCTTCATCTCCTTCTGGCAGTTCATCATGCCGCCCTTGATGCTGTGCATCTCGCAGGGGGAGTAGCCGATGATGAGGGAGGGGCCGGGATAGGCCTCGGCCTCCTTGATGGCCTTCAGGGTCTGGGCGGGGTTGGCGCCCATGGCGATCTGGGCCACATAGATGTAGCCGTAGCTCATGGCGATCTCCGCCAGGGACTTCTTCTTGATCTCCTTGCCGGCGGCCGCAAACTGGGCCACCTGGCCGATGTTGGAGGCCTTGGAGGCCTGCCCGCCGGTGTTGGAGTACACCTCGGTGTCGAACACGAAGATGTTCACGTCGGTGCCGGAGGCCAGGACGTGGTCCACGCCGCCGAAGCCGATGTCGTAGGCCCAGCCGTCGCCGCCGAAAATCCACAGGGACTTCTTGCTCAGGTACTCCTTGTCCTTCAGGATTTCCGCAGCCAGGGCGCAGGCCGGGCAGTCGCAGTGCTCCGCGCCGGAGGCCTTCAGCGCCTCGGCGTGGGCCTTCATCTCGCCCAGCTTGTCGCCGAAGACGCCCTTGGCGGCGGGGCTGGCGATAAAGGCCAGGCACTGGTCCACGCTCATCAGGCCCTCCTCCAGGGCGGCCACATAGGCCTTGGAGGCCTCGGCGTTGGCGGCGCTGTCGTTCATGGTGTCCAGCCACTTCTGGGCGGCGTCCTTCAGACCGGTCCAGGCGTGGGGCACGGCGATCAGCTGGCGGCTCAGGTCCGCCAGGCGCTCCCGCACCGCCTGCTGGCCCAGATACATGCCCAGGCCGTGCTCGGCGTTGTCCTCAAACAGGGAGTTGGACCAGGCGGGGCCGTGGCCGTCCTTGTTGGTGCAGTAGGGAGAGGTGGCCGCGGGACCGCCCCAGATGGAGGAGCAGCCGGTGGCGTTGGAGATGTACATGCGGTCGCCGAACAGCTGGGTGACGAGACGGGCGTAGCTGGTCTCGGCGCAGCCGGCGCAGGAGCCGGAGAACTCCAGCAGGGGCTGCTTGAACTGGCTGCCCTTCACGGTGTCGTCCTGCATATCCTTCTTCTCGGAGACCTGGTCCACGCAGTAGTTGAAGACCTCCTGCTGGGCGGCCTCCTGCTCCTGGGGCACCATGGTCAGGGCACCCACGGGGCACTGGCCCACGCACACGGCGCAGCCCATGCAGTCCAGCGGGGAGACGGCCATGGTGTACTGGTAGACACCCTTGCCCTTGCCGGCCTTCACGTCCACGATCTTGGCGGCGGCGGGGGCGTTCTTGGCCTCCTCCGCCGTCAGGGCGTAGGGGCGGATGGTGGCGTGGGGGCAGACATAGGAGCAGTTGTTGCACTGGATGCACTTGGTGGAGTCCCAGGTGGGCACAGTGACGGCCACGCCCCGCTTCTCATAGGCGGCGGCGCCCAGCTCGAACTGGCCGTCCACATGCTTGACGAAGGCGGAGACGGGCAGGCTGTCGCCGTCCATCTTGCCCACGGGGTCCAGGATGCTCTTCACCTGCTCCACCAGGGCGGGCTTGCCGGCCAGCGGCCGGTCCTCGGCCTCGTCGGCGGCGTTGGCCCAGTCGGCGGGCACGTCAAACTTCGTAAAGGCGGTGGCGCCGGCGTCGATGGCCTTGTGGTTCATATCCACCACGTCCTGGCCCTTCTTCAGGTAGGAGTGGGTGGCGGCGTCCTTCATGTACTGGATGGCCTCGGCGGCGGGCAGGACGTTGGCCAGGGCGAAGAAGGCGGACTGGAGAATGGTGTTGGTCCGCTTGCCCATGCCGATCTCCTTGGCCAGGTCGATGGCGTTGATGGTGTAGACCTGGATGTTGTTGGCGGCGATGTAGCGCTTGGAGGCGGCGTCCAGATGGTGGTTCAGCTCCTCGCCGCTCCACTGGCAGTTGATGAGGAAGGTGCCGCCGGGCTTCACGTCGCGGACGATGGGGAAGTGCTTGGTCACATAGGAGGGCACGTGGCAGGCCACGAAGTCCGCCTTGTTGATGTAGTAAGAGGACTTGATGGGCTTGTCGCCGAAGCGCAGATGGCTGACGGTAACGCCGCCGGTCTTCTTGGAGTCGTACTGGAAGTAGGCCTGTACGTACTTGTCGGTGTGGTCGCCGATGATCTTGATGGAGTTCTTGTTGGCGCCCACGGTGCCGTCGCCGCCCAGGCCCCAGAACTTGCAGGCGATGGTGCCGGCGGGGGCCACCAGGGGAGCGGGCTTCTCCTCCAGGCTCAGGTGGGTCACGTCGTCCACGATGCCGATGGTGAACTGGCGCTTCATCTCCGCCTTGTTCAGCTCGTCATAGACGGCGAACACGCTGCGGGGCGGGGTGTCCTTGCTGCCCAGGCCGTAGCGGCCGCCGATGACCCGGATATCGCCTCTGCCGGCGTTGGCCAGGGCGGTGACCACGTCCATGTACAGCGGCTCGCCCAGGGCGCCGGGCTCCTTGGTGCGGTCCAGCACGGCGATCTTCTTGCAGGTGGCGGGGATGGCGGCAATCAGCTTGTCCGCCCGGAAGGGACGGTACAGCCGGACCATGATCATGCCCACCTTCTCGCCCTGGGCGGTCATGTAGTCGATGACCTCCTGGGCCACGTTGCAGATGGAGCCCATGGCGATGATGACCCGCTCGGCGTCGGGGGCGCCGTAGTAGTTGAACAGCTGGTAGTCGGTGCCCAGCTTCTCGTTGATCTTGCCCATGTACTTCTCCACCACGTCGGGCAGAGCGTCGTAATAGGGGTTGCAGGCCTCCCGGTGCTGGAAGAAGATGTCGCCGTTTTCGTGGGAGCCCCGCATATTGGGCCGCTCGGGATTCAGCGCGTGCTTGCGGAACGCGTCCACGGCGTCCATGTCGCACATCTCTTTCAGATCGTCGTAATCCCACACGGCCACCTTCTGGACCTCGTGGGAGGTGCGGAAGCCGTCGAAGAAGTTGATGAAGGGAACGCGGCCCTCGATGGCGGCCAGATGGGCCACGGGAGCCAGGTCCATGATCTCCTGGGGATCGTTCTCGCACAGCATGGCGAAGCCGGTCTGGCGGCAGGCCATGACGTCGGAGTGATCGCCGAAGATGTTCAGCGCGTGGGTGGAGACGGTGCGGGCGGAGACGTGGAACACGCAGGGCAGCAGCTCGCCGGCGATCTTGTACATGTTGGGGATCATCAGCAGCAGACCCTGGGAGGCGGTATAGGTGGTGGTCATCGCACCGGCGGCCAAAGAGCCGTGCACCGTGCCGGAGGCGCCCGCCTCGGACTGCATCTCACACACCTTCACGGTGGTGCCGAAAATATTCTTCTGGCCAGCGGCAGCCCACTGGTCCACCAAGTCTGCCATGGGGGAGGACGGGGTGATCGGATAGATCCCCGCCACTTCGGTAAACGCATAGCTGACGTATGCAGCAGCGTTGTTGCCGTCCATGGACTTGAACTTTCTTGCCATAAACTCTTACCTCCTATAATTTGCCGCCCCGGGCGGCAATCTTGCCAAACACGAAAAACCGGACTCTCTCCCCCGATTACTCATGTATCGTCATTATAACACCTGCGCTCCCGGCTGTAAACCTCGACTTTGTTATTTTTTGCACAAATTTTTACCGTTGCCGCGGGCAAAGTGACACGATTGGGATTTTTCCGGTATTTTTAACGGGAAGTGTTTCCACCAGGCGGTTTTTGTGATAGAATCCGGGTGATATCCGGCCGGTTTCGGCCGTGCAATGGAGGAGGCGGCGCCATGGTGGTCACCATTCGGTCCCTGGGGCTCAGCGGAATAACGGGATATGAGGTCAGCGCGGAGTGCTTCCTCTCCGGGGGCCTGCCGGCCTTCGACGTGGTGGGCCTGCCGGACACCGCCGTGCGGGAGGCCCGGGAGCGGGTCCGGGCGGCGGTAAAGAACTGCGGCGCCAAGTTCCCCGTCAGCCGCATCACCGTGAACCTGGCCCCCGCCGGGCAGAAGAAGGCGGGCACCCTGTACGACCTGCCCATCTTCGTGGGGCTGCTGGCCGCCGCCGGGGAGCTGCCGCCGCCTCCGGCGGACGCGGCCTTTCTGGGGGAGCTGTCCCTCACCGGCGCCCTGCGGGGCGTGGCCGGCGTGCTGCCCATGGCCCTGGCGGCCCGGGAGGCGGGCATCCGCACACTGTTCGTCCCGGCGGAAAACGCCGCCGAGGCCACCCTCGCCGGCGGCCTCACCGTCTACGGCGTGACGGACGTGGCGGCCCTGGCCGCCCATTTGAAGGGGTCGGCCCCCCTCTCCCCCGCCCCCGCCTGGGCGCCGGAGGCAGACGGCGCCCCCTGCCCGGACCTGCGGGACGTGATGGGGCAGGAGAATGTGCGCCGGGCGCTGGAGGTGGCCGCCGCCGGCGGGCACAACCTGCTGCTCATCGGCTCCCCCGGCGCGGGCAAGTCCATGCTGGCCAAACGGCTGCCCTCCATCCTGCCGGACATGGACCGGAGCGAGGCGCTGGAGGTCTCCGGCATCTGGTCTGTGGCGGGGCTGGCGGACCCGGGCCGTCCGCTGCTGACCCGCCGCCCCTTCCGCAGCCCCCACCACACCGCCTCCGCCGCGGCCCTCACCGGCGGCGGCCCCGCCATGCGGCCCGGGGAGATCTCCCTGGCCCACAACGGCGTGCTGTTTCTGGACGAGCTGCCGGAGTTCCGCCGGGACGTGCTGGAGGCCATGCGCCAGCCCCTGGAGGACGGGGAGGTGACGGTGGCCCGGGCCGGGGGCACGCTGCGCCTGCCCGCCCGCTTCCAGCTGGTGTGCGCCATGAACCCCTGCCGCTGCGGCTGGCGGGGACACCCCTCCGGGCGGTGCACCTGCTCGGACCGGGAGGTGGAGAAGTACGTGGAGAAGATCTCCGGCCCCCTGCTGGACCGCATGGATCTCCACGTCAGCGTCCCCTCGGTGGAGTACGAGGCCATGCGCCGCCGGGCGGAGCCGGAGTCCTCCGCCGCCGTCAAGGCCCGGGTGGACGCCGCCCGGGCCCTGCAAACCGCCCGGTTCCAGGGCACCGGCGTCCCCTGCAACGCCCGCATGTCCCCGGACCAGATCGCCCGCTTCTGCCGCCTGGACGGCGCCGGGGAGGCCCTGATGAAAACGGCCTTCGCCCGGATGGGCCTCACCGCCCGCTCTCACGACCGCATCCTCCGGGTGGCCCGGACCGTGGCGGACCTGGACGGGGCGGCATCCATCGGCCCGGAGCACCTGGCGGAGGCCATCCAGTACCGAAACACGGACATTTTAAAGGGATAGACCCCACTCCACGAAGCGTTGATTGCGCGCCCCGCCGCGATCCGTTACACTCTTTTCAGCCGGTTTACCGGCAAAAAAGGAGGAACGGACCATGAACGACCCCAACACCGCCTTTCACCCCATCGACCTGGAGACCTGGGACCGGAGACAGTACTTCTACTACTTCACCCAGCTGCTGCCCACCGGCTATTCCCTGAGCGTGGAGGTGGATGTGACCAATACCTACCGCCAGGCCAAGGAGCGGGGCATCCGGTTTTTCCCCGCCTATCTCTACCTGATGACCCGGCTGCTCAACGAGCGGCCCTGCTTCCGCATCGCCCAGCGGGACGGCCAGCTGGGCTTCTATGAGCGGCTGCATCCGTCCTACACCGTGTTTCACCAGGGCGACAAAACCATGTCCAGCCTGTGGACCTGGTACAGCCCCCGGTTCTCCGATTTTTACGCCGGCTATCTGGAGGACCAAGCGCAATACGCCCAAAACCACGGACCCTCCGCAAAGCCGGAGGCGCCGCCGCCCAACAGCTACCTGGCCGGGATGCTGCCCTGGGTGCGCTTTACCGCCTATACCCCCGTCCCCTTCGCGCCGCTGGCCTATCTTCCCGTGGTGCAGGCGGGGCAGCGTTTTTCCCGGGACGGGCGGCTGCTGATGCCCTTCTCCTTCACTATTCACCATGCCGTGGCCGACGGCTACCACACGGCGGACTTTCTCCAGGCCCTGGCCGACGGCATGGCCCATCCGGAGGGCTGGATGGACGCATAAGAACACGGGAGAGGCGCGCCAAATGGCGCGCCTCTCCCGTGTTTGGGACCGCTCTCTTATTTCAAAAGGCCGTCCGTCACGGACGCCGGGATGGTGAACTCCGGCATCCCCATGTAGCCCGCGGCCACGGTGTACTCATCAAACACCAGTACCAGCGCCCCGTCGGCGTTGAAGTAGAAATTCTGCTCCGGGTCGATGGCGGTGAACTCCTCCGGCAGGTAGCCCAGAGCGTCGTCTTCCGCCATCTGGTCCTCCATCTGCCGCAGCACCTCGGCGCTGAGGGCCGTCACGTAGTCCGCCCCCTCCCGGAACAGGCCGCTGAGGGTCACCACCTGCCCGGTGGCCTTGTCGATGTGGTAGAAGCGGCTGAAGCTGTAGCCGCTGGCCTGGGTCTGGGTGGCGTCCACCCGGAGGGTGAACCACTCGTCGCTGTCCGTCACCACGCGGCTCGCCACGTCCAGCCCCTGATAGCCCTCGCCGATGGTCTGGCAGTCCTCCTGGAACTGGGCGATGAGCTGGTCCGTGTAGGCCTTCACCTGGTCGCTGACCTCCTGGGCGGCGGCGCCGCCCTCCAGCTCCGGCACCTGCACGTCCGCGGCGCTGTGGCCGTCGTCATAGGTGTAGCTGCGGAAGGTGACGATCTCCACCAGGGCCCCCAGCACGGGGATGTCCGCCATGGCGGCGGCCGCCGCCGGGGAGAGATTCGGCACCGCGATAAACACCGCCAGGGCCGCGGCAATCCAGCCGCCATAGCGGAACAGGGTCTTCTTTGGTTTCTGTTGGGTCTGCATAGCTGTCTCCTCCAAAGCGGCGCAGGTGGCAAACACCCGTCCGGCATAGTCCTCCGGCAGGGGAAAGGGCTCCCGCTCTGCCCGCTCTCTCATGTTTTTATCAAATTGATCCATCATGTTACCTCACGCTTCCCGCAGCAGCTGCCGCAGCCGCGCCCGTCCCCGGGAGAGCCGGGTCTTCACCGCCGCCTCGCTGATGCCCAGAATGGTCCCGATCTCCCGGATGGAGAGGCCGTCGTAATAAAACAGCGTGACGGCGGCCCGTAGATCGTCTCCCAGGGACATGACCGCCTGCCACAGAGTCATCCGGTCCGTGGGGTCCGTCCCGGCGGCGGGCAGGTAGTCCTGCACCTCCTCCAGGTCCACGGTGGGCCGCCGCTTGCGGCAGGTGTCGTAGCATTTGTTGGCCAGGATGCGCAGAATCCAGGGCTTGAATTTCTCCTCGTCCCGCAGTCCGCCCCGGGCGGCGAAGGCGGAGCAGATGGCCTCCTGCACCGCGTCCTCCGCGTCCTCATCCTGCCGCAAAATGGCCTTGGCGGCACGGAACATGGCGTCCTGATGCCGGATGACCTGCGCGCAGAAGGCTTCTTTGTCCAGAACCGTTTGCTGCATGCTCCGTGTGGCTCCTCTCTGGTTTTTTTGACCGGTCACTCTTTATGATGGCCCGGTGGGGCAAAAGGTTACCGCCCTTTTCAAAGTTTTCTGAAATTTCCCCGGAGAACGGGCTTTTTCTCGCCGGGAAACTATTGTATAATAGGTCATCTGTTAATTCTACACTTCGAAGGAGATTCCATCATGAACAATCAAGAGATGCTGCTGCTGAAGCTGGGAGAGGTGGTGCTCAAGGGGCTGAACCGCCGCTCCTTCGAGGACAAGCTGGTGTCCAACGTGCGGCGGCGGCTGAAGGGCTGCGGCAGCTTCCAGATCTACGTCCGGCAGAGCACCATCTACGTGGAGCCCCAGGGGGAATCGTGCGACATGGAGGCGGCCTTCGCCGCCTGCCGCCAGGTGTTCGGCATCGCCGCCGTGGCCCGGGCCGTGCCCTGCGAGAAGACGGTTCCCGCCATTGTGGAGACCGCCCGGGCCTACCTGGGCGAGGCCTTCGCCGCGGCCAGGACCTTCAAGGTGGAGAGCAAACGGGCGGACAAGCTCTTCCCCATGACCTCCATCCAGCTCAGCCAGGCCGTGGGCGGCGATCTGGCGGAGTGCTTCCCCGCCGTGGCGGTGGACGTCCACCATCCGGACCTCACCGTGTACGTGGAAATCCGGGAGAAGTCCGCCTACGTCCACGCCCCCGCCGTCCCCGGCGCCGGCGGGCTGCCGGTGGGCATGGGGGGACGGGCGGTCAGCCTGCTCTCCGGCGGGCTGGACAGCCCAGTCTCCTCCTGGATGATGGCCCGCCGGGGGGTGGAGCTGGAGATGGTCCACTTCGTCTCCCCGCCCTACACCTCCCAGCAGGCCCAGGACAAGGTGCTGGAGCTGGCCCGCCTGCTGACGGCCTACTGCGGGCGGATGATCGTCCACATCGTGCCCTTCACCCGCATCCAGGAGGAGATCCGCAAAAACTGCCCGGAGGAGTACTTCACCCTCATCATGCGCCGCTTTATGATGCGCCTCAGCGAGGCCGTGGCGAAAAAGGCGGGGGCCAAGGCCCTGGTCACCGGGGAGTCCCTGGGCCAGGTGGCCAGCCAGACCATGATGGCCCTGGGCGTGACGGAGGATGTGACCACCATGCCCGTTTTGCGGCCCCTCATCGGCATGGACAAGGTGGAGATCATCCGTATCTCCCGGGAGATCGGCACCTACGACACCTCCATCCTCCCCTACGAGGATTGCTGCACGGTGTTCACCCCCCGCCACCCCGCCACCCGGCCCAACCTGGAGGACGTCCGGGCGGCGGAGACCAAGCTGGATGTGGAGGGGCTGGTGGAGGAGGCCCTGGCCGGGGAGAGCTGGATTCGGGTGAAGGCGTAAGGTTTTGACGGCGCAGGCCGCCGGGCGGGAAGCGGTGCGGGACGTGTTCTGCCCGCAGGGCAGGGATGGGGATGATTTTGTCCCCTGTGGGACGCGGGAGTCTGCCCCTGGGGCGGGGACGGAAAGAATTCCACCGTCTGGCGGGGTCGAGGAGACGCCGCCCCGCAGGGCAGGAGAGACGTCCACGCCCCGGCGCGGGGACGGGGGGATGTGCCGCTTTGCGGCACGGAATGCATCCTCATGGCGTCGTCGCAAAGTCCACTTGCCTCCGTTTCCGTCTGCGGCGAAAACTGCGCCCGCTCCCTTGCTCCTCCGCTCCCCGCAGAGACCGCTTCGC
>NZ_UQXD01000021.1 GCF_900544955.1 uncultured Oscillibacter sp.
GACCGCCCACGCGGTGGCCTCCACCATCTCCCTGGACGTGAACCCCAGCATCCAGCTGCAGGTGAACCGGCAGGAGAAGGTCCTCTCCGCCCAGGCCCTGAATCCGGAGGCCCGGGAGGTGCTGGGGGACATGGACCTGCGGGACACCCCGCTGAACGTGGCGGTGAACGCCGTCATCGGCTCCCTCCTCCAGCACGGGTATCTGGACAGCCTCTCCTCCGCCATCCTCATCTCGGTGGAGGACGACGACGCCCGGCGGGCCGCCCGGCTGGAGACCACCCTGACGGAGGAGGTGAACGCCGCCCTCCAGACCGCCTCCTCCGGCGCCGCGGTGCTGAGCCAGACCCTCACCCACGACGCGGGACTGGAGACCCAAGCCCAGACCAGCCGCATCTCCGTGGGCAAGGCGGCCCTGGTGCGGCAGGTCCAATCCCTGAACGCCGCCCTGGACTTTGACGCCCTGGCCGCCCTCTCCGTGGAGGAGCTGAAGCAGCTGGCGGACGCCGGCGCCCCGGCCATGCCCATCGGCATCCCCGCCGCCGCCCTGGCCGCGGAGACCTATGCCGGGCTGACGGCGGTGGACGCGGTCCTCTGGGAGGCGGAGCCGGAGCTAGACGAGTTCCCCGCCCACTATGAGGTGGAGCTGACCACCTTCTTCGGAGAATTCGAATACCGCATCGACGCCTGGACCGGCGAAGTGCTGCGGGGCCCTGCCGACGTGCTGGCCGCCCAGAGCTCCGGCGGAACCGCCGCCGTCGCCAGACCGGAAGCTCCCGCCGCCGTCACTGAGGCGGAGGCCGCCGCCATCGCCCTGGACCACGCCGGCGTCCGGGAGGCCGACGCCCAGGGCCTGCGGACCGAGCGGGACTGGGACCACGGCGCGCTGCGCTACGAGGTGGAGTTCTGGTCCGGCGGCACGGAGTACGAGTATAAAATCCTGGCCGCCGACGGCACCATCTTGAAGGCGGAACGGGAGACCCACGCCGCCGGATCCCATCACGGCGCCGCCCTGATCGGGGAGGCAGCCGCCCAGCAGGCCGCCCTGGGCCACGCCGGGGTCTCCTCCCACCACGGCATGAAGTGCGAGCTGGACGAGGACGACGGCGCGTTCCACTACGAGGTGGAATTCCGGTCGGGGGACATGGCATACGAATACCGGATCGACGCCGTGTCCGGCGCCGTCCTGGAGGCGGAATCGGAGTGGGACGACTGAAGGCGCTCCGCCGGGTAAAGCCGGATTTTCCAGGAGCGGGACCCGTTTCAGCGGCGCCTGCGGCAGAGGCGCAAAACCGGCCTCTTGGCAATCCCCCGGAAAGCGGCCCCCGCCGGGAGGCTGCACAGGGCGCAGCAGCCCGGTCCGATAGCCCCTTCCCCGGATAACGCATCGCTCTCCGCCCAGGTTGGTCCCCGCCGCCCTCCCCCCAGACCCCTTTCTCCGTCAATAGGCCCCGCGGCTTGCGCCGCGGGGCCTCTGGTTGTTACGTTTCCGGTTCCTCCGGCGGCACCGGGGGCGTCTCCTCCCGGGCCTGCTTCAAGTAGTCCCGCTCCTCCGGCTTCTTGCTGGGGACGAAGCTCTGGGCCGCCGTGCGGCGGCGCCCCTTGCTGCGGGCGTAGAAAAAGCCGGTGACGGAGAACACCACCGCGCCGATGAAGTTCACGATGAGGTCCTTCATGGTGTCGATGAGGCCGATGTCCAGGTAGCCCCCCAGGCCCAGGCTCTGCCCGTTGACGATCGCGTCCTGGATACCCTTCACCGCCACCACCTTGTTCGTCCGGGTGGCGTCCAGCGTCGCGGAGTAAATGGCGTGGACCACGGTGTCCCGCTGCATGTCCGAGTGGAAGAACCAGTCCATGCCGAACTCGAAAAACTCCCACAGCACGCCGATGGTCATGGAGAAGCAAAAGGCCGTCAGCGCCAGGAAGAAGGGGGAGAGGTCGAAGGTCAGGCGCTCATCGTCGTTGAGCAGCAAAACCATGGAGAACCCCACCGCCGCGGCCAGGAAGCCGTTGAGGGTGTGGAGCATGGTGTCCCAGTTGGGCACCATCACGTAAAAGGCATTCACCTCGCCCAGAATCTCCGCCGCGAAGATGAAGCACAAAATGGTGATCTCCAGCGGCGGGGGCAGCTCGATCCGCAGCCGCACCTGTAACCAACTGGGCACATACAGCAGCACAATGGTCAGCACGCAGAAGAAGGCGCCCTCATAGTTGTGCAGGAAGAGCTGGCGCACCAGCACCACCAGCACCAGGGCCCGCAGGGTGTAGAACACGATGAAGGAGCTCTTGTGCTCCCGCAGCTCCTTGGCCATGGCCTCCTTGAAGGTCTTTTTCAGCCACTGTTTCTCTCGTTTCGTCCGTTTCACGGGTTCTCTCCTCTCTTTTCTCCGCTTTGCAGCAGTTCCAGCAGGGCCGCCAGGTCCCGGCAGACTAGGGTGGGGGGCGTGGGGGACGCCGCAGCGTCCGCCGCCGTGGCCTCCCCCGTCAGCACCAGGCAGGTGTCCGCCCCGGCGTTGACGCCGCAGGCGATATCGGTATACAGCCGGTCGCCCACCATCAGCGTCTCGGCGGGGCCGTATCCGGTCTGGGCCCAGGCCAGGCGGATCATGGTGGGGTCCGGCTTGCCGATGAACACCGGGCGGCGGCCGCAGGCGCACTCCAGCAGCCGGCAGATGGCGCCGCAGTCCGGGATGAAGCCGAACAGCGTGGGGCAGGCCAGGTCCGGATTGGTGGCCAGAAAGTCCGCCCCCCGGGAGAGCAGACGGCAGGCGTCCTCCACCTTTTGGTAGGTCAAACTGGTGTCAAAGCCCACCAGCACCGCCGTCACATCCGCCGACGGCTCCGCCCGCAGGGCGAAGCCCGCCGCCGCGATCTGGCGGCAGAAGGAGTCCGTCCCCACCGCGTAGTATACGTCCGAGGGGCTGCGGTTCATACGCAGGTAATGGATGGTGGCCTCCACGGCGGTCAAAAACTCCTCCCGCCGGGCGGGAATGCCCAGGCGGTGCATCTTCTCCAGTCCCGCGTCCACGCCCCGGGAGGAGTTGTTGGTGAGGAAGCGGTAGGCGCCTCCCGTCTCCCGCACCCAGGCCAGGAACGCCGCCGCCCCGGGCAGCAGGGACTCCTCCAAATAGAGTGTGCCGTCCAAATCCAGCAAAAACAGCTTCTTGCGGGAGAGGTCCAAGGGCCCCGCCTCCTTCTCCTCTGTGATATAGGGTAGCATACCACGAAGGCGCCTCACTTGCAAGTGAGGCGCCTTCGCACGGTTCGGGGTTCAGCGCTTTTTTCCAGCCGCCAGGCAGGCCGCCACCGCCGCCAGCACGGCGCCAAGCATAGTCGCCTCCATTGAATTCCCCTCCTTACGCTCTCTTTCCCAGGCGGATGCATTCCAAAATGTAGCTCACCTGCCCCACCGCCCAGATGGTCAGCACCACCGCCATGGGCAGCAGGCCGAAGCCGAACACGATGTTCAGCACCAGCAGCCCCACCCACAGCCACAGGCACACGTTGGAGACGGTGCGGTAACTCTTGTAGGCGGCCTGGCCGATCTGCGCCCGCTCCGCCTCGTCGCAGCTCTCCAGCCACTTCTTATGGAACTTCATATCGTAGGCGCTGACCGTCTTCTCCGGGTTGATCCGCTTCGTCAAATCCACCGTCTTTTGCTGCAGCACCACCAGCAGCCAGCAGGAGAGCAGCATCTCCCCCACGATGCCCAGGGTGAACAGAGGCGTCTCCCAGTCGTAAACCGTGCTCACCGCCAGGAAGAAAAAATCCGCCACCAGGGCCAGGGTGGTGAGCAGCAGCACCGCGTTCAGCTTCCCCTCCACCCGGTCCGCCACGGCCTCGTCCTCCCCGTCCCAGCCGTCGCAGAGCTTCCTGGCGGAGCCGTACAGCCACACGCCCGCCCCCAGCAGCACTCCGGAGGTCACCGGAATGCCCCAGGGGGCGGCGGCTCTCAGGCCGCTTGCCAGGGTCATCCGGACCCACTCCCCCAGCCCGACGGCGCCGGCGATGCCGGAGGCAAGGCCCAGGACGCCGCCAAAGACGGCGGACAGGAAAATCACCAGCAGGTACTTGGGCAGCGCCCGGCGGTTGGCCCGCTTGATCTCATCGTTTTTCATCGTCATCCTCCTGATAGGTAAAAATGTCCTCCACCGTCACGCGGCAGATGTGGGCCAGCTTCAGCGCCAGGGTCACGGAGGGCGAGTAGTCCCCCCGCTCGATCTGGCTGATGGTCTGGCGGGACACCCCCGCCAGCGCCCCCATCTCCTGCTGATTGACCCCCAGCCGGGCCCGGTACTCCTTCAGCCGGTTATACAGCGGCATGGCTCCGCCTCCTTCCGCGACAAGTATTTGCGTCAAATTGACAACTATCTTTGTCACACCCAGAATAGCACTGACAAGGATCGTTGTCAATAGAAAGTTTTTCGGACGGGAACCCCGCCGCCGATCCGGCATCCCCGGGGCCGCCGGACAAAAAAACCGGGAGGACCGAAGTCCTCCCGGGAATGGGCTACCGCTTGCCCGGCGGGCCGTCCCGCCACTTGCTCTCCGGCACCCGCTTCTCCCCCAGGCGGCCGCGGACGTAGCCCCGGAACAGGGCGTAGAGCACGGAGCAAAGGGGGATGAAGAACAGCATGCCCAAAATTCCCATCAGCTTGCCGCCCAGGGTGACGGCGGCCAGCACCCAGATGGAGGGCAGGCCCACGGAGGAGCCCACCACGTGGGGGTAGATCAGGTTCCCCTCCACCTGCTGGAGCACCAGGAACAGCACCACGAAGGCCAGGGCCTTCCAGGGGTCCGTGATGGCGATGAGCAGCGCCCCCACGCCGCAGCCGATGAAGGCCCCCACAATGGGGATCAGGGCCGTCAGGGCGATGAGGACGCCCACCAGCAGGGCGTAGGGCATCCGGCAGATGGTCATGGAGATGACGAACAGCGTGCCCAGGATCACCGCCTCCAGGCACTGGCCGGAGAGGAAGCTGGAGAAGGTCCGCCCCGCCAGGCGCAGCACCTCCAGCGCCCGGTCCGCCCCCCGCTCCGGCAGCAGGGCATAGAGCACCTGCCGCCCCTGGCGGCCCAGCTTCTCCTTTTGCAGCAGGATGTAGAAGGAGAAAATCAGCCCGATGACAAAGGTACTGACGCCGCTGACCACCCCGCCGATGAGGCCGCCGCCGGAGGTGAGGAGGCCGCTGCCCCAGGTCTGGGCCAGCTTCAGCGCCTTTTGGGACAGCCCCGCCCAATCCACGTCCAGCACCTCCAGGTAGGATTGCATCTGGGGCAGATAGGCGGACAGGGCCTCCAGCTGCTCCTGGACCCGCTGGGTGGCGGCGGGGAGCTGCTGGACGATGGAGCGCACCGCCTCCGCGATGCCGGGGCCGATGACGCCGGAGGCCAGCCCCAGGACGCTCGCCATGGCCAGCAGCGTCAGCAGCAGCGCCAGCGGGCGGCGGCCCGTCCCCCGGACCGCCCGGGGGAAGAGGTGGCGCTCAATGGCCCGCATGGGCACGTTCAGCACGAAGGCGATGGCGCCGCCCAGCAAAAAGGGGCTCAGAATGCCCAGCAGAGTCCCCACGGCCAGCACCACGGCGCCCAGGTTCTGCAATGCGCAGTAGAAGGCCACCCCTCCGCACACCACCAGCAGCCAGCCCTTGAGCTGATCCTTGTTCCATTCCATAAGGTCCGATTCCTTTCCCGTTTATTCCACCAGGCGCTTCTCCCGCCACCGGCCCCTGCGGAACC
Organism: uncultured Oscillibacter sp.; assembly: GCF_900544955.1. GTDB lineage: Bacteria > Bacillota > Clostridia > Oscillospirales > Oscillospiraceae > Oscillibacter. Next base: position 5,737 of record NZ_UQXD01000021.1, read on the forward strand.
GGAGGACGAACAGCCCGCCCCGGAGACACTCGTCGCAGGCCATGGCGGCCCAAATGCCGATCAGGCCCCACTGCAGCCCGCGGCCCAGCAGCCAGCCCCCCAGCACCGCCACCGTCCACATGCTGAAGATGCCCACCAGCACCGGATACCACACGTCGCCGGCGGTGGTCAGCCCCCGGGTCATGACGATGTTGACGGACCGGCCGATCTCCAGCCCGAACTCCACCAGCAGAATCTGCTGCCCCAGGGCGTGGATGGCGGGGTCGGCGGTGAAGAGGCTGTAAATGGGGTCGCACAGCAGGAAAATCGCCAGGGTCAGCAGCTCCGACACCACCAGGGCGATGCGGAGGGTGGACCACACCCGGACCCTCACCTCGTCCAGCTTCCGGGCCCCCAGCAGGTAGCCGATCAGAATCTGGGTGGCCTGGGCCACGGCGATGGCGTACACATAGGCCACGTTGGCCAGCATACTGGCGTAGACCTTGGTGGCGATGACGGTGGTGCCCATGAGGTTGATGAAGCGGAGGATGAAAATTTGCGACACGTTGTAGGACAGTGACTCCGTTCCGGAGGGCATGGCGATGCCCAGCAGGCGCCGGCAGGTCTTGGCCGGGAAGGGGCGGAGATAGCGGAGAGAGAAGTGGATACCGCACCGGCGCCGCAGCGTCCACACCACCAGGGCCAGCCCCACCGCCTTGGAGAGGCAGGTGGACACGGCGGCCCCCGCCACCCCCAGCCGGGGCATCCCCAGCCAGCCGTTGATGAGCACGGCGTTGCCCGCCACGTTCAGCAGGTTCATCACCACGGACACCGCCACCACCTCCTTCAGGAGGGTGCAGCTGCGCAGGATGGCGCACAGCTCGATGTACAGCCCCTGGAGCAGCACGCCGCCCCCCACGATCCGGGTGTAGAGGCAGGCGCTGGCGAAGGCCTCCTCCGGCGTCCGCAGCACCGAGAACACCGCCTGAGGCGCGCACAGCAGCACCAGCCCCATGGCCAGGGAGAACAGCCCGCTGAGGGTGAGGCCCACCGTGGCGATCTCGTTGCAGGGGTCCCCCTCCCGCCCGGCGCCGATGTGCTGGGTGAGGAGGATGGTGGTAGCGGCGCTCATGGTCTCCAGCACGATGACCACCACGTTCATCACCTGGTTGCCGTTGCCGACGGCCGCCACGGCGGCGGGGCCGAAGGGGGAGATCATGAACTGATCCATATTGCCCACCAGCAGCTGCAGCAGCAGTTCCGCGAAGATGGGCAGGGACAGGCGAAAGACCCGGCAGGTCTGGGGCGAACCATGCAGCGTCATAAAAAGGGCTCCTTTGAACCGAAGAAAATCGTTTACTTCGGTTCAAAGTATACCCCCGCCCCCAGGGCGGCGCAATGCACAAACCGTGAGAAGAATGCCCCGGGCCCCTCCCCGGTTTTGGGCGTTTTAGCCTCTGCGGTAGTTGGCCGCCGCCCGGAGGTACTCCTCCATGGAGGCCCGGTTGCTCTCGATCTCCGCCTCTGTCAGGGGGCGGGCCACCTTGGCGGGGCTGCCCAGGAGCATGGACCCGGCGGGGGCGTCCATTTTGCCGGTGACCAGAGCCCCGGCGCCCACGATGCAGTCGTCCCCGATCCGGGCGCCGTTGAGCACCACCGCCCCCATGCCGATGAGCACGTTGTCCCCGATGGTGCAGCCGTGGACCACGGCGCCGTGGCCGATGGTGCAGCCCGCCCCCACGGTGGTGGTCTCGTGGAGCACGGCGTTGTCCTGGATGTTGGTGTTCTCGCCCACGGCGATGGCGCCGTCGTCCCCCCGGAGGACGGCGTTGTACCAGATGCTGACGCCCTTCCCCAGCGTCACGTCCCCCGCCACCACGGCGCCCTCGCAGATCAGGACGTCCTCATCGGAAACTCTCCGTTTATAAGCCATATGGTCTCCCTCTTTCTCTCGTCAAATGGCAAAGTTGCCGTCTGTAAACACCGGAATTTCCCGGCCGTCCCGGGTGGTGCCCACGATGGAGAGGTCCGGCGTGCCCACCATGAAGTCCACGTGGGTGATGGAGTCGTTGAGGCCCCGGGCCTTCAGCTCCTCCTTGCTCATCTGCTGGCCGCCCTCCAGACAGGGGTACGCCTCGCCGAAGGCGATGTGGCAGGCGGCGTTTTCGTCGAACAGCGTGTTGTAGAACAGGATGTTCTGGTTGGAGATGGGGCTGTCGTAGGGCACCAGGGCCACCTCGCCGAAGTAGCAGGCGCCCTCGTCCACGCTGATGGCCCCTTTCAGGGCCTCCTCCCCCTTCTCCGCCCGGGCCTCCACGATTTTCCCCTCCCGCACCACAAAGCGGAACTTGTCGATGATGGTGCCGTCGTGGGCCAGGGGCATGGCGGAGTACACCACGCCGTTGACACCGGTTTTCAGGGGGGAGGTGAACAGCTCCTCCGTGGGGATGTTGGCAATATACGGCTGGCCGGAGAGGGTCACGTCGTCCCCCGCCTCCCAGATGTGGTCCTCCGGCAGCTCCACCGTCAAATCCGTGCCCAGGGCGTTGGTGTAGTGAAGGGAGCGGAAGCGCAGGTCGTTCATCTTCTTCATCCGGGCGTGGAGGGTGTCCAGATGGCGCCGCCACTTCTCCACGCAGGTGCCGTCCCCGTCGATGCGGACGGCGGCGAAGATGGCGTCCCACAGCTTCTCCATGGCCTCCCCGGCGGGCAGGCCGGGGAACACGGTCTCCGCCCAGCTGGGGATGGGGATGGAGGCGATGCACCAGGGGAAGCCGCTGCACATCTGCAGCCGCTCAAAGTCCTTCAGCGCCTTGCCGCTGGCCTGCTGGGAGCGGACGATGCGCCGGTGGTCCACCCCCTTCAGATTCTCCGGGTCCGTGGCGGAGATGGCCAGATAGGCCGCCCCCTCCAGGGCGTGGTCGTTGAAAAAGCGGCTCCGCCACTCCGGCACGGTGTCGAACACCTCCTCCCCGGCGTAGAGGTACTTCATCCGGGTCATGGCGTCGTCGCTCCAGTTCATCACCACTTCCACGCAGCCCACGGCGTAGGCCTCCTCCGCGCACATGCGGGCGAAGTAGGCGCACTCCACCGGGGAGGAGATCACCAGCCGCTGCCCCTTCTGCACGTTCAGTCCCACCCGGACCAGCAGCCGGGCATATTCCTGTAATTTTTCCTGCATTGTATTATCCGTCCTTTCCGGTCTTTTTCCTAATATGTGCTATTCTAGTGGATTTTACCGGAGATGTAAAGAAAAGACCGTCAGGTTTCAAAAAACGTTCACGATTGCAGGTAGAAAGCGGCGGGCCGGGGCAGTGCCCCGGCCCGCCGCCCCCGTCACCCCTCCGCGCCGTCCTTGCGCAGGCTCATGATGGTGCCGTTCAGCTCCGCCCCCATGATGAGGAGCATGGCGCTCATATTCAGCCAGATCAGCAGCACGATGATGGCGCCGATGGACCCGTACAGCAGCGAGTAGTGGGCCACGTTTTCCACATACCAGCCGTACAGCCAGGAGAGGCCCAGCCACGCCGCCAGGGCCGCCAGGGTGCCGGGCCACAGGTTCCGCCAGGGCTGGCGGCCGTCCTGGGCCAGGGCGTAGAGAAAGAACAGGGCGAAGTAGCCCACCACCGCGACGATGGGAAAGCGCAGCCGGGCCCACAGCTCCGCCACGAACACCGGCAGGCGAAAGTGCGCCACCGCGTAGGCCAGCAGCCGGTCGCTGACGGTCATCAAAATCAGCGTCAGGGCGATGGTGGCAATCAGCAGCACCGTGTACAGCAGTGTCTTGCACAGGTGGCCCACCGGCGCCCTGGGCGGGCCCAGGTGGTAGGCCGTCCGCACGGAGCGCATCAGGGAGTTGGTGGCCCGCATGGGGAAGTAGATGGAGAAAAACAGCCCGAACAGCAGCAGCCGCAGGCTGGGGTTGGCCCCCACGTAGGTGAGGTACATCTCCACAAAGTCCACAATCTCCCGGGGCAGCAGCTCCCCCAGGGCCAGGAGGATGGCCGCCACGTCCAGGTGCAGCAGGCCCAGCAGGGCGCTGATGAAGATGAGGAAGGGGAAGATCATGAACAGCAGGTAAAAGGCCAGGGCGGCGCTGTGAATCCCCACGCTGTGGCGCAGGTAGCGCTGGACCATCAGGTAGATGCCCCGGAGGAAGGGGTTTTTCGGCAGCGGCGGAACATGCACGGGCGGCGCCTCCTCTCTGGTCTCATAGTATGCGCTCAAACGGCGGAAAAGCCTCATTCCCACCGGCTCCACACGTCCGGGCAGTAGCCCACGGTGGCCTCTTTGCCGTTGCGGACAATGGGGGTCTGGAACAGCTCCGGGTGCTCCAGCAGCTTCTCCTCCTGGGCGTCGGGGGTCAGGTAGGCCATGTACAGTGCCTCGTAGGCCCGGCAGTTGGTGTTCACCAGGGCGGCGAAGCCAACTTTCTGCTTGACGGACTGGTATTCCCGGGGGGATAATCCCTTTGAGGGCACATCGATATACTGGTACTTGACGCGGCGCTCCTTGAACCACCGCTCCGCCTTCTTCGTGTCGAAGGATTTGGAGGAACCGAAAATCTGAATATTCATAAGCGTCTCCTTGCAGGGCTGAAATGGAGGGATTTTACATGACAGAGGATATCGCGCGGCTGAAGGAGCTGGCGGACAGCTCCCGGCGCATCGTGTTCTTCGGCGGCGCCGGGGTCTCCACCGAGTCCGGCATTCCGGATTTCCGCAGCACCGGCGGGCTGTACCATCAGGAGTGGAACTACCCGCCTGAAGTGATTTTAAGCCATACCTTTTACGAAAGCAACCCCGAAGAATTTTTTCGCTTCTACCGGGCCAAGCTCCTCTCCCCCGACGCCAGGCCCAATCCCGCCCACTACAAGCTGGCCCAGTGGGAGCGGGAGGGGCGGCTCACCGCCGTCGTCACCCAGAACATCGACGGCCTCCACCAGGCCGCCGGCAGCCGCAGGGTGCTGGAGCTCCACGGCAGCGTCCACCGCAACCACTGCCAGCAGTGCGGGAAATTCTACGGCCTGGACTTCCTCCTCCACAGCCAGGGGGTGCCCCGGTGCGGCTGCGGCGGCACCGTGAAGCCCGACGTGGTGCTCTACGAGGAGGGGCTGGACCAGGGCATCCTGGATGCCGCCGTCCGGGCCATCGCGGAGGCGGACATGCTCATCATCGGCGGCACCTCCCTGAACGTCTATCCCGCCGCCGGCCTCATCAACTACTACCGCGGCCGCCGGCTGGTGCTGCTGAACAAGTCCGCCGTGGCCCGGGACCTGTCCGCAAACCTGGTCATCACCCAGCCCATCGGCCAGGTGCTGTCCCAGCTCTGAAATCCCCGTCTTTGTGTAAAACGACAAATGTCCTCTGAAAAACGACGCCCTCCCGCCGGGGAGAGCGTCGTTTTTCACAAAGGCCGCCCTTTAAAATGCAAGTAAATTTTTTTCTCATGCAAATTTTGCGGAAATTTTTTGCTTTTTTCCGCACTTTGCTCTTGAAAATGAAATTGCAAAGTGCTAATATTGCACTACTACCGACGCAGGCCGTCGCTGAAAGGAGCCCCCGCCATGATTTGGAAAGAGAACCGGGAGAACGCCTACTGTGAGATCACCCCCGCCATTCTGGCCCTGAAAGAACAGTGGGAGAAGAAGAACTTCATTGATCCCCGGCTGTATAAGGAGTACAACGTGAAGCGGGGCCTCCGGGACGAGGACGGCCGCGGCGTTTTGACCGGGCTGACCCGGGTGGCGGAGATCCAGTCCTACACCGTCACCAGCGAGGGCGGCAGCGAGCACATCTCCCCCGCCGACGGCGTGCTGTACTACCGGGGCATCGACGTGCGGGACATCGTGCGGGGGTCCGCCCGCCGGGGCCGCTTCGCCTTTGAGGAGGCCACCTACCTGCTGCTGTTCGGCGAGCTGCCCACGGAGGACCAGCTCCAGGACTTCTGCGTGCAGCTGGCCTCCTACCGGACCCTGCCCACCAACTTCTTCCGGGACGTCATCATGAAGGCCCCGCCCCGGGATCTGATGAACACCATGCAGCGGGCGCTTTTGACCCTGTTCTGCTACGACGACAAGCCCAACGACATCGGCCTGGAAAACGTGCTGCGCCAGTGCCTCCAGCTGACCAGCAACATGCCCGTCCTGGCCATCTACGCCTATCAGGCCTGGCGGTACAGCCAGGGGGAGAGCCTCTTCATCCACGTGCCCCAGCCGGAGCTCTCCACCGCGGAGAACTTCCTGCGGATGCTGCGGGAGGACCGGAGCTACACGGAGCTGGAGGCCCGGACTCTGGACGTGGCCCTGGTGCTCCACGCGGACCACGGCGGCGGCAACAACTCCACCTTCACCAACCACGTGGTCACCTCCTCCGGCACGGACACCTACTCCGCCATCGCCGCGGCCATGTCCTCCCTGAAGGGCCCCCGCCACGGCGGCGCCAACAGCAAGGTCATGGCCATGATGGACGACATCAAGCTCCACGTGAAGGACTGGGCGGATGAGGACTGCGTGGCAGACTACCTGACCCGCCTGCTGGATAAGGAGGCCTTCGACCGCAGCGGCCTGATCTACGGCCTGGGCCACGCGGTCTACACCCGGACGGACCCCCGGTGCGAGGTGTTCCGGGAGTACGTGCACCATCTGGCGGCGGAAAAGGGCCGGGAGCAGGAGCTGGGCCTGTACGCCAACGTGGAGAAAATCGGCAAGGCCCTCCTGATGGAGCGCCAGCACAAGACCGCCCTCTCCACCAACATCGACTTTTACAGCGGCTTCGTCTACGAGATGCTGGGCCTGCCCATGGAGCTGTACACCCCCCTCTTCGCCGTGGCCCGCATCTCCGGCTGGAGCGCCCACCGCATGGAGGAGCTGACCTCCGGCGGCAAGCTGATCCGGCCCCGGTACGAGTGCGTGGAGGAGCACCGCTCCTACGTCCCCACCGACCACCGCTGAACGCCCCCTCCCCTGCCGGAGCCCCCTCGCCGGCAGGGGAAAATTTTTGAAAAAGCGAAAATTATGGTTGACATTGTTTGGAGTTCTGGCTATAATAATCAAGCAGTCTTTTCTGGGGAACTTCGATTTGCGGCTGTGCTGGAACTGGTAGACAGGCCAGCTTGAGGTGCTGGTGTCCGAATCGACGTGTGGGTTCAAATCCCGTCAGCCGCACCAGGTCCGTCCCGGAAACGGCCATCTGCTATACGCGCGAGTGGTGGAATTGGCAGACTCGCTAGATTCAGGTTCTAGTGTCCATTACGGACGTGCGGGTTCAAGTCCCGCCTCGCGCACCAAGTTATAAGCTACATTTTGACCTTGCAGTAGCGGGGCTGAGATGTAGCTTATGCTTTTGTAGAAACCTCCATGATATACTGAATCTTCAGTAATCATCATGGAGGTTTTGTCATGTCTAAAAGAATTGATATACAGCAAGTAACGGTAAAAAAGCCACTCGTGGAACAGCCTCTTCGAGTTGCGGTTTACTGCCGAGTCAGTACCGATAGAGGAGAACAGCTTGGAAGTCTGGAAAAGGGCACCGGCTATCAGCAGATGATAAAAGATTGTAAGAATGGCACAACTGATTTGGTCTTGGCCAAGTCCATCAGCCGACTTGGCAGGGACACATTAACAACTATGAAAAGCTATAAGGCGACTAAGAAACATGAATATAGGCGTTTACTTTGAAGGCGGCGGATTCAATACGCAAACCACCAACGAGAGCATCATCGATCAATATGCCACACTGGCCTAAGCAGAGAGCCAGTCCCACAGTGATAATGGGAAGTTCGGGATGCGCCGCCGGATGGAGAGCGGCAGGACGCTCCTCAACCACACGCAGTTCCTCGGCTATACGAAAGGCGGAGACGGGGAACTGAAAATCGTCCCGGAGGAAGCGGAGCTCGTTAGAAAAATTTTTGAGCCATACGTTCAAGGGAACGGAGTCCGGAAGATCAAGAAGTATTTGGAGTCGCACGGCATCAATACTGTTACGGGCAAAACTGAGTGGAGCACCTCTACCATTGACCGGATGCTGAGTGACGAGAAGTATATCGGCCAAGTGCTGATGCAAAAGACCAACACGCCGGATTTCCTTGCCGGCAGACAGGTAAAGAACCAAGGCCAGCTTGCAAAGTATTTGGTGGAAGATGCGCATGAACCTATTATTGATAAAGAGACATTCGAAAAGGTGCAGAGAATGAACGGGCAAATCAAAAAGCAGGAGCAATGCGGGGAAGCCAAAGTGACTCGGTCGATGATTCTTTAATCACAATTTGTTGTCCTTTATAGGGCTTCAACAAAAGCACAAAAGGTTCATTTCCCGACTTGATAAAGCGCCGCCAGCTCCTGAATATATTCCACAAAATCCTTTCGGAACGACTCCGGCCCCAGACACTTGCAATCGGATTGGCGTTGATTTCATGATGGTTCAGACGGCAGGCATATTCAGAGGTGCCTCACAGGAAGGTATGGCTATATGTGGAGCACATGGCCTTATTAACGCCTCGTAAAGGGTTTGCAAAAGCTGTTGACACACAGGCCGTCCATCCCTTATACTCTGAGCCACTACAGTATCAAGAGAGGAAACTGACTATGGAAGCCGACGCCGACAGCAACGACGCCGACCGAAGTTCCAATTTCATATTCCAGGATACATAAGAGACATAACCTGCGCCCTTGGCATCAGTTTCGGGCAGCGGGCTATGTCTTTTTGTGTTTCCTGTTCACCATAAAATCGAAATTTTTGAAAGGAGTGACTGTCCTACATGGACTCTCACAGTAAACAGCCTTGGCACGCCCGGCCCCTGGAGGACGCCTTTACGGCGCTGAATACCTCCGAAGACGGCTTGGGCGATGCCGAGGCAAACCAACGGCTCATAGCCAACGGGCGCAACGAACTGCGTCACAAGCCCCCCCAATCCGTCCTTCATATGCTTAAGGAACAGGTCACCGACCCCATGGTACTCATTCTCATCGGCGCGGCGGTCTTCTCCGCCGTCCTGCGGGAGTGGACTGAGGCCGGCGTCATCTTTGCCATCGTGGTGCTCAACGCCGTCATCGGGATCGTCCAGGAGAAAAAGGCCCAGTCCTCTCTGGAGGTCCTGCGGAACATGAGCGCCCCCACAGCCAAGGTGCTGCGCCAGGGCGAGGAGCGCCTGATCCCCGCCGCCGAGCTGGTGGTGGGAGATGTGGTTTTCCTGGAGGACGGGTCCATGGTACCGGCGGACCTGCGGCTGATCGACTCCTCCAACCTGAAGGTCCAGGAGGCGTCCCTCACCGGCGAATCGGTGCCGGTGGAAAAGGATGCCGATGCCCTGATGCCGGTGGACTGCCCCCTTGGGGACCGGGTCAACATGGCCTACACCTCCTCCATCGTCACCTACGGGCGGGGCGTGGGCGTGGTCACCGCCACCGGCATGGACACTGAGGTAGGTAATATCGCCGGGCTTCTGGATGGCCAGGATGACTTTGACACCCCCCTCAAGCGGAAGCTGAACGCCGTGGGCAAGACCCTTACGGTGGTAGGTATCATCGTCTGTGCCCTCATCTTCCTCATCGGCGCCCTCTATCAGCGCCCCCTCATTCCTCAATTTCTGATGGCCATCTCCCTGGCCATCTCCATCATACCTGAGGGTCTGCCCGCCACGGCAACCATCGTCATGGCCCTTGGCGTCCAGCGCATGGCCAAGCGGAACGCGCTGGTACGCAACCTGCCCGCCGTGGAAACCCTGGGCAGCGCCACCGTCATTTGCAGCGACAAGACGGGCACACTCACCCTAAACAAGATGACCGTCACTCATGCGGCGGTGAACGGAGACTTTCTGGACGGCAAGGCCGCCAGAGTGGAGGACGCCGCCCGGAGGCATCCCGCGGTCTACGGAGAACTCCTCCGGGCCGGGGCCCTGTGCAACAACGCCAGCCTCGACCCAGACCGTCCCGGCGAGATCATCGGCGATCCCACCGAGGGCGCCCTCATCCACCTGGCCTCCGCCTTTGGGCTCGACCAAGAGGAGATGGAGGACCAGTACCCCCGACTCTATGAACAGCCCTTCGACTCCGACCGCAAGCGCATGACCACCATACATCGAATCGACGGCGTCCTTACCGCTTACACCAAGGGCGCGGCGGACGAGATGCTGCCCCTCTGCACCCATATGCTCACCAGTCAGGGGATCCGCCCCATCACGGAGCCGGACCGGGCCGACATCCTGAATCTGTGCTTTGATATGTCCGGTCAGGCCCTCCGGGTGCTAGGCTTCGCCTCTCGGACCTTGGACGATCTGCCCGGGGAGGAAGACGCCGACCTGGAGCAGGGCCTCACCTTCATCGGCGCAGCGGGCATGATCGACCCGCCCCGCAAAGAGGTGGCCGAGTCCGTCCGCACCTGTAGGGCGGCGGGCATCCGGACCATCATGATCACCGGCGACCACAAGGTGACCGCCTTGGCCATTGCCAAGGAGCTGGAGATTTGGCAGCCGGGGGACACCATCATCTCCGGCGAGGAACTGGACGACATGACCGACGCCGCGCTGGACCAGGCGGTAAAGACCGCCACGGTCTTTGCCCGGGTATCCCCGGCGGATAAGCTGCGCATCGTCCAAGCCCTCAAGCAGGGCGGCGGGGTGGTGGCCATGACTGGGGATGGGGTCAACGACTCCCCGGCCCTGAAGGCCGCTGATATCGGCGTGGCCATGGGCGTCACCGGGACCGACGTAGCCAAAGGCACCGCCGACATGATCCTGCTGGATGACAGCTTTACCACCATCGCCTATGCCATCAAGGAGGGACGGCGGGTCTACCGCAACATTCAGAAAGTCATCCAGTTTCTCCTGGCGGGCAACATCGCAGAGATCACCACGTTATTCGTGGCCACGGTCTTCAACTGGGACGCGCCTCTTCTGGCCGTCCACATCCTTTGGGTCAATCTGGCCACCGCCACTCTGCCCGCCCTGGCCCTGGGCCTCGACCCGGCCAGCAAGAACATCATGCGCCACCCGCCGGTGAAGTCCGGCACTCTTTTTGAGAAGGACCTGGTGGGCCGCGTGGTGCGGCAGGGCGTGTTCGTGGCCGCCATGACGATCCTGGCCTACTGGCTTGGGGTGCGTGCTGCCGGCCACGGGGCGGGGCAGACGATGGCCTTCTCCGTATTGGCCCTCTCCCAGATGCTCCGCGCCTTCAACCAACGGTCCAACACCGAACCCATCTGGGTCCAAGCTGAAGGGCATAACCCCTGGCTGGCCGCGTCCTTCCTGGTGTCCGCCGCGTTGATGGCCTGCATCCTGTTCACTCCGGCCCTTCAGGGCATATTCAAGCTCACCTATTTAACGCTGAGCCAGTGGGGCATCATCCTTAGCCTGTCCGCCTGCTCCATCCTCCAGATGGAGGCGGCAAAGTGGTTCAAGCGCCGCAAAACATCTATTTGGGAAGGAAACACGCAGTGAAATCAGGATTCGGAGTCCGCATCTTAAAATACGCCGACGCTATGGAGCGCTGGCTGGCGGTGGCCATATTGGCCGCCGCCAGCATCGGCGGCATCCTGCTCCTTCGGAATACGGCCGGCACCCTGATCACCGCGCCAGATGCCTTTTCTGTCAGCGCTTTTCTATCCAAGGCTCTGATGATTGTTATGGGGGTGGAATTCGTACGGATGCTGACCCTCCACACAGCACGGGCCGTCATCAACGTGCTGCTCTTCGCCATCGCACGCCAGATGATTGTCAGCCACGGCGGGGGTGCGGAGACCCTTATGGGGGTCGCCGCCGTGGCCGGTATTTTCGCCATCAAAAAGTATCTGTTTTTGAGAGACAGCCATTGGAATACCGACAGCCTGTCTCTGGAAGAAGAGCCCGGCCATGGGGATTGAATAACAAAAGACCTTCCTGATTCGCTTTGCTCTTATCGTGGTGGTTCTGCTTCTGGCCTTTGCCACCCTCAAACTTACCCTCGGGATATTCCTGCCCATTTTGGTCACCTTTTTGATTGCCGCCTTCCTCGACGGGCCGCTCCGATTCCTCAGCCGGAAATTCCCCCTGAAGCGAACCATAGCCGCAATTCCCGTCATCATATTCTTCTTTGGTGCCGCCGGGCTGCTTTTCACGTTTCCGGGCATCCGTGTCCTGGCCCTGAGTACCGGCATCTTTGCCGGTTTGCCCGGCCTTTGCGCCTCTACCCTGGAACCAGCCTCATGGAGCTTATCCAACGGTTGGGGCAGCGGATCGCCTCCCTGGATCCGGCGGCCCCGGCAGCGGTGAATGAAGTGGGGAAGTCTCTGCTGAACGCGATTGGCAATCCGGTCTCTAGCTTCTCCATGGCTGTGATCGGCGTGGGGGCCGGGCGGCGGCCACGGTGCCGGGAGTCTTTCCCGGCGGTTTGATCACCATAATCGTCACGTTTTTTATAACTCTGGACTACCAGACCATCACCCTCCACGCCCAGACGGCCATCCTGGCTATAGAGCAGGGCAAGGACGTGATCTGTGAGGTACCGGTCTGCCCAACGCTGGAGGAAGCGGAACAGATTGCAAAGGCCGCCAGACGAACTGGTAGACGGGTCTTCGTTGACCTGTTTGACCGCGTCTCCACCGCACACCGTTTTCTGCGGGAAAAAATTACATCCGGGGAGTACGGGCGTCTGCTGCCCCTACAGGTTGTCAACCGCTGTGCCCCTGTTCGAGGGGCCGTACCCCTGGGATTAGACGTGTTGCCGCTGGAGAGCTGCTCCTGCGACTTTGACTGGCCCTCCTGGTGCTTGGGGGCGCTGACCCTTTCCGGCGTCAGCTCCCCATTTCATTTGATCTGTGGACGGACGAATGGAAATTGCCCTGCGGACATTCTCTGCCGTCTTCGGTGCCTCGGAGTTTATGGGCGCATTTGCGCCGCCACGCCGTGGGCGGTCTCATTTGATGGGACGGCGCTCCGCCTCTTTACGTCCCCCGGCGGTTGATCCACAGCACCGCGATTCTCACGGCGGTGAAGAGCAGCCACGCCAGGAAGGCCGCCACGCAGAGGAGCACAGCCGTGCTGCGCATATGGCACAGGCCGCCCAGGGCGATCCCAAGCACCCCGGCCAGCAACCCGAATCGGAGTCGCCGGAGCGCCCGGCCGGCCTCCTCCCGGACCGCGCTGCGCCGCCGGGCCTTCGGTTTGCCGCCGGACCCCGCCACATCTCTGGTCAGTTCATCCACCGAAACCTGAAAGAGCTCGGCAATGGCCAGAATATTTCCGATTTCCGGAGTTCCCAAATCCTGCTCCCATTTTGAAACCGCCTGGCGGGACACCCGCAGCCGCTGGGCCATCTCCATCTGCGTCATGCCCGCCGCCTTTCTGAGGGCGGCAATCTTTTTTCCCATGGACACGCGGCATCCCCCCTTGTGATGTGAATTCTACCATGCCGCCTCCGGAAAGGAAACCGCCTTCACTTTCCATTTTGCTGCTTTCCGTTGCTTTTGCCCCTTTTCTCCAAAGGGCCTCCCGCCCCGTCCGTCAAACCGCCTGTCCAGCCTCCGCGCCGGGTGCCACGGGAGGGCGGAGATGCCCCGCCTTGCTTTTATCCGAGGTTTTCCCTGGCGCTTCCTCAACGAAAACGGCGGGATTTTGCCAAAAGGCAAAATCCCGCCGTCTGTTGTTCTGGCGATTATTCCTGGACCTCTGCCGCAGCCTCGGCCTCTCTCCTGTTGATCTTTTTCTGGTTGTAGATGGAGAACAGGATCACCGCAACCGCCACCAGCAAAAAGCCCATGGAGATGGGGGACGAAGTAATGGCAAAGAAATCGCCCTTTTGGATATTCATGAACCGCACGAAGTTCTTCTCGCACATGGGGCCCAGAATCAGCGTCAGCAGAATGGGGGACAGCGGGTATTCATACTTGTTCATCAGCCAGCCGATGACGCCGAAGGCGACGCAAACGCCGATATCAAAGACGTTTTTGTTGATGGAATACGCGCCCAGCAGCGAGACCACCAGGATGATGGGATAGAGCATCTTCTTCTCCACCGAGACAATCTTGGCAAAAAAGCGTACGCCGCAGCAGCCCACCAGGAGCATGCAGAGATTGGCCAGCATCAGCGCCGCAAACACGCGGTACACCGTCGGCAGTTCGGAGATGTACATCATGGGGCCGGGCTGAATGCCCTTCATGATAAACGCACCCAGCAAAATCGCCGTGACGGCATCGCCGGGAACTCCCAGGGAGAGCAGCGGAATCATGGCGCCGCCGGAACAGCCGTTGTTGGCGGACTCCGTGGCCGCGACGCCCTGTGGAATGCCCGTGCCGTACAGCTCCGGATGCTTGCTGGCGCTCTTGCTGGCGCCGTAGGAGACGAACACCGCAATATCGCCGCCGGCGCCGGGAATCGCGCCGATGAAGGTGCCGATCAGGCCGCCGGACAGGATGTTGGGCCAGATCTTCTTGATCGTCTTGAAATCCGGCAGCACCCGCGTAATCTTCTCCCGGGAGCGCTCCTGCTTCTCCTCCCCCTTGATGATCCGCTCCACACCGGCAATCACCTCGGAGATGGCGAACAGGCCGATCAGCGTGGGGATGAACTGGAAGCCCTCCAGCAAGGACGTCTGCGAATAGCTGATAAACCGGGGAATGCCGTTGGTGGGGTCCAGGCCCACCGTGCACAGCAGCATCCCGAAAAAGGCGCTCATCATCCCCTTGATGATGGACTTGCCGGAAATGGCGACAATCACGGACAGGCCGAAGATGGCCAGCATGAACATCTCACCGGGGCCGAAGTTCATGGCCATGTCCGCGATCAGCGGGGAGAGGAAGGTCATCACCAGGGCGCCGATGATCCCCCCGCAGAAGGAGGCAAACATGGCGACGGACAGCGCCCGGCCGCCCTCTCCCTTCTGCGTCATGGGATAGCCGTCCAGCAGCGTTGCGGCGGCGGACGGCGTTCCGGGGGCGTGAATGAGAATGGCGGAGATGGACCCGCCGTACATGCCGCCGCAGTAGATGCCCAGCAGCAGACCAATCGAGGGAATCAGATCCATGCCAAAGGAAAAGGGAATCAGCAGGGCGACGCCCATGGTCGCCGTCATTCCGGGGATTGCGCCCAGCAGCACGCCGCCGGCGGCCCCCAGCAGCGTCATCACGATGACCTGCAGGTTGGTAAACACGCTGGCGTAGCTCTCCATTAGTAAACCAAAATCCATAGGTTGCCCCTCCTTAAATCATGTCGATCCAGTTGCGCAAAAACGTGAGCGGACCCATGGGAATATTGACTGTGAGCAGCTTGTAAAAAACCAGCCACATGCCCAGCGGCACCAAAATCGCCACCAAAATCATCTGCACCCAGTTGCGCTTGCCGATCAGGAACATAATCACCAGCGAGAGCAGCATCGAGCAGCAAACATAGCCAAGGACTTCAAACAGTGCAACAAACACGGCGCACAGGACGATCACGATCATGGCCGCCGCCACGCTCCGGTCCTTCACGAAGTTGAGGCTCCCCGCCGGAACCGCCAGGGGGTCCGTCTCCTTCATGGTCCTCAGCTTCCAGATAGACTGAATGAACAGGAGCGCCGAAAAAATCAGCAGTCCGATGATCATAATCTGGGAAAACATGGCCGGCTGCACATACGTGCCCTTGATCTCCTGGAACGTGCCGGCCTGCACCCACGCCCAAATCCCCAGCGCCAAAAAGAGGATGGAGCCGATCAAGTTGGAAAAGGCCAGCGTCTTTGTCTTGTTCTTCACGGAAAACCCTCCTGCGTAGAGATACGCTCTTGCAAGCGTCCAAAAAAACAGCCCTGATGAAAGGATGGGCAAGCCGCGCCTGCCCATCCCTCATTCGGTCCTTTTAGAAGCCCAAAATCTCCATGGAGGCAGCAACGTCCTCCGCGTTCTGCTTCAGGAAGTCACCGAAGTCGTCGGCGTTCAGATAGGCAATGCCCAGGCCGGCATTCTTCATGTACTCCACAAAGTCGGGGTCCTCAATCGCCGCGGCGCAGGCCTCGCGCACCGTGCTCAAAACATCCGCGTCCATCCCCTTGGGCACACCCATGCCGCGCCACACGTAGTAGAGCACGTCATAGCCCTGCTCCTGGCAGGTGGGGACATCGGGGAAGAGGTCGCTGCGCTGGGTATCCATCAGGCCCAGGCAGATCAGGTGGCCGGACTCGATGAAGCTGCGGGCCTCCGCCAGAGAGACGGTGACGCCCTGGATGAAGCCGGAAGCGGCGTTCTGCACCGCGGTGGCCGCACCCTCCTGATAAGTAATCATCTGAATGTCAATGCCGGTCTCCTGCATCAGGTAGCCGCCGGCAATGTGCCAGACGGAGGCGTTGGAGGAGCCGCCCATCTGGACCTCGCCGGGATGGGCCAGGCAATACTCCACATAGGACTTCAGGTCCGTGATGTTGTTGGCGGCGGCCCACTCGGCGTTCACCGTCACCGTGGCGGGGTCGCGGTTGACGCGGCAGAGCAGGTCATAGTCCTCATAGGTCAGTTCGCTGCTCCCCAGGGGCTTATAGGTGGACAGCTCAAAGGTGACCATGCCGATCGTGTAGCCGTCGGGATCCGCATCCGCAATGGCCTGGTGGCCGATGATTCCGCCGCCGCCGGTGCGGTTGTCCACGGTCAGGGTCTGGCCAAGCTGCTTGCCGATGGCCTCGCTGAAGGCCCGCAGGCAGCTGTCGGTTCCGCCGCCGGCGCCCCAGGGGCAGATCACGGAGATGCCCTTGGTGGGGTACGCGGGGGCGTCGCTCTTGGGCGGGGTGTCCGACGGTGTATTGGACGGCGCATCGGACCCGCCGGAGGAGCAGGCAGCCAGAGACAGCGCCATGGCTGCGGCCAACAGCAGAGCCAAAATCTTCTTTTTCATGTTCATTTCTCCCATCGCACAATTTGCTTGGCCCGAACGGCCAAGCAGTTTACTCGTTCATTATAACGAAGTGAACACGCGTTCGCAATCCACAAATTGTACAAAAAACCAACAAATAGTTTTTCAGGGTAAATTTAGAAAAAAATGGGATGGCCCTCAGGCCATCCCATTTTTTTCTAAATCCATCTGTGCTTCCGGCGGAAAACGCGCCCGCCATCTCTTACAGAATCAGGAAACCGTCCTGCATTTGATGCCGCTTGCCCCGTTCCTTCAGGGTTCCTCCCGCTCCATCCGCAAAACCGCCTTCCGGGCCTCCACGCCGGACTCCGCCGTGTCGTACTCCCAGTTCCAGGGGTCCCGGCGGCAGACGGCGTCGGCATAGGGTAGGAAGATGGACAGCAGGCCGAAGGCCGCCAGAATCCAGCAGTACCACATGTGGGGCACGATCTCCACCGGGCTGAGCAGCACGCCGTACTCCGTGGCTAGGGCGGCGGCGCTGAGCAATTGGGCACCGTAGGGCAGAATGCCCTGGAACACGCAGGAGAAGACGTCCAGCAGCGACGCGGTGCGCCGGGGGTCCACCCGGTACTCCCGGCTCATATCCCGGGCCACGCTGCCGCTGACGATGATGGCCACGGTGTTGTTGGCGGTGGCGCAGTCGCTGAGGGCCGCCAGGGCGGCGATGCCCACCTGGGCGGAGCGGTTGCCCCGCATCAGCCGCCGCAGCTTCCCGATGAGCCAGACCAGGCCGCCGTTGTGGGCGATCATCTCCGAGACGCCGCCGCTGAAGAGGGAGAGGAAGAACACCTCGTTCATGCTGGTGAAGCCGCTCCAGATGCTCTGGGCGAAGGTGAACACCGTCAAGTCCCCACCCAGGATGCCGATGGCTCCGGCGGCGAAGATGCCCACCACCAGCACCAAAAACACGTTGACTCCCACCAGGGCCAGGCCCAGCACCGCCAGGTAGGGCGCCACCTTCCAGAGGCTGAAGGACAGCCGGGTGATGCCCGCCGCCGTCTCCGGCCGCCCCATCACCAGCAGGACCACCACCGTCAGCAGGGCCGCCGGCAGGGCGATGCGGAAGTTCACCCGGAACTTGTCCCGCATCTCGCAGCCCTGGGTCCGGGTGGCGGCGATGGTGGTGTCGGAGATCATGGAGAGGTTGTCCCCGAACATGGCGCCGCCCACGCAGGCGGCCACCATCAGCGGCACGCTGATGCCGCCCCTGTCCGCCACGCCCACGGCGATGGGCACGATGGCGGTGACGGTGCCCATGGAGGTGCCGGTGGCGGTGCCCATAAAGGCGGAGATCAGGAAGATGCCGGCGGTGAGAAACTGCACGGGCACCAGGCTCAGCCCCAGGTTCACCGTGGCGTCCCGGCCGCCCATGGCCCCCGCCACGCTGGAAAAGGCGCCGGCCAGAATATAGATCATCAGCATGGTAACCACGTTTTCATTGGCGGCGCCCCTGGCGAACACGGCAAACTTCTCGTTCAGCGTCTCCCGCCCCATGCAGAAAGCCGCCAGCACGGCCAGGAACATGGCCGTCACCGAGGGGAACTGGTAAAAGGCCATCTCCTCCCCCCGGGCCTGCAGCAGCAGTCCCGCCCCCAGGTAGATGGCGATGAAGAGCAAAAAGGGCAGCAGGGCAAGGCCGTTCCCCCGCTTTTGTAAATTCCGATCCATGGCTTGTCTCCTTCTCTTTCCCGGCCCCGGCCTCCCCGGGACGCGTCATACACAGCTCCCATCATATACCATCTCCCCGCTTCCGGTCAATCCCAAGGCGCCGTCATTGACTTTTTCGCCGCTTTTGGCTATGATGGCCTATGGAATCGAAACGTTTTGCAAAGGAGATGTCCCTATGCCCGATCTCACCACTCTGCTGAGTCAATCCGTGGGAAAGACCACCCTGGGCGACCTGCTCTCCGCCGCCCTGACGCTGCTGATCTGCCTGGTGGCAGTGCGGGTGCTGCTGAAGCTGACCCGCCGCCTGCTGGCGGGGACCAAGCTGGACCAGCGGGTGCAGAAATATATTCTGGCCGGCGTCAAGCTGCTGGCGTATATCGTCACCGCCCTGATCGTGGTGGACAGCCTGGGCGTGTCCATCACCTCTCTGGTGGCGCTGCTGTCCGTTGGGTCCCTGGGCGTCACCCTGGCCGCCGAGGACGTGCTGGGCAACGTGGCCGGGGGGCTGGTGATCCTCTCCTCTCACCCCTTCTCCATCGGGGACTTTGTGGAGGTGTCCGGCACCTCCGGCACCGTGGAGGAGATCGGGCTGAACCACACCAAGCTGGTGACCCCCGACGGCCTTTTGGTGATGCTGCCCAACAAGGAGCTGGCCAGCTCCCAGATGACCAACTACACCGTCCAGGGCCGCCGCCGGGTGACGCAGAAGGTCTCCGCCTCCTACGACGCCCCCACGGAGACGGTGAAGGACGCCTGCCGCCGGGCCCTGGCCGCCACGGAGCACCTGCTGGAGGACCCGGCCCCCAGCGTCTACCTCACCGGCTACGGCTCCAGCTCCATCGAGTACGCCGTCTACTGCTGGGCCACGCCGGAGGACTACTGGACCGTCTATTTCGACCTGGGGGAGCACCTGCGGACCGCCTTCCGGGAGTGCGGCGTGGAGATGACCTACGACCACCTGAACGTGCACATTGTGGAAAATCGCAGTTGACAAACGGGACCGGCCTTTCTATAATAGGTCCCAAAGCGATGATGGAGAGGGACGGAGACGGATGTCCTCAGAGAGCCGGCGTGTGGGTGGAAGCCGGCGGCGGAGGTCTCCAGGTCCTATGGCTCCTGAGCCGGACGTTCGAGGGCAGCGATGCCGGTAGGGCGTCCCGTGTGCGCCGCGTCAGGGCGAACGGGGTTGCTGGACCCCATGAGTGGCGGCAGGTCTTGGGACCGCCGCAATTTGAGTGGTACCGCGGAGGCTGCAAACGGCTTTCGTCTCAAAGAAAACCTTTGGGACGAAAGCCGTTTTTTTCGTTCCAACATCTGAAAGGAGCCCACATCATGAGCCATTACCGTCCCGAGACCATCTGCGTCCAGGGGGGCTACACCCCCGGCAGCGGCGAGCCCCGCCAAATCCCCATCGTCCAGTCCACCACCTTCAAGTACGCCACCAGCGAGGAGATGGGCAAGCTCTTCGACCTGGAGGCCAGCGGCTACTTCTACTCCCGGCTGCAAAACCCCACCTGCGACGCCGTGGCCGCCAAAATTGCCGCCCTGGAGGGGGGCACTGCGGCCATGCTGACCTCCTCCGGCCAGGCGGCCAACTTCTTCGCCCTGTTCAACATCGCCTCCTGCGGGGATCATATCGTCTCCTCCTCCTCGATTTACGGCGGCACCTTCAACCTGATCTCCGTCACCATGGCGAAGATGGGCATCGAGGCCACCTTCGTGCCTCCGGACTGCACGGAGGCGGAGCTGGAGCAGGCCTTCCGCCCCAACACCAAGGCTGTCTTCGGGGAGACCATCGCCAACCCCGCCCTCACCGTGCTGGACATCGAGAAGTTCGCCCGGGCCGCCCACGGCCACGGCGTGCCCCTCATTGTGGACAACACCTTCGCCACCCCCGTGGGCTGCCGCCCCTTCGACTGGGGCGCCGACATCGTGACCCACTCCACCACCAAGTACATGGACGGCCACGGCGTGGCCGTGGGCGGCGCCGTGGTGGACTCCGGGAAGTTCGACTGGATGGCCCACGCGGAGAAATTCCCCGGCCTGTGCACCCCCGACGAGAGCTACCACGGCATCACCTACGCCGAGAAGTTCGGCCAGGCGGGGGCCTTCATCACCAAGTGCACCGCCCAGCTGATGCGGGACTTCGGCTGCACCCAGTCCCCCCAGAGCGCCTTCTACCTAAACCTGGGGCTGGAGAGCCTCCACGTCCGCATGGCCCGGCACTGTGAAAACGGCCAGGCGGTGGCGGAGTTTCTGGCGTCCCACCCGGCGGTGGAGGCCGTCCACTACTGCGGCCTGCCCGGGGACCCCTACCACGCCCTGGCGGAGAAATACCTGCCCCGGGGCTCCTGCGGCGTGGTGTCCTTTGAGCTCAAGGGCGGCCGCCCCGCCGCCGAGGCCTTCATGGGCCGCCTGCGCCTGGCCGCCATCGAGACCCACGTGGCCGACGCCCGGACCTGCTGCCTCAACCCCGCCACCTCCACCCACCGCCAGATGAGCGACGAGCAGCTCTCCGCCGCTGGAATTCCCGCGGGTCTGGTCCGCATGTCCTGCGGCCTGGAGAGCGCGGAGGATCTGATCGACGACATCCGCCAGGCACTGGAGGCCGTGTGACATGCCCATCAAAATTCCCAACCAGCTCCCCGCCACCAACACCCTGACCCAGGAGAACATCTTCGTCATGACGGAGACCCGGGCCATCACCCAGGACATCCGCCCGCTGCAAATTCTGCTGCTGAACCTGATGCCCACCAAGGTGGACACGGAGACCCAGCTGGCCCGGGTGCTGGGCAACTCGCCGCTGCAAATCGAGCTGGAGCTCATCGCCCCCAGCGGCCACGTGTCCAAAAACACCTCCCAGGCCCACATGCTGGCCTTCTACAAGTCCTTCGACGAGGTGCGGGAGAGGGCCTTCGACGGGCTGGTGATCACCGGGGCGCCGGTGGAGCTGCTGCCCTTTGAGGAGGTGGACTACTGGCCGGAGCTGTGCGAGATCATGGAGTGGTCCAAGAGCCACGTCCACTCCACCCTCCACATCTGCTGGGGGGCCCAGGCGGGGCTGTACTACCACTACGGCATCCCCAAGCTGCCCCTGGAGCAAAAGCTCTTCGGCGTGTTCCAGCACACGGTGGAGGACCCCAACTTCATCCTCTTTCGGGGCTTTGACGACACCTTCTGGGTGCCCCACTCCCGGAACACCACCGTCAGCCGGGCGGACATCGAGGCGGTGCCGGGGCTGAAGGTGCTGGCCGCCTCCGCCGAGGCGGGGGTCTACGCCGTGAAGACGGACCAGTGCCGCCAGGTGTTTTTGATGGGCCACGCGGAATACGACCGGGAGACCCTGCGCAGGGAGTACATGCGGGACCTGGCCGCCGGGGAGGACATCCAGGTGCCCCGGCACTACTTCCCCCAGGACGACCCCGCCCGAAAGCCCCTGGTGAACTGGCGGAGCTGCGCCCACCTGCTCTACGGCAACTGGCTGAACTACTGCGTGTACCAGACCTCCCCCTACAACATCCGGGACATCGAAAAAGGCGTCCGGACGGACGAATGAGCCGGCGGAACCGCGTCTGCGGCGCGGCTTGAGACAGGCCCGCTGCGGGCATGGAGGCACGCTTGCAGTCCGGGACGCTGCTTCCGCCGCGGCAGGACGGTCTTCCCTTGGGTTCGCCGCCCCAGCGGCGAACCGCTGCGACTTTTTTGACAACAAGAGGCCGCTTTCCCTTCGAAAAGCGGCCTCTTGTTCATTCGTCGAAGTAGAACAGGTCCTCGAATTTCTTGTCCAGGGCGACGCACAGCACCAGGGCCAGCTTGGCGGTGGGGTTGAACTGCCCCGTCTCAATGGAGCTGATGGTGTTCCGGGACACGCCCACCAGCTCCGCCAGCTGGGTCTGGGACATCCCCCGCTCCGCCCGGGCCACCTTCAGCCGGTTTTTCAGCACCAGCTGCTCGTCCACGCCAACACCTCCCCCACACTCCGCAGCCAAATCCACGCCTGCGCCGCCGTATACAGCCCGCCCAGCGCCGGCAGGCACCACTCCCACCGCCGCCTCATCCGCATCCGCCGTTCTCCGGCGTCCGGCGGCACGCCGCCGGGGATGGGGCGGCCGCGCTCCTGCGCGTCTCTCTCAACTCCGCCGCCCCCTCACCAGATCTGCCGGATATATCTTACCAGATAGTAGGCCAGCATGGCAAGCGCCAAAAGGGCGACGGCAATCTCGTCCTTCCTCCGCAGCTTCCATGCCTTGTACGCCGCGCCGCCCAGCACCACGGCCCAGAACATGGCCAGGGTGTCCCCCACCGGCAGGCCCCGGGAGAATTTCAGGGCCAGAATCGCCACCCCCACGATCATGGTGGCCGCCAGGCCGAAGGCCTCCCCCCGGATGCGCACCGTCCGCTCCCGCTCGTCCTGATACCGGTTCTCCCGGCGGCTCTTCTCCAAAATCCCCTTCTTTTCCATGGCGTCGCGCCTCCTCACAGCTTCCACAAATTCACCGCCGCGTAGCAGCCCAGGGACCCCAGGGACAGCAGCGCCGCCGCGCACACCGTGGCCAACAGGCCCTTGGCCTGGGTGATCCGGTAGCGCCCCCATGCCTCCGCCGCCACATAGGCCCAGAACATGGCGTCCGGCGCCAAGCTCCGCTGGCCCATCCACAGGTTGAACAGCTTCAGGGCGATATACACCCCGCAAAAGCCCACGATCCCGGCCCGCCGGCCCCTGTCCACGGCGTAGGCGGCGCCCTCGTCCTCCCGGGCCTCCCGGCTCCGCTTCAAAATCTCATCCCGATCCATCCGGCACCTCCAATTTCCAAGTTCACTGTTTGTTTTACCAAGTTTACTTTGCAAGCAGAGCATACCATATACCAAGTTTACTTGTCAATAGGGAGTTGAAAAAACGGTTTCCGCCTTTGTCTCACTGGGACCGGTTTCCGGACAGCGGCCGACCCCGGGGCTCCCTGCGCCCCGGATTTTCGGGTGTACAGGGAGTCCGGCAGGACCGTCTCCAGGGCGGCGTTTCTTGACAGGGCCGGGGGCACTGTTATCGTGGTGGCATCACAGGTCCATCGGGCGGGAGGCGGGAAGATGCGGCGTATACAGTTCAAAACCTGGATGGCCGGGGCGGTTTTGCCGGCCGCGGCCTGTTTCCTCCTCTTCCCCCTGCGGACCAGAGCCGCGGCGTCCCTTCTGGCGGGGCGGGAGCTGGAAGGCGTCTCCTTTTTGTATAACGCCATCGAGAACCCCACCTCCGGCGCATGTCCGCAGTTGGAAGCCGGGCAACTGGAACTGACGGAGCTGATGGCCTTCCCCGAGACTGCGGAGGTCCGATGGTGCGGCACAGCAGGCAGCGGCATGGAGCTTCCGCATTACCAGCTGTTTTTCTTCGATGCGGCCGGCATGCCGCAAGTAACCATGCAGATCACCTCCACTGGGTATCTCTACTGCGGGCATTCCGTCTACCGCATTTTGGAGCCAAGCGCGCAAACCGTATGGGTGGAGCTGGAGCGGTTCTATGCGGGCGCAGTCTCGCTCCAGGAGTAGGACGGCCCGCGGCGCGCCGGTCCAAAACAAACCCAGGGGCGCACTGTTTTTCAAACAGTGCGCCCCTGAACGCATTGGGTCCGCCCGGTTTTTCAGCGGCCCGCCTGGCGGTCCGCCTCAATCAGCAGCTTCAGCGCCTCCACCGCCGTCTGCACGGCGCGGGAGGTGTCCTCGCTCATCCGCTGGTCTAGGCCCGCGGCCTCCCGCTCCTGGTTCCAGATCACGTGGAAGCAGGACCCGCAGCGGCAGCCCAGCGCCGCCGCCACCACGAAGAGGGCGGCGGACTCCATCTCGCTGGCCTTGACGCCCAGCCGCTTCCAGCTCTCCCACTTGGCCTTCAGCTCATAGGCCACCGGGGAGGCATCCGGGCTGTGCTGGCCGTAAAAACTGTCCTTGCACTGGACGACGCCGGTGTGGAAGGGCAGCCCCAGCCGCTCCGCCGCCCGGACCAGGCAGGTGGTGACGCCGAAATCCGGCACCGCCGGAAACTCCAGCGGGGCGTACTCCCGGCTGGTGTGTTCAAAGCGGATGGCGCCGGTGGCCACCACCAGATCCCCCGACTGCACGTCCAGGTCGATGCCGCCGCAGGTGCCGGTGCGGAGGAAGGTGTCCGCCCCGCACTTGTGCAGCTCCTCCATGGCGATGGCGGCGGAGGGGCCGCCGATGCCGGTGGAGCAGGCCGTCACCTTCTCCCCCAGGAGCGTGCCGGTCCAGACGTTGTACTCCCGGTTGCAGGCCACCTGCCGGGCATCGTCCAGCAGCGCCGCAATGGCGGGCACCCGCCCCGGATCGCCGGGCAGGATGCAGTAGCGGCCCACGTCGCCGGGGGCGCAGTGGATGTGGAACTGTTTTTCAAGCACTTGCATACCGCTCACCTCATTGTTCAGGATGGCTCTCAGTATACCAGAAACTTCCCCCCGGCGCAACGCCCCTCACGATTCCGCCAGGCGCCGCAGGGTGTCCCCGGAGAGGCGGTACACCGTCCAGTCCTCCATGGGCTCCGCCCCCAGGGACTTGTAAAAGGCGATGCTGGGCGCGTTCCAGTCCAGGCACCACCACTCCATCCGCCCGCAGCCCCGCTCTTGGGCGATGGACGCCAGCTTTTGGAGGAGGGCCCTGCCGTACCCCTTCCCCCGGCAGGCCGGGCGGACGTAGAGATCCTCCAGGTACAGCCCCGACCGGCCCAGGAAGGTGGAGAAATTGTGGAAGAACAGGGTAAAGCCCACCTCCCGGCCGTCCTCCAGGGCGAAGAGCACCTCCGCGTTTTTCCGTTCAAACAGCTGCTCCGCCAGGATGGCCTCGTCCGCCACCACCTGGTCCAGCAGGTGCTCGTAGTCCGCCAGCTCCCGAATGAACTGCAAAATCAGCGGCGTGTCCGCCTCCTCCGCATAGCGGAAGGTCAGCGCCATCCGCCCCGCCGCCTCTCTCATTTCAGCGTCACCACGGTGACGCCGCTCTCACCCTCGCCGTAGACCCCCAGGCGGTAGTCCTTCACCGCCTTGCTGCGGCGCAGGATGTCGTGGACCGCCTTGCGCAGGGCGCCGGTGCCCTTGCCGTGGATGATGGTGACGGTCTCCAGCCGGCCCATGACGGCGGCGGAGAGAAAGTTCTCCACCACGGCCTCCGCCTCCAGCGTCTCCAGTCCCCGGATGTCCAGCTCCCGGCTGGCGGAGGTGCGCAGCTGCCGGGGGGCACTCTGGCGGACGGGGGCGCTGGGCTTTCGGGCGGCCCGCTCGTCCGCCTCGATCAGCCGGACCTCGCCGGCCCGGGCCTTCATTTTCAGCGCGCCGGCCTTCAATTGCAGCGTGCCGTCCCGGCCCACCGACACCACCTCTGCCGGGGTGCGGACCCCGGGAATCTCCACCAGGTCCCCCTCCCGGATGGGGCGGCTGGGCTTGGGAATGGGCTCCTGCCGGGCGTCGTGTCGGGAGACGGCGTCCTCCGCCTCGTTCAGCCTCCGGCGCAGCGCCGCCCGGGCCTCGTTCTCGTTGAGGGTCCGCTCCGCCCGGGCCTGGGCCTTGCGCATCTCCTGGAGCTCCGCGAACACCTGGTCCGCCGCGGCCCGGGCGTCCCGCAGGATACGCTTGGCCTCCGCCTCGCCCCGGCCCCGGGCGTTCTCCTTAGCCCGCTCCATCTGCTCCCGGAACTCCCGGGCCTTCCGGGCGTCCTCCTCCCGCTGGAGGTAGAGGCGGTCGGCCTCCTGCTCCCGCTTTTCCAGAGCCTGCCGCTTGGCCTCCAGCTGGGTGAGGACGTCCTCAAACCGGACGCTCTCGCCGCTCATCTGGACCCGGGCGGACTCGATCACCGCGTCCGGCAGGCCCAGCCGCCGGGAGATGGCAAAGGCGTTGGACTTGCCGGGGATGCCGATGAGCAAACGGTAGGTGGGGCTGAGGGTCTCCACGTCAAACTCGCAGGAGGCGTTCTCCACCCCCGCGGTGGTCATGGCAAAGGTCTTCAGCTCCGCGTAGTGGGTGGTGGCGGCCACCTTGGCCCCCACCGCCCGCACGTGCTGGATGACGGCGATGGCCAGGGCCGCGCCCTCCACCGGGTCCGTGCCCGCCCCCAGCTCGTCGAAGAGGATCAGGCTGTGGCGGTCCGCCTCCGCCAGAATGCTCACGATATTCACCATGTGCGCCGAGAAAGTGGACAGGCTCTGCTCGATGCTCTGCTCGTCGCCGATGTCCGCCAGCACCCGCTCGTAGACGGAGACGGCGCTGCGGTCCGCCACGGGAATGTGCAGTCCGCACTGGGTCATCAGTGTCAAAAGGCCCAATGTCTTGAGGCTGACGGTCTTGCCGCCGGTGTTGGGGCCGGTGATGACCAGGGTGTCGAAGGTCTCCCCCAGCTCGATGTCGATGGGCACCGCCGTTTTGGGGTCCAGCAGGGGATGCCGGGCCCGGCGCAGGTGGATGGCCCCGTCCCGCCGGATCTCCGGCCGGACGCCGTCCATCTTGTAGGAGAGCTGCCCCCGGGCGAAAATCACGTCCAGGTGCACCAGGGTGTCGTAATCCCACTGGATGTCCTCCCGGTGGACCGCCGCCTCAGCAGAGAGCTCCGCCAAAATCCGCTCGATCTCCTTTTGCTCCTTGGCCTCCAGCTCAATGAGCTCGTTGTTGGCCTGAACCACCCCCATGGGCTCCACAAACAGCGTGGCGCCGGAGGAGGAGATGTCGTGGACCAGCCCGGGCAGGTCGCCCTTGTGCTCCGCCTTCACCGGCACCACGAAGCGGCCGTCCCGCTGGGTGATGATGGTCTCCTGCAAGATCTTGCCGTAGGTGGGGGAGGAGATGATCTTTTGCAGAATCTGGCGGCTTTTGGCCTGGGCGGCCCGCATGTGGCGGCGGATGTCCGCCAGCTCGGTGCTGGCCGCGTCGGCGATGGCGTCCTCGTCGGTGATGCAGCGCTTGATCTTCTCCTCCAGGAAGCGGTTGCCGTGGAGGGAGAGAAACAGGTGGTCGAT
This sequence comes from uncultured Oscillibacter sp., assembly GCF_900544955.1. Lineage (GTDB taxonomy): Bacteria > Bacillota > Clostridia > Oscillospirales > Oscillospiraceae > Oscillibacter. The sequence goes on from NZ_UQXD01000021.1 coordinate 33,227, forward strand.
GGCGGTGCGCTCCGCCCCGTCGCTGAGGTACTCCCTGGCCCGGCGGGCGGCGGTGAGCAGGTCCGCGATCCGCAGCAGCTCCCGGGTGTTCAGGGCGCCGCCCCGGTCCGCCCGGTCCAGGGCCTCCCCCACCGGCCGCACGCCGGAGAAGGAGGGGCTGCCCCGGAGGCCGATCATGGTCCGGGCGGCGTCGGTCTGGTCCAGCAGGCGCAGAACCTCCTCCGCCTCCGTCTCCGGCCGCAGGCGCAGCGCCCGCTCCTTCGCCTCCGCACTGACGGCCTGCTCGGAGAGCAGTTGCAGCACCCGGGGCAGTTCCAGGGTGCGGATGGATTTGTCAAACAGTTCGCTCATGATGTATCTCTCCCGTCATGGGATTCTCCTTTACAGGGATTTGAACGCCGGCTTCCGGCTCATCCAGCAGCCAGGGCAGGCGGAGGTCCGCCTCCACCTGGAAAAAGGGTTCCGGAAAGGCGGGCAGAAACGGCCCCTGGCCTGTGTGGAACCAGATCAGAACCTCCGGGGCCGCCTCCAGCCCCCCGGAGGGCGCCGCCAGCACGGTGCCCGCCACGTGGTACTGGGCCGTGTACCAGTGGCGGCCGTCCGCCTCCCGGCACCACTCCATCACCTCGCCGGGCCTGCGGATGTCCAGGCCCAGCCGGGCGAGAAACGCCCCCGCCGCCGGAGGCACGCCCTCTACGGCGGCGGCAAAGTTCCGGCAGTAGCCGCAGTCGCAGCCCCCGGCAAGTTGACCGTGGGCGGCATACCAGGCCTGGGTGGCCTCCACATCCACCTGGATGCGGCCATCCCCCACCGCAAATTCCGTCATGATTCCATCCTCTTTGTATAGTTTCTCCAAAATACTACGTTATGTATTCTGTTTCGACGCCGGTCCCGCCGGCTGGAGGCTCTTGTAAAAGTCCAGGGTTTTGAAGCCCCGTTCCAGTTGGGCGGCGGTGAAGGCCTCCGCCGCGGCGGAGAGGCGCCCCAGGGCGGCCTCCCCCAAGCGGAAGGCGTACAGCCGCTTGGGGTCCCCGTACACAATATGCCGCAGGGCCGCCAGGGCGTCCGGGCACAGGGGCATAGACAGGGCGCTCTCCTTTACACCGCAGGCGCGGCAGCGCAGCACCCCCTGCACCACGTCCAGCAGCGGCTGCTCCGGGTCGGGGCGGCCGCAGTAGGCGCAGCCGTCCGCCAACGGCTCGTAGCCCGCCAGGCACAGCAGCTTCAGCTCGAAGGCGGGCTTCACCAGAGCCGGGGGCTTACCCAGGGCGCTGAGGGCGTACAGCCCGTTCAGCAGGTGGCGCAGCAGGCCGTCGGAGACCGTCTCCTCCGTGGTCACAGCCTCCGTCAGTTCCGCCAGGTAAAATCCCAGGGCCAGGGCGTCCAGGTCGGTCCGCAGGCCGCCGAACAGCTCCAGCGTGGCGCCCTCGTTGGCGTAGTACCAGTCGCCCTTTTGGTAGAGAGTCCACTCCGAGTAGGCCAGGGACTGGGCGCAGGCGGCAAATTTGCAGCCCTTGCGCCGGGCCCCCCGGGCGATGACGGCCAGCTTCCCCCGGTCCGCCGTCAGGAGGGTCAGAATTTTATCCGCCTCCCGGGTCTCCGTCTCCCGCAGGACGATGCCTCTTGTCACCATATACGGCGTGGCGGCCATGCTGCTCCCTCCCTATGTAACGGGGGCGAGCCCCCGGCGCTCACGCGGACGGTCCCTCCGCCGCCTCCTCCGCCTCTCGATACAGGATATAGGCCAGCGGCTCCCCCGTCCTGCAAAACAGCTCCCAATACGCTTCCGGTTCCATCCAACAGACCTCCTTTTGGGAATAGTCTGCGGAAAACGTCGAAAGTTATGGCTGGGAATGTTCCCCTTCTCCGCCAATTTCAAAATCCACCGATTGAAAATTGCTGTAATACCGGCCGCGGCGCGCCGTGAATTTCAGCACGCAGTAGTCCGGGTCCGTGACGCCCAGGGGGTAGTACATCGTGTCCCCCTCCCGCCAGATGCGGGCCCGGGCCTCCGCCGTCTCCAGCACCTCCACAGTGCCGGAGAGGCTGACGCCCCGGAAAAACCGGGTGTCCACCAGGTAGAGCCCGGCCCTGGGGTCCTTCCGGAATGCCGCCACCTTGCGGGAGGAGGTGTTGGTGGTGAGCCAGAAGGTCCGGATGCCCGTCCGCTCCCGGGGTGCCAGCATCGCCCGGGTGGTGGGGAAGCCCTCGTCGTCCAGATAGCTGAGGTAGACCCGCTTGGCCCTGTCGGCCATTCCGCCCACGGTCTCCTCCGGATTGCGCAGCATGGCGTCTCCTCCTCTCACTCGTCGCGGTAACCGAAGTTCCGTACCACGTTCACGTTGTCCCGCCAATTCTCCTTGACCTTCACCCAGGTCTCCAGATAGACCTTGGTGCCCATAAACTTCTCGATGTCCTGGCGGGCCATGGTGCTGATTTTTTTCAGCATGGCCCCCTGCTTGCCGATGATGATGCCCTTGTGGCTGGCCTTTTCGCAGTAGATGGTGGCGTCCACGTCGATCACGCCGGAGTCCCGCTCGGAGAACTTGGTGATCTCCACGGCGGTGCCGTGGGGAATCTCCTTGTCCAGGCACAGCAGCAGCTTCTCCCGGACGATCTCGCCCACCACCTGCCGCTCCGGCTGGTCGCTGGTCTGGCCGTCGGGGAAGAGCTGGGGGCCCTCGGCGGCGTACTTGCGCAGCTCTCCCATCAGCTCGTCCAGGCCGCTGCGGCTGTGGGCGGAGATAGGGATGATGGCGTCAAAGCCGTCCCAGGCCTCGTGATAGGCGGCGATCACCGGCAGCAGCGCGTCGGGGGCGACGGTGTCGATCTTGTTGATGCAGAGAATGCAGGGGATGCCCTCCTCCCGGATGCGCTGGATCAGCGCCTGCTCCGGGCCGCCCACGTGGGCGATGGGCTCCACCAGCAGCAGCGCGCAGTCCACGTCCGCCAGGCTGGAGGTGACCACCTTCACCATATACTCGCCCAGGGCGGATTTGGGCTTGTGGAGGCCCGGGGTGTCCAGCAGGATATACTGGGTATCCTCCCGGTTCACCACGCCGTAGATGCGGTTCCGGGTGGTCTGGGCCTTGTTGGAGACAATGGCCACCTTTTCGCCCACCAAGGCGTTGGTGAGGCTGGATTTCCCCACATTGGGGCGGCCGCAGACGGTAATCATGGCCACTTTTTTGATTTCAGACATACAGGTAATCCTCAACTTTCTTTGAGCAATGTTGCGCCCCCGTGGGGCGGCGTCCTTTCCTCCCCGCGCCGATGCGCGGAAATCCTCCCCGCCCGAAGGCGGCCCCCTCTCCGCCTGGAGCGCGGTCTCTTCCCCGCCCCAGGCCGCCCTCCGGCCCTTTAGGGCAGCATCTTCCGCAGATACTGCCCGGTAAAGCTCTCCGGACAGGCCGCCACCGTCTCCGGCGTCCCGGTGACCACAATGGTCCCGCCGCCGTCGCCGCCCTCCGGCCCCAGGTCGATGAGCCAGTCGGCACACTTGATGACATCCAGATTGTGCTCGATCACCAGCACCGTGTTCCCAGTGTCCACCAGCTGCTGAAGCACCTCCAGCAGCTTGCGCACGTCGTCGGTGTGCAGGCCGGTGGTGGGCTCGTCCAGGATATAGATGGTCTTGCCAGTGGCCTGCTTGGACAGCTCCGTGGCCAGCTTCACCCGCTGGGCCTCACCGCCGGAGAGCTCCGTGGAGGGCTGGCCCAGCTTCACATAGCCCAGTCCCACGTCCTGAAGGGTCTGAAGCTTCTTGTAAATCCGGGGCAGGGCGGAGAAAAACACCACCGCCTCGTCCACCGTCATGTCCAAGACCTCGGCGATGTTCTTCCCCTTGTAGTGGACCTCCAGGGTCTCCCGGTTGTACCGCTTGCCCTTGCAGACCTCGCAGGGCACGAAGATGTCCGGCAGGAAGTGCATCTCGATTTTCAGCACGCCGTCGCCGGAGCAGGCCTCGCACCGGCCGCCCCGGACGTTGAAGCTGAACCGCCCTGGGCCGTAGCCCCGGCTCTTGGCCTCCTGGGTGGAGGCAAACAGCTCCCGGATGTCGTTGAACAGCCCGGTATAGGTGGCGGGGTTGGAGCGAGGCGTCCGGCCGATGGGGCTCTGGTCGATGTCCACCACCTTGTCTAGGTACTCCAGTCCCTCGATCCGCTCGCACTTGCCGGGATGGACCTTCATGCGCATCAAATCCGCGCCCAGCCGCTTGAAGAGCACCTCATTCACCAGGGAGCTCTTGCCGCTGCCGGAGACGCCGGTGACCACGGTGAAGGTCCCCAGGGGGAAGTCCACGTCCACACCGCGCAGGTTGTTCTCCGCGGCCCCCACCACCCGCAGGACCTTTCCGCTGCCGGTGCGGCGCTCCGTGGGGACGGGAATCCGCTTTTTCCTGGAGAGGTACTGCCCCGTCAGGGAGTTGGGGTTGGCCATCACCTCCTCCGGCGTGCCGGCGGCCACCACCTCGCCGCCCCGGACCCCGGCGCCGGGGCCGATATCGATGAGGTAGTCCGCCGCCCGCATGGTGTCTTCGTCGTGCTCCACCACCAGCAGCGTGTTGCCCAGATCCCGCAGGCTCCGCAGCGTGGCCAGCAGCTTGTCGTTGTCCCGCTGGTGGAGGCCGATGGACGGCTCGTCCAAAATATACAGCACCCCCATCAGGGAGGAGCCGATCTGGGTGGCCAGGCGGATGCGCTGGCTCTCGCCGCCGGAGAGGGTCCCGGCGGAGCGGCTGAGGGTCAGGTACCCCAGCCCCACGGACTGGAGGAACCGCAGCCGGGAGCGGATCTCCTTCAAAATGCGGTCGGCGATCAGGTGCTGCTGCTCCGTCAGCTCCAGCCGCTCCGCCCAGTCCAGCTCCTCCAGCACGGAGAGGCGGGTGAGGGCGTCGATGTCCTTATCCCCCACCGTCACCGCCAGGGACTCCTTTTTCAACCGCCGGCCCCGGCAGGTAGGGCAGGGGCACTCCGCCATCATCTCCTCCAGCTCCCGCTTGCTGGCGTCGCTCTGGGTCTCGTGGTAGCGCCGCTCGATGTTGGTGCAGATGCCCTCAAAGGGCTGGTGGAGCACGCCCTTGCCCCGGGGCTGGTCGTAGTGCAGGTCCAGCTTCTCCCCCTTGGTGCCGTAGAGCACGATGTCCCGCACCTCCTCCGGCAGCTCCTCCCAGGGGGTGGAGAGGGAGAAGTGGTACTTCTTGGACAGGGCCTCGAAGTACATGCGGGAGATGCCGTCGGAGCGGATGCTGCCCCAGCCGGAGGTCTGGATGGCCCCGTCCAGAATGGACTGTTTGCCGTCGGGCACCACCAGGGCGGGGTCCACCTTCAACTGGCTGCCCAGGCCCGTGCAGGTGGGGCAGGCGCCGAAGGGGTTGTTGAAAGAGAACATCCGGGGCGTCAGCTCCTCGATGGAGATGCCGCACGTCTCGCAGGCGTAGTTCTGGGAGAACACCAGGTCCTGCTCCTCCCGCAGGAGGTTGATGACCACCAGCCCCCCGGACAGGGCGGAGGCGGTCTCCACGCTGTCCGTCAGCCGCTGCTGGATGTCGGCGCGGATGATGAGGCGGTCGATAATGACCTCGATGTTGTGCTTTTTGTTCTTCTCCAGCCGAATCTCCTCGTCCAGCTCGTAGAGATTGCCGTCCGCCCGGACCCGGACGTAGCCGGAGCGCTTGGCGTCCTCAAAGACCTTGGTGTGCTCGCCCTTCTTGCCCCGGACCACGGGGGCCATCACCTGGATGCGGGTGCCCTCCGGCAGCGAGAGCACCTGGTCGATGATCTGGTCGATGGTCTGCTGCTGGATCTCCTTGCCGCACTTGGGGCAGTGGGGCGTGCCCACCCGGGCCCACAGCAGCCGGAGGTAGTCGTAAATCTCCGTGACGGTGCCCACGGTGGACCGGGGGTTTTTGCTGGTGGTCTTCTGGTCGATGGAGATGGCGGGGCTGAGGCCCTCGATATAGTCCACATCCGGCTTGTCCATCTGGCCCAGGAACATGCGGGCGTAGGAGGAGAGACTCTCCACATAGCGCCGCTGGCCCTCGGCGTAGATGGTGTCGAAGGCCAGGGAGCTCTTGCCGGAGCCGGAGAGGCCCGTCATCACCACCAGCTTGTCCCGGGGGATGGTGACGTCGATGTTTTTCAGGTTGTTGGCCCGGGCGCCCTTGACGATGATCTTGTCTTGCATGAGCGGTTCTCTTCTCCTTTTATTCCAGACAGATGCCGCCGGAGGCCCCCTCCAGGGCGCCGGGGACGATGGCCCGGCCCAGCACGTACTGGTCCGGGGCGTGGGATTCGTTGCGCAGGCCGTAGTCCGTCACGGGGCGGAAGCCGAAGCGGCCGTAATAGGCGGGGTCTCCCATCAGGAAGACGCAGGTAAAGCCCATCTCTCCGGCCCGGCGCAGCCCCTCGTGCAGCAGCCGGGCGCCCAGGCCCTGGCCGCGGTCCTCCAGGCGGACGCTCAGCGGCGCCGCCATCAGGGCGGGAAGGGGCTCGCCGCCGTCGGGGACCAGGCGGGTCCGGGTCAGCATGATGTGGCCCGCAAGGGCGCCGGAGTCCTCCTGGGCCACCAGCTCCAGCTCCGGGAGGTAGGTGGAGCGGGCGCGGAGGACGTTCACGAAGTCCTGCTCCGTGCCGTCGGAGACCTTCGCCGTCTGGAAGGCCGTTTTTACCAATTCATAAATGGCGGGGTAATCCGCCTGTACGGCGGGACGAATCAACATGGCTGACTCCTTTCTGTGTGCCGCCCTGCGGGGCGGTCGCGCATCGGCGCGGAGCGAGGGATCCTGCCCCACAGGGGCGGGGGCGGCCGCGCACGGCGCGGGGACGAGGATTTCCGCCGTCGGGCGGGGACGGGAATGCCGCCGTCGGGCGGGGATGAGGATTTCCGTCCCACGGGGGCGGGATGGGGGTGTGGGGCTTTGCCCCACGGAATGCACCCCCCATTTTCTTTGGTTGCGCCAAAGAAAACGGGCCGTGCAC
>NZ_UQXD01000022.1 GCF_900544955.1 uncultured Oscillibacter sp.
GGCGGAGGGGCCCGCTGCACGCCGCTGCGCCGCGTGCCCGGCGGGGCGGCGCCCCGCGCTTATCCCAGATATCCGCTGTCCGCCATGGACACAAAGTCCCCGTCGGCCACGATGATATGATCCGCCAATTGGATGCCGATGGCGCCCAGGGCGTCCTTCACCCGGGCGGTGGCGGCGTAGTCCCCGTCGGAGGGCAGGGCCACGCCGCTGGGGTGGTTGTGGGCCAGGATCACGGCGCTGGCGTTGGTGAGAATGGCGTTTTCCACCAGGCGGCGGATGTCCACATCCGCCGAGGCCACGCTGCCCTCCCCCAGCCGCTTGCAGGCCAGGAGCTTTCCCTTCCGGTCCAGGCAGAGCTGATAGACGGCCTCGTTCTTCTCTCCCTCGAAGCACTCCAGCAGATACGCCCCGGCCCGCTCCGAGGAGTTCAGCACCCGCTCCTCCCCGGCGGCCTCCGCCAGCCGGGCCTTCCGGCACAGGGGCGCCACCAGGCGCAGCAGCACCGCCGCGCTCTCGCCCACGCCCTCCACCCGCTGCAAATCCTCCGCCGGCGCCGACAGCACCGCGGAGAGGGAGCCGTACCGCTCCATCAGCGCGTGGGCCACGGGGTTGGTGTCCCGCCGGGGGATGGCGTAGTACAGCAGCAGCTCCAGGGCCTCGTGGTCCGCGAAGGCGTCCAATCCGCCCCGCAGAAACCGCTGCCGCATCTTCTCCCTGTGCCCGTCATGGATGCCCACCCGGCCGCCTCTCCCCTCTTCGCGGCGGGAGCGCCCCGCCGGTTTTCGTGGAATATTGTATTATATCACGTTTCCGCCGGTCTCCACAAGCTATTTTCTGCGCTTTGCGTCTTCTTATCATACCACAGCTCCGCCCGATATGCAACATTTGTTCTATCTCGAATTTTGGTCCTTTTGGGGAGCGGAGAGGCCGGTTTTACAGGAATTTGATTGACACATGGTTTTTTTTAGCATAAGATAAAAGAGAAATACGTCCGGTAGGTAAGGCTACCACAGGGATATGGATCGCTGCCGCAGAGTGATGGAGACATCATGAGAGGGTTTGAACAGGCGATATCGAACAGGAAGGTATCATCTAATGCGATTTCACCGCCTTGTGAGGCTAAAGCTTGAACGGTTGGGAAAACTGTACCCAGTTGCGGTTTTCCGGCAAGGGAGGGTTCTCCAGTCGTACCGGACGGCACGACTGGTTTTTTTATACACAAAACGGAAGGAGGAGACGCGCCGTGTTTGAACTGGAAACCGAACGGGCGGAGCTGCTGGAGACCATCGAGGATTCCATCGAGCGAAAACGCTACGCCCCGCTGCGGGACCTTCTCCTCCCCATGGAGGCGGCGGACATCGCCTCCATCTGCACGGAGCTGGGGGAGAAGGTGCCCCTGGTGTTCCGCCTGCTGCCCAAGGAGCTGGCGGCGGAGGTCTTCGTGGAGCTGGACTCCGACGAGCAGGAACTGCTGATCCAGAGCTTTTCCAACACGGAGCTGAAAGAAGTCCTGGATGAACTGTACCTGGACGACACCGTGGACATCGTGGAGGAGATGCCCGCCAACGTGGTCAAGCGCATTTTGAAGCACTCGGACCCGGAGACCCGCAAGAGCATCAACGAGATCCTGAAATACCCGGAGGACTCCACCGGCAGCATCATGACCACGGAGTTCGTGGACCTGAAGGAGACCATGACGGTGGAGGACGCCTTCAAGCGCATCCGCCGCACCGGCCCCGACAAGGAGACCATCAATATCTGCTACGTCATCGACGAGGGCCGCCACCTCATCGGCCTGCTGTCCATCCGGACGCTGCTGCTGGCGGACGAGGACGACGTCATCGGCGACATTATGGAGACCAACATCATCTCCGTCCACACCCTGGACGACCAGGAGTCCACCGCCCGGGCCCTGAGCAAATACGACTTCCTGGCCCTGCCGGTGGTGGACACGGAGAACCGGCTGGTGGGCATCGTCACCGTGGACGACGCCATGGACGTGTTGCAGGAGGAGGTCACGGAGGATATCGAGCTGATGGCCGCCATCCTCCCCTCCGACAAGCCCTACCTGAAAACCGGTGTGCTGGAGACCTGGCGGGCCCGGACGCCCTGGCTGCTGATTCTGATGCTCTCCGCCACCTTCACCGGCATCATCCTCACCCACTTTGAGAACTCCCTCTCCGCCTGCGCCATTTTGACCTCCTTCATCCCCATGCTCTCTGGCACCGGCGGCAACAGCGGCACCCAGGCCTCCACCGCCGTCATCCGGGCCCTGTCGCTGGGGGAGGTCCGGTTTTCCGATTTGCTGAAGGTCCTCTGGAAGGAGTTCCGGGTGTCCTTTTGCTGCGGCATCTGCCTGGCGGCGGCCAACTTCGTGAAGATGATGGTGGTGGACCGCTGGCTGCTGCACAACCCGGCGGTGACGCCGCTGGTGGCGCTGGTGGTGTGCCTGACGCTGGTTGGCACGGTGCTGTGCGCCAAGCTGGTGGGCTGCTCCCTGCCCCTTTTGGCGGAGAAGGCGGGCTTCGACCCGGCGGTGATGGCCTCCCCCTTCATCTCCACCATCGTGGACTCCATCTCCCTGCTGATCTACTTCCGCTTCGCCACGCTGCTGCTGGGCATCTGAGCGGAGCGGTTCTCCCCCGCCTGGGCGGAGCCGGAAACCGGTTCCGCCCAGGCGGGGGCAAAAATGCCTGCGGTATTTTTGCCCCCGAGCTGCGGCCCACTTCGTACACGCGCAGCGGGCCGTTTCCGCACTTGCGGGCCGAGAGGGCCGTTTCCATACTCGCAGGCCAAAAGGGCTGTTCCGCCGCGGCCTGTGCGCGGCGGAACAGCCCTTCTCCTGCCCCCGCCGCTCCGGCGGCGAAACGCTGCGAGGCTTTTTGGACAAGCCCCGCTTTTTTTGCATACTTTTGCGGCGGCGGCGCACACTACCTACCGGCGGAAGCCAATATTCTTCATGCAGGAGGATCAGTTCATGAATAAGGATTGCACCAACAGCGGCTGCGAATGCACCCCCAACCAGAGCATCAAGTGCACCGTGAACAACTGCGCACATCACTGCCAGGACACCCAGTACTGCGGTCTCACCGCCATCCAGGTGGGCACCCACGAGACCAACCCCACCATGGTGGAGTGCACCGACTGCCAGAGCTTCAAGCTGAAATGACCTTGCCGGTCCGGGGGAGGGGCCCGCTCCTCCCTGGGGGACCGGTACATATTGTTGATGGAGGTGGCGCCTTGGGCGGCAAATGGACGGCGCGGATCGCCGGCGGCGCGGCGGGCCTGGCCAACGGCCTCTTCGGCGGCGGGGGCGGGATGGTGTTCGTGCCCATCCTCTCCCGGTGGGGGCCGCTGGAGCAGCGGAAGCTCTACGCCACCTGCGTGGGGGTGATCTTCCCGGTGTGCCTGGTGTCCGCCGGGGTGTATCTCTGGCGGGGCGGCGTGTCCCTCTCTGCCGCCCTGCCCTACCTGGCGGGCGGCCTCATCGGCGGCGCCCTGGGGGGCAAGCTCTACGGAAAGGTGCCCACCAAGTACCTCAAGTGGCTCTTCGCCGGATTTCTCTTTTACGCGGGGGTGAAATATCTGCTGTGACGGAATGGCTGCTTCCTTTTCTCTGCGGGCTGGGCGCCAGCATTCTCTCCGCCTGGGGCGTGGGCGGCGGCACGCTGCTGCTGCTGGTGATGACGCTGTTTTTGGGGGTGGACCAGCGGACCGCCCAGGGCTTCAACCTGCTGTTCTTCCTCCCCACCGCCGCCACCGCCCTGATCTGCCACGCCCGGGGCGGCTATCTGGACAAGCCCACGCTGAAGGCGGCGGTGCCCGCGGCGGTGATCGCCGCCCTGGCGGGCGCCTGGGTCGCCACCGCCCTGGACGTGGAGCTTCTGCGCAGGCCCTTCGGCGTATATCTGCTCCTCTCCGGCGTCAGCCTCCTCTGGCCGCAGAAGAAAAAAGAGTGACCTGATGAATCAGGTCACTCCTTTTTTCACGTCCTCACGGCAGACGCGGCGTCCCGCCGGACAGGTCCTCCTCCGTCTCCTTCAGCTCCAGCGTCACCTCCAGCGTCCGCCCGTCCCGCAGCAGCACCAGGGGCATCTGCTCCCCCAGATGGTACTGGCGGCGGGCCCGCAGCAGATCCTGGCTGGTCCCGGTGGCGATGCCGCCGGCGGAGACAATGTAGTCCCCCGCCTGGATGCCCGCCCGGTCCGCGGCGGAGCCGGGGGTCACCTCCAGCACCTCCACGCCCACCAGCTCGCCCAGCTTCACGCCCACCTGGCTCACCGTCACCCCCAGCACCGGCTCCGGCTGCACCTGTCCGTAGGTCAGCAGATCGTTTACCATCCGGTCCATGGAGGCGGAGGGGATGGCGAAGCCCAGGCCCTCCACATTGGAGTACCGGGAGCTCATCTTGATGACGTTGATGCCCACCACCTGGCCGTACTGGTTGATGAGGGGGCCGCCGGAGTTGCCGGAGTTCAGCGCTGCGTTGGTCTGGATCAGGGTCATGGTCCGGCCGTCCACCTGCACGTCCCGGTTGATGGCGGAGACGATGCCGTCGGTCAGCGTGCCCCGCAGCTCCACCCCCAGGGGGTTGCCGATGGCGTACACCGGGTCTCCCACCGAGAGGAGGTCGGAGTCGCCGAAGGACGCCACGGGCAGGTCCTCCGCGTCCACCTTCAAAACCGCCAGGTCGTTCTTCTGGTCCCCCGCCACGTACAGCGCCTCATAGCGGTGCCCGGTGTCCAGGGCCACGGAGCACTCCGAGCCCCCCTCCACCACGTGGTAGTTGGTCAGCAGATACCCGTCGGCGGTGAAGATGACGCCGGTGCCCACAGACACGCCCTGGTCCAGCTGGGCCAGCACCGTCACCACCGCCGGGTTCACCCGCCGGTAAATCTCCTGGATGGCCAGGGTCTCCCCGTGGCTTTGCAGCACCTCCAGCCGGGCGCCCTGGCCGGTGGGATAGCCGGGAATGGTCAGCTCCCCCGCCGGCTCCGCCTGCCCCTCCTGGTAGTAGTGCTCAAAGGGGTCCCGGTAGTCCTGGGCGCCGTCCAGCGCCCAGGCGGCGGCCGCCAGAGCCGCCACGCCGCAAAAGCACGCCAGGAAAATCCAGAGGCCCTTCCGCCGCCCCCGCCGCTCCACCAGGGGCACCGGCGGCGCCTCCCGGCGCCGGCCCGGCATGGGGCGGGTATAGACCTCCACCACCTCCCGGCGGTCCCGGGGGCGGTAGGTCTCCACTACCTCCCGGCGGTCCCGGGGACGATCGGTCTCCACCACCTCCCCCGGCGTCTCCCGCCGGCCGTTCATGTCACGTTCTTCCATGGTTCCTCATTCCGTGGTCAGGGAGAAGGTGAACGTGGTCACGCCGTTCTCGCTGGTCACATTGATTTTTTCCCGGTGCTGCTCCAAAATCGTCTTGACGATGTAGAGCCCCAGCCCCACGCCGTCCTTGTCCTCACTGCGGGACTTGTCGCTCTTGTGGAACCGCTCGAACAGCAGCGGCAGCTCCTCCGCCGCGATGGTGTCCCCCAGGTTCTGCACCGTCACCCGGGCCTTGCCGTCGATGGTGGCCACGCCCAGGTACAGCGTGGAGCCCTCCCGGGCGAACTTGGTGGCGTTTTCCAGCAGGTTGTAGATCACCTGGGTGATCATGTCCTTGTCCCCCAGCACCAGAATGGGCTCCTCCGGGATGTCCGCCTCCACATCCAGATGCCGGTCCGTGATTTTCTTCTCCATGGAGATCAGCACCCGGCGCATGCTCTCGCACAAGTCGAAGTGGCTCCCGCTCCGGAGGGGGTCGATGGCCTGGAGCTGGCTCACGTCCAGCATCCGCCGCACCATGCGGCTGAGGCGGCGGCTCTCGTCGGAGATGATCTGCAAATACTGCCGCTCGTTCTCCGGGGGGATGGTGCCGTCCAGAATGCCGTCGGTATACCCGGCGATGGTGGTCATGGGGGTTTTCAGCTCGTGGGAGATGTTGGCCACAAACTCCCGCCGCTGGCGCTCCGTCTGCTGGAGGGCCTCTGCCATGTTGTTAAAAGAGGCGGCCAGCTCGCCCATCTCGTCGGCCCGGCCGTAGTCCTTCATCCGCACGTCAAAGTCCCCCTCGGCATACCGCCGGGTGGCCTGGACCATCTCCCGGATGGGCTGGACCTGGCGCATGGCGGTGACGGAGGAGGCCATGAAGGAGACCATCAAAACTACAAAGGCCGTCATGAAGAACAGCCCCACAAAGCCCTTCCACATGGAGTCCAGGGAGGCGGTGGTGGACACGGAGAACACCTCGCCCACCACCTCCTGGGTGACGGGGTTCACGGCGGCCACGCCCACCACCACCCGCTTCTGGGGGTACAGTCCCCCCAGATCGTCCCGGCGGGCGGCGTTGCCGTTCTCCATGATCTCCCGGGTCATCTCCTCCGGCATGGTCACCACCTGGCCGGAGAGGCCCTCGTCCGTGGAGAGCAGCACGTGGCCGCCGGTGTCGCAAATCATAAAGTGCACGTCCGACACCGTGGCGGCAAAGGAGGCCAGCTGCTGGAAGGCGGGGTCGGTCTGCAGCTCGTCAATGGAGAGGAAGCGCCCGTTTTCCAGGTAGCTGACGGAGAGCTGGCTCATGACCCGGGCCCGGGTCTCCATCTCCTCGCTGGTCTGGTCCCGGGCGTAGTTGTAGCTGAGGGAGAAAAAGGACGCGCCCAACAGCAGCAGCGTCAGCATCACCATGCCGGCGGTGACCCACAGCTGGCGCCAGTAGAGGCCCTGAAACCGCTTATGAAACCGCTTCATTCCCCCGCCTTCTCCGCCTTGGCCCCGGTGAGCTCAAACTTATAGCCCACGCCCCACACCGTTTTCAGCGCCCACTGGCCGGAGACGTCCTCCACCTTCTCCCGCAGGCGCTTGATGTGCACGTCCACGGTGCGGCTGTCGCCGAAGTAGTCGAAGCCCCACACCTCGTCCAAAAGCTGGTTGCGGGTGTAGACCCGGTTGGGGGTGGAGGCCAGGTGGTACAGCAGCTCCAGCTCCTTGGGGGGCGTGTCGATCTTTTTCCCGTCCACAATCAGCTCGTAGGAGTCCAGGTCAATCACCAGCTTGTCGAAGGTCAGGCGCTTGCTGGTGTCGTTGGGAATCTCCGTCCGCCGCAGCACCGCGTTGATCCGGGCGATGAGCTCCTTCATCTCAAAGGGCTTGACGATATAGTCGTCGGCGCCCATCTCCAGGCCCTGAATCCGGTCGAAGACCTCGCTCTTGGCGGTGAGCATGATGATGGGGACCTTGCTGGTCTCCCGCACCCGGGCGCACACCGCCCAGCCGTCCATCACCGGCAGCATGATGTCCAGGAGGATCAGATCGGGCACCTGCTTTTGGAACTCCTCGATGGCCTTCCCGCCGTCCCCGGCGATCCGGACGTCAAAGCCCTCCTTCACCAGATACATGTGGATGAGGTCGGAGATGTTGCGGTCGTCCTCCACCACCAAAATATTGCGGCCCATGGCGCTCCCTCCCGTTTCTATATGTTTTCCCTTTGATTATACCCGTTCCTGCCCGGGTATGTTGAATTTTCTGTAAATAGTGGGCTCAGGCCGTCTCCGTCAGGGGCAGGCACCGGTCCTCCGCCTCCGCCGCCTGGGTCAAAAAGGCCCCCAGGCCGCCGGTGCCCACCGCCCCGCCCAGCCACACCGTCACGCTCCCCCGCCGGGCGGACACCTGCCGCAGCAGGGTCCCGGCGTGGTAGCCGCTGCGCAGGGGGGTGTCCCCCCGGTCCAGGTCCGGGTACAGGCAGCGGAACCCCGCCGCCTCCGCCGCCTGGGACGCCGCGGCGTCCCCGTCCCGCACGTAGGCCAGCCGGGTCTTCTGGAAGGTGGCCCGGTACAGCGCCCGGTTCCCCGCCTCCAGCTGCTCCTCCGGGGTGCGCCGGGGGTCGGCGCCGTCCACCAGAATGCCCACGGAGTGTCCCGTAGCGGCCATCCGCCGCAGCAGGTCCCCCTGGGTCTCCAGAAATTCCAGGGAGCAGAAGAAGGCGGCCTGGGCCCCGTGCCGGTCCAGCACGTCCAGCAGCTGGGCCGCCGTGTCCTCCGCCTCCAGGCAGAGGTAGACGCTCTTCCCGCTGGCGGGGGGCTCCTCCGGCTGGGGGTCCGTCACCGGCGGTGTCACCGGCGTGACGGGCCGCTCCTTGGACTTCAGGTACTGGGCGTAGCAGGCGGCCATGGGATAGGTGGCGGCGTCGGCAAAGTCCTCGTCCGACAGCCCGTAGCCCGGCTGCCGCAGCCACACCAGATACCCGTGCTCCACATTGGGAATCAGGGAATACTGTAAGCCGAAAAAGCTTGCCACCGTGGACGCGGGCACGAATGTCGTGCCGTTGCGCTCCACAGCGCCGGGGTAGTAGGTGTTTCCGGCGGAGTCCCTGGCGTAGGAGGCCCCGGCGTCAAACATCAGCGGGCGGTCGTCGCCGCTGTAAAGGATCAGCGGCTGCCGGGCATTGCCGGGCACGTGGGAGATGCCCAGGGAGCTCCAGACGATGCCGGTGAAGATGGAGCTGGCGATATAGAGGTATCCGCCGGACCAGAAGGGCATAGTGTCGTCGCTCATGGGCAGGACGTTGCTGCCCGCCGCCACAAAGTAGACGCTCTCCGCCGCCCGGGCGGGCGGAGACGCCAGCTGCACCACCAGCAACAGGCACGCCAGCAGCGCCGCGGCCTTCCGTTTCATCGCCTCACCCCCCGTTTTTCTGTCGGTTCTAAGAGTTTTATTTTATCACAGTTCCCCGCGCCTTGTAAAGCGTCACGGCGTGTAGGGCTCCACCGTCACGCCGGTATAGTAGTGGGTGAGAATTTCCCGGTAGTCCGCCCCCTCCGCCGCCATCTCGTTGGCGCCGTATTGGCTCAGCCCCACGCCGTGGCCGTAGCCGGTGACGAAAAACACCAGCTCCCCGTCCTGCACCTCCCACTCGAAGCAGGCGGACCGCAGCCCCAGGATGGACCGCAGCCGGGTGCCCTTCATGGGCACGCCCCCCACCGTCACCGTCTCCACGCTGCCCGCCCCGTCGGTGACGGGGTGCTGCAGCCAGCCGCTCATGCTTCCGGACAGGTCCGCCCCCGGCTCCGCCGCCAGAATCCGCTTGCGGAAGTCCTCCGCCGAAAAGGCGGAGCGGCTGTAGTAGTTGGGGATGGCGTCCTGAGGCTCTGGGGACTCCACGGCCTGGAGATAGGGCAGGTCGTTGACCCACACCTCTCCCGCCGCCCGGGTCAGTCCCGCCGACGAGGAGTGGAACACCGCCAGAATGGGCACCCCGCCGTAGAGAATCGTCTCCCCGTCGGTGTCCCGCACCGCCGCCTCAATCTTCTCCTCATAGGCGCCGGCGTTCTCCCCCCAGTTTGCCCGGGCCCGGTCCTCGGCAATCCAGGCCTGGCAGCAGGTGGAGTCGGTGCAGATGTCGGCGGTGTCCCCGTGGTTGCCGCCGCTCAGCATTTTGTAGAGGGTGTAGGTCCGGGCCGCCACCGCCTGGGCCTTCAGCGCCTCGCTCTGGAAGGAGGCGGGCATCTCCGCCCGCACCACCCCCACCAGGTAGGTCCCCAGGTCCATCTCCTCCACCGTGTCCCCGTTCAGCACCTTCAGCACCGTCTCCGCGTCCCGGTCGCCGCTGAGGAAGGGGGCCCCCTCCGTCTCGTCCACCGCCGTCTCCCGGCCGAACAGCTCCGACCGGAAGGGCATAATCACCGCCAAGGGCAGGAAAAACAGCGCCGCGATCAGCAGCGCCGACACCGCCACGCTCTGGCGCACCGGGTTGTTTCGTCTCATGGAGCTCCTCCTCTTCCGTATGGGCTGGCCTGTCCCTCCACTGTATGCGTTCCGCCGCCGGAAAATGAGGCCCGGCATGGACAAACTGTTTTCCATGTGCTATACTAATATTCGCGTTTTGCGTCAATTCTTCCTCCAAAAGGAGTTTTTCTGATGAAAAAACAGCTTCTGCTCCCTCTGGCCGCCGTGGCCGGAGGCGCCGCCGCCTTCGCGCTGCGGCTGCTGCAAAACCGGACCGGCTTCGAGCTGGGAACCGGCCTGCCCATCCCCGGCAACCTTCCGGGCATCGCCCTGGCGGCGCTGCTGGCGGCGCTGGGGGTGGTGCTGGCCGCGCTGGCGGGGCACCTGCCCAAAGAATCCGCCCCCGGCCCCGCCTTCCCGGCGGACTTCACCACTGGAGACACCCGGCTCCTGCTGCTGCCGGTGGCCGGAGTGTTTCTCCTGGTCCTCTCCGGCGCGGCGGACCTCTTCCTGGGGCTGGGCTTTTTGGGGCAGGCGATGGGGGACCTCCTCTCCGCCGCCGATCCCTCCGGCATGACCTCCGTGGTCGTCCTCACCTCCGGCGGTGGCTTCTCCCCCCGGATCCACGTGCTGCTGGGGCTGCTGACCCTGGCCTCCGCCGCCGGGCTGGCCCTCTGCGCCGCCGCCTGCCGCCGGGCGGACCCGCCCCGGACCGTCTCCGGAAACTGGCTCTTGCTGATGGTGGCCAACCTGGTGATCCGGCTGGTGCTGACCTACCGGATCGACTCCGTAAATCCCGCGCTGGCGGCCTATTGCGTGGAGCTGCTGGCCCTGGTCTTTCTGACCCTGGCCTTCTACCGCCTGTCCTCCTTCGCCTTCCAGGCGGGGCAGACCCGGCGCTTCGCCCTGTACACCGGCGCCGCCGCCGTCCTGTCCCTGGCCTCCCTGGCGGACAGCGGCCCGGCGGTCTCCTCCCTGCTGCTCTATACGGGGAGCACCGCGTATCTGCTGGGCCTCCTGGCGCTGCGGCTCCTGGCCCCGGCGGCGGAACCCGGTCCCGAAGACCAGGGGAATGGGTGACATTGTAGCACAGCTCCGCCCAAAATTCTACCGGTTTCGACACGCCGTCTCCCAGGCCGTCCGGGCGGGAGCGGGGCGTGCGCGGAGCTGCGGCATCTGCCGCTCGGGGCAAGGGAAGCTGCCGGACCGCGCAGGCTCCGGCAGCTTTGCGTTGACAGGGAACTCGGACTGAACCAGGGCGTTCTCTCCCCCGGGGCATACAGCGATGCCGCGCCTCCTCCAGCATGAAGTCGCTCCCTCACGGGGCGCGTGGATTGAAATAGGTAAACGTCCAGGTAGACGCCCTCGCTGCCGCCGGTCACTCTCCTCGCGGGGAGCGTGGATTGAAATTAGAACGAGAGCGTCTGGGTGTCATGGGGATTGACCGTCGCGTTCCGCGGGGAGCGTGTGGGTTGAAGTAGCGGTGACGGTGCAGATTACGGAACTGGTGAGGTCGCGCCCCGCGAGGGGCGTGTGGGTTGAAATTACGCTTGCGTGGAGTGCGTGGAACGGGGTCTGGAGCCGCGCCCTGCAAGGGGCACGTGGGTTGAAACAAGAGTTGGTGCCGGATGTTGGCCGGCCAGGTTTTCCTATGGCTCCTTACGAGGGCACGGAGAAAGCCCGGCCCGCAGGACCGGGCCGATCAGCGGGAAGCCGCGCTCCTGACGGAGTGCGGCTTCCTGTTTGCCAAAACGGATAGGGGCCAGCTGAAAAGCTGGCCCCTATCCGTTTTGGAAGATTGGATGAAAAGAAGTTTTGTCTCTTGCAAGTATTAAGATACTAGAGAGTTGTTAAGCAAACCAGCGCCATTTGTTACAAAAGTCTTAAATCTCGCACATTTTTTATTTTTCACAAATTCTTACAAAAAATTCTGTTAAACGCCTTATATTCCAGCAGGTGCGGCGTCTTCCACAAATGAAAAAATATGTAATTGCACAAGCTGTTCTGGAAAAAGTTCCGGTACAGCCAAACGGGTCTTATCGTGCAAAAAACCGGTTCCACATTCCTTCAACCATCACCCGTTTTCTCTCTCAATACGCCGCCAGCTTCTCCGCGGCCGCCTGCCGGTGCCCGCTCCGCGGGCAGAATCCCTCCGGCGCATCCCCAGTACAGCCGCATCGCAGCAGCGACGGTGAGCAGCATACCAATGGGCCGCAAGGAATCCCCTCCACAAATTGACGTCTGTCCCCGTCCCATATACGACCGCCCGCGAAAAAGAAAACCGCCCCAATTAAGGGGCGGCCTCGGCCTCGTCGATGATCTCTTGCAGAACATGGATCAGGTCATTGAGATTCCTGATGGTGACGTCGCGGGCAAGGATCTCGTTTTTCAGGTCAATGGGCAGCGTTTCAAATTTGGACCGCAGGGCAGGGTTCACATAAGACATATCCATCACCTCACGACTAGTGTGCCCAAAATTGCGAATTTGTTCGGCATGTGCCGGGGGAATAAGGGAAAGCCGCCCCGGCGAAGGGGCGGCAGTCTTAACGGTTCAGTATCCAGATGCCAAAATTGAGATAAGCTGCAAAGCAGCACCACAGCAGGTATGGGACCTGCATCCATGCGGCAGGGCGATCAATCCCGGAAAACACACGAATCATGAGCGCAATCGCCAAAATGAGCGCGATCAGCCACACAAAGGCAAAAAGGAGCGCCTGAAGCGCAAAAAACCAAACGCTCCACAGTGCGTTTATGACAAGCTGCACGCCAAAAACCGCGATCGCCGTACCGCGGCGTGGCGCATGCGCCTTCCACACCCTGGCCGCTCCAATCCCCATCAGAAGATACAGAATCGACCAGGCGATGGGAAACACCGCGGAGGGCGGTGTCAGCGGCGGCTTTGCGAGCTGCTCGTAAAAGGGCATCCCCTTCATGACGGCAATCGCGGAGAGGCCACCGGCCGCCAGCGCGATCAGGATAAAAACCAAATCAGGCAAATGCGTTTTCCACTTCAATATCATCACCGGATCATAGTATGCCGGATGGCCCGTGGAATATGAATCGCTCTGGACGAAATCGGAGAACATTTAAGGCTTGATATAGGCAAATCCCTCGTCCTGCCGAAGGGCAAGCTCCGCCACACCTGCGGGGACGACCTGTACGAATGGATACAGCTCTTCGGCGGAAATCCCGTTGGCCCTCAACGCGTTCTCGCATGCGCAGATACGCACAGACGGCGCAAGCGACTCCAATTGAGCATCCATCCCAAGTTTTTCCGCCGCCGCAGCGCGCAATTCGCGGACAGCGGGGCCGTTGGCGACGATTTCAAGTATCAGGGGCGTGCCGGACGAGGCAGCATACTGCAATAGGTTTGCGGCGTTGCCCAGGGTCATTGCCCATCGGGCGCTGTCGTCAATGTGAAGCAACACTTTCATGTACAAACCGTCCTTTCCGAATGTGATGATTTCTCTGCTCCCACAGCAACATAGGAGCGAACCGCCTCACGCGCCGCAATCTCCTTCGGCGTCAGCTCCCCGGCCTCCCGGTTAGGAGCCCCCACAGCCCCATCCTGCAGGGTTGCCGCTTCACCGCGGTCCTCAATTGCGCGGCTACCGACCTTTGCCCGCAGCCTTCCGTCGTAGGCAAACACCTCCACGCCAGAGCCATGCGGTTCTTCAAAATTTGTCTGGTATAGGCTGCCTGGTACTCTACTGGAACCGGTCAATATTTGTATCCGATTCTTCCAATGGCCCGTGTAGTTCGCCCTTTTGAAGCCGCTCTTTCAAAGAATTCAGGAAGACTTTCTTCTCCTCTTCCGTGGGTGGATCTGCATCCACCCCGTAGTAGGCCCTCACTTTCCGTTTGATCCGATTGCGCAGCTCCTCATCCACCAGCGGCCTCCCCTTCCGCGTTTCTTCCTATTGTACCGCCGGTCCCACCCGTCTGCAAGCCCTCCCCCGCGGGTTGCCCAAAGAGCCGCCGGATGGCCGGGTCTCCGCCACGGCCACGCCGCGGTGCTTTTGAAGCAGCCGCCAAGCTTTTTCCGTTACATGCAGCCGCTTTTCACCGCTCAGTCACCGGATAACCCATGGACAGCCCCTTTCCAGAATGTTACACTATATATGCATCTATTCGACAAAGTTAGGGGGGGCAAACACATGGAAAACCCGGAATATCTGTGCAAGGAATACGACCGGATTCAAGAAGAGATCATGCACAAGCTGGCGCTCCATAATTCCCTTTTGACCTTTACCATTACTACCTCTGTCGCGCTGATGACCCTTGCAATTACACAGCAGTCCACCATCCTCTATTTGATGCCGTTCTGCATTTTGATCCCCATGTCCCTCCGCATTTCCTACTACCGGTTCGCAACCGCAAAATTAGCCGGATATCTGATCGTTTTTGTTGAACCACATCTTCCGGGCATCCAATGGGAGACCATCAACGCGGACCTCATGGCACAAAATTTGGAAAATAAGAAATCCGGAAAGGAGAGCTTCAAAATTTTGCATTACGATGAATGTCTCGTGCTGTGCGTTATCAGCTACCTCCTGTTTCTCACAAATTATGTAAAAGGAAAAACCTTGGATATGCAGGTGACCCTTTGCGCGCTCGCCCCCTTTTCGCTGGTAATTCTGGAATATTTTATCACAAGGAAAATCAATTGCATCGACTCCGACCGGGTGGAATGGATCAGGCGATGGGAGGCGATAAAGAAAGAGACCAACAAAAAGTCTCCCGGAGAACAGAGAGAACAAGCACCTCACTGACGGCCCGGAACCATTTCCCAGGCCTCCGGCAGACCGTGCCCCCATCGGCGGCCGGCACTGCTTCCTTTCCATTCGTACAATTTCCACTCCCGCCCTGTGTGCCGCCGCCAGCCCCGCCCTGGGTGGCTAAAACATCCCAATGAGATCCCCGTCCACTCCGTCCGCCGCTCCCCTCCCGCCTTTCATCCGGATTCTTCCCGCATAATTCCCAGAGGTTCCCCTTTTGGCAAACCGGCAGGCGGAAACGGACGTGGAAAAGTCAGGACCGCACCGGTGGTGTTCCGGTGCCGACCCCGGCTTTTGTCTGCTCACAGCCTGTCCTTTTACACGACCCGTCAGGAGATACCGCCATCCTGATGGGTCGTTTTATCACATATCTCCCGCCGTGGTACGTCCAAATGCTTGCAAATGGTTCATATCACTCCTCCCGCCTGCCCCGCAGCCCCGCAAAAAAATCCGCCAGCACTGCCCGGCAGGGCTCCGCCAGGATTCCCCCCACCAGGGCCGGGGGATGGGGGAAGGCCTCCATAAACAGGTTCGTCACCCCGCCGCAGGCCCCCATGGCCTCGTCCCGGGCGCCGTACCACACCCGCGGGATGCGGGCGTTCAAAATGGCCCCGGCGCACATGGGGCACGGCTCCAGAGTCACATACAGCTGGCAGTCCTCCAGCCGCCAGGTGCCCAAAGCCGCATTGGCCTGGGCGATGGCCTCCATCTCCGCGTGGGAGGCGGTGGCCTGCCGCTCCTCCCGGCGGTTGCGGCCCCGGCCCACCACGATTCCCTCCCGGACGATGACGCAGCCCACCGGCACCTCTCCCGCCGCCGCGGCCTCCCGGGCCAGCTCCAGGGCCTGGGCCATATAGCCCTCCTCTTGTGTCATGGTTCCCGCCTCCTCTTTTGTATAAAACTGGCATATTTGTCCAAACTCTCCATAAAAGTTAGGTAGGAGGGACACAGCCATGAAAACAACCATCTTTTCCAAACGTTCCAAGCCGGACCCGGAGCTGCTGGCCTTAAAGGCGGAGCTCCTCACCGCCCAGGGTGAGCTGGCCTTTGCCTACCGGCAGTTCAACCAGGCTCTGGACCCGGAGCTGGTGGAGTCCTGCGTCTACCAGATCAGCGCGGTGAAGGCCCGGTGCAACTACCTGATCCGCGCCATCAAGGAGCGGAGCCCGGAGAGCGCCGCGGCCGCCGCCTGCCCGGAGGGGGAGCCCACATGGACCTGAGCCAAAAAATTCTGGCCGCCCTCCTGGGGGGCTTCTTCCTCATTGCGCTGCTGCGGGTGTTCCGCGCGCCGCTGCGGCTGGCTCTGCGGCTGCTGGGAAACACCCTCCTGGGCTTTCTGGCGCTGTGGGCCGTCAACGCCACCGCCGCCTTCACCGG
This sequence comes from uncultured Oscillibacter sp., assembly GCF_900544955.1. GTDB lineage: Bacteria > Bacillota > Clostridia > Oscillospirales > Oscillospiraceae > Oscillibacter. The sequence goes on from NZ_UQXD01000022.1 coordinate 15,912, forward strand.
CATCGCCCTGGGCCTGAACCTGTGGAACGCCCTGGTTATCGGCGTCCTGGGCCTGCCGGGCTTCGTGCTCCTGCTGCTGACCCAGTGGGTGCTGTAGCCGCTACATACCGCCGCTTTCGGGCACGCTGGGCCGCCGGCCCGCGTGCTCTTTTTTTGCCGCCGCCCGAAATTTCAAAAAACGAAAGTCAGCATTGACGAGATATTGATAGAAATCAAGAGAAAATCAAAGCTTTACCCGCACTAAATCAATTTGCAGTTGACAGGGCCCGTCCCCCGTGGTATAAATAATCTTGCTCCGATTTTACCCCGGAGCTCTTGATTTGTAAAGCAAATACAAATATCAATATCGGAGGAAACACCATGTCCACTTTTATGGCAAATAAGGCCAACATCGAGCGTAAGTGGTACATCCTGGACGCTGCCGGCAAGCCCCTGGGCAAGACCGCCGTCCGGGCTGCCGACCTGCTGCGCGGCAAGACCAAGCCCACCTACACCCCCCACGCCGACTGCGGCGACAACGTCATCATCATCAACGCCGGCAAGGCCGTCCTCACCGGCAACAAGGGCACCCAGAAAATCTATCGCACCCACTCCGGCTGGGTGGGCGGCCTGAAGGAGACCCCCTACCGCATTCTGATGCAGGAGAAGCCCGACGTGGCCATGCGGGTGGCCATCCGCGGCATGATGCCCAAGAACACCATCTCCAAGGATTCTCTGAAGCGCCTGCACATCTACGCCGACGCCAACTATGAGCAGCAGGCCCAGAAGCCCGTGGCTCTGGACGTCGAATAAGGAGGAGTAAAGAGAATGTATCAGTCTAAGAAGCCTTACCTGTATGGCACCGGCCGCCGGAAGTCCTCCGTGGCCCGCGTCCATCTGTTCCCCAACGGCACCGGCGCCATCACCATCAACGGCCGGGATATCGACGAGTACTTCGGCCTGGACACCCTGAAGATGGTGGTCCGCCAGCCCCTGGAGGCCACCGGCAACACCGGCAAGATGGACATTGTGGCCACCGTCACCGGCGGCGGCGTGTCCGGCCAGGCCGGCGCCCTGCGCCACGGCATCGCCCGGGCCCTGCTGCTGGCCAGCGAGGACAACCGCCCCATCCTGAAGAAGGCCGGTTTCCTGACCCGCGACCCCCGCATGAAGGAGCGCAAGAAGTACGGCCTGAAGGCCGCCCGCCGTGCGCCTCAGTTCAGCAAGCGCTGATTGCTCTTCCAATTCCCGGAACCCTGGGGGTTCCGGGAATTTTTTTGTCCCCAGGCCCCTGCGGACAGGTCCCCCCCGGCAGGCGCAAAAAGAGCACGGGGCGCCCTGGGGCGCCCCGTGCTTTTGGTTCTTTTATCCGTTTCTGCTCACCACGCCGGAGAACACGAACCAGCCGCGGGCGTCCCGGCAGGCGCCGGTCAGCGTCTCTCGCAGCTCCCAGTCCGTCTCCCGGGTGTAGAGGGGCACCAGGGGGTAGTCCGTCAGCAGCAGCTCCTCCGCGTCGTGGAGGCAGCCCATCCGGGCGGTGCCGTCGGCGGCGCTGGCGATGATCTCCATCAGGGTGTCGTAGGCGCTGTTGGAATAGCCCGTCACGTTGTCCGGGCTTGTGGAGGTCCACTGCATCAAGAAGCACTCCGCGTCGTTGCCCACGGCCCCCAAATCCGCGCCGGCGATGCTGTACGCGCCGGTGCGCAGGGCGGCCCACAGCTCCTGCTCCGTGACGCCCCGGGGCGTCACGCGGACCTGGAGCACGTCCTGCCACATCTGGCACAGCGCCAGGGCCACGGCGGCGTTGCGGTCCGACTCCACATACAGGTACTCCAGCTCCCCCAAGGCCCTTCCGCCGTCGTACCCAGCCTGTTGCAGCAGCTCCAGGGCCTGGGCGCAGCGCTCCTGGTACAGCGCCGGATCATTGTCCAGCAGCGGGGCGTCCGCCCCCCGGAAATCCGACGCCTCGTCCTCCGGCACCCCGGGGGGCACCAGGCCCTCCGCAGGCAGGGCTGTCACGCCGGCGGCGGCCACCAGGGCGTTGCGGTCCACCGCCATGGCCAGGGCCTGCCGCACCGGGCCGTCCTGGAACGTGTTGCAGTTGAAGAGCACCGCGTAGGTGGACAGCTCCGGGACACCGGCCCACTCCTCCCCGGCGGAGCGCTGCGCCAGCTGCTCCTCCGTCAGGGGGGAGACCCCGTCCACCGTCTTCTCCTCATACAGCCGCCAGGCCTCCGCCGCGGTGGCGGCGAAGTGGAAATCCAGGGCCTTGGGCCCCGCCTGGGTGCCGTAGTACCGCTCGCTCTTCACCAGACCCAGGGGGCCGCCCGCCTCGTAGGACGCCGCCTGGTAGGGGCCGTTGGTCACCAGGGCGGTGGGGTCGGACCACCAGCGGGCGTCGCCGGTCCGCCCTGCCTCCTCCGCCTGGAGGTTCTTCTCCTCCGCCGCCTCCTTCAGCTTTTGCAGCACGTCCTTTCGCAGAGGCATGGTGGCGGGGGAGGTGCACACCTCCGTCAAAAACCAGTCGTAATTGCCGTCCAGCACCACGATCAGGGTGCTGTCGTTTTTCGCCGTCACCTGGAGCTGGGTCATGTCCCCGGAGCTCCGGGCCGCGGCGTAGCCGTCCACCACCGACAGCAGCTCCGCATAGGGGGACTGGCTGGCGGGGTCCGCCAGGCGCTGCCAGGCGTACACGAAATCCGACGCCCGCACCGGCCGCCCGTCGGACCACTTGGCGCTGCGGAGGCGGAAGGTGTAGGTCACGGTGCCGTCGTAGTTGGCATCCCGGGTGACGTCCTTGGCCATGCCGCCGGTGACGGTGGTCTTGCCGGTGACGTCCACCGTCACCCGCATCAAATTCTCATAGAGGTGGGCCAGGATGGTCTGGTCCCCGGTCTCCTCGGCGTAGATGGGGTCCAGGGTCACCGGGGTGTCCCCCACGCACACGGACAGGGCCACCCCGTCCGCCGCCTCCCCGGCGCAGCCCGCCAGCACCGCCATGCACAGCGCCGCGGACAGCGCCGCCGCCCCCAGCCGCTTCCAAAGATTCATGCAACCGCTCCTTCTCTCAATGGAGTAAAAAACAGGTGCCGCAACAGGCAGCACCCCAGCGTTTCTCACAGATCGGAGTTATTATAAAGAATTTTTTCGCCGATGTAAAGGCGCGGTCCCCAGATAGTAACAAAAAATGACAAAATTTAAGGATTCGTTCACAAATGGTCCGGTTGCGGCGGGGGCCGTTTCCTGCTATACTGAGAAAAACCGTCCGCTTCCGCCGCTCCCGTGCAAAACGGATGGCCGGGCGTCTGCCCGGCCATCCGTTTTTTCTTACTCCAGCACCGCCAGCTTGCCGTTTTCGTCAAACCGCACGGGGGTGATCTCATTCCGGGTCTTCTGGGCGATGTCGTCGATCCGCATCTTGGAGGGATAGTCCGCGATGAGGCTCACCGCCACACCCCGGCGCTTGGCCCGGCCGGTGCGGCCGATGCGGTGGACATAGTCCTGGTTCTCGTCAGGCACGTCGCAGTTGAACACGATGTCCACGTCGTCCACGTCGATACCCCGGGCCGCCACGTCGGTGGAGACGAAGACCTGCAGCTCTCCCCGGCGGAACCGGTCCATCACCTCTTCCCGCTTCTTCTGGGGGATGTCGCCGTGGATGCACTCGGCGTCGATGCCCTGCATCTGGAGGAACTTGGTGATGCGCTCCGTGGCCCCCTTGGTGTTGCAGAAGGCCATGCACCGGTCAAAGCCGGTCTCCCGGAGGATTTTGGCGATGACGTCGGCCTTCTCGTTCTGGGACACCTCCATGCGGAACTGCTTGATGTCCGGTTTGTTGGCCTCGTCCTCCCGGACGGTGACCTCCGCCGCGTCCCGCTGGTAGACCCAGGCGATGTCCATGACCTCCCGGGAGATGGTGGCGGAGAAGAGCCCCAGGTTCTTTCGCTTGTCCATCTTGTCCAGCAGGCGGGTCACGTCGTGGATGAAGCCCATGTCCAGCATCCGGTCCGCCTCGTCCAGCACCACGGTCTGGGCGGTGTCCACCCGAACGGTGCGGCGCTTCATGTGGTCGCTGAGGCGCCCGGGGGTGGCCACCACGATCTGGGGCCGCTTTTTTAGCGCATCGATCTGCTTGCCGATGGGCTGCCCGCCGTAGAGGCAGACGCTGCGCACGCCGGCGCGGAAGGCGGCAATGTCCCGCAGCTCCCCGGTGATCTGGATGGCCAGCTCCCGGGTGGGGGCCAGAATCACCGCCTGGACGCTCTCATCCTCCGGGTCGATGTGCTCCACAATGGGGATGCCGTAGGCAAAGGTCTTGCCGGTGCCCGTGGGGGCCTTGGCGATGACGTCCTGCCACGCCATCATGGGGGGGATGCACCCCGCCTGGACCGGGGTGGACAGTTCAATATTGCGCTGCCCGATGGCACGCATGATCTCCGGCGACAGCCCCAGGCTGTCGAACCGGACGCCCTGTGTAAATTCCATAACGTATTTCCTCTTCTTTATTGCGTATGGTAGTATTATACCCGCATTTTCCCAACTTGTAAAGCGCGGACGGCGCTCTCCGGCAAAGAGGTTGGAATTCTTCATCAGATGTTGAAAAAGTTAGTAAATTTCTGCGCAAAGTGCCAATAATTCCGTCTAATCCGCGAAAAAATATGGCGCTTTTGTAGTAAAATTGTGTATTGTGTCAATAATGGTCCTGCCTTTTTATGCTAAATTATCCTTGTGAGTAGCGGTCAGAGACAGCACATGCGGGAGGTGTCGCACGTGGGAGAGATGGACTACGTACGCATTTTGCGTGATTTACGGGAAGATGCCGACAAGACCCAGACTCAAATCGCCGAGGTCCTGGGCACTTCCCAGACGATGTACGCCCGGTATGAACGTGGAGCGAATGAACTGCCCATCCACCATTTGATCACCCTGAGCAAGTACTACGGTGTCAGCACCGACTATCTGCTGGGGCTCAATAAGGAGCGGTGAAAAAAAGCGCGGACAGAAGGTTCTGTCCGCGCTTTTTGATGGTCTTATTCCCCCGCCGTGGCGGTAGTGGTGACGGTGGTGGTGTTTTCCACCGTCTCACTGCTGCCCTTTTCACCGACGACGGCGGCTCCCGTCTTCATGTCCTTCAGGTCCTCGCTGCTGGAGGTGGAGCGGTGGGTGATGCCGTCCTCGCCGGTGACCTCCTCCACCATGGTCCAGTCCTTCAGGGTGCCGGTGACGTCCACCTGAATGCGGTTGCGGCCCGTCTCCTTCTCAAAGTGGTAGGCGCCCTCCGTCTTCATGGCGTCGGTGATGTCCAGGTCCTCCCCCGCCGCGTGGAGCATCATCCGGTCACCGGACTGGGTGATGGTGCTGTTGTCCGTCACGGTGAGCTGGTAGGTGTTGCCCTCGGCGTCCTTGGCCTCGTACTGGCTCTCGTAGCCGTCGCTCCACACCTGCCGCAGGCTCTGGAAGAGCATCCCGTCGGTGGCCAGGTTGGCGGCCCCCGCGGTGGCCGCCAGGGCCAGGGTCATGGCGGCGGCAATGGCCGCGGCCCGCAGGCACTTGGGAATGCGCTTGCTGTGAGTTCTCTGTTCCTTCATAAGAAAAACCTCCTCTTTCGCTCTGTCGGAGGCCCGGAGCCTGGAAAAGGTCTCCTGATACAGCTTCTCGTCAATCATGTCTCTGCCTCCTGTAAGATCAGTTTCAGCTGCCCCCTGGCCCGCATGAGCCAGGTCTGGACGGTGGACGGATTGGCGCCCAGGGCGGCGGCAATCTCCCCCACGGCGTACCCCTCGTAATAGTGGAGGTACACCACCGCCCGGTATTTTGACGGCAGGGACATCACCTGCCGGAACAGCTCGCTCTGGGCCGGCGTGTCGAATACCGCCGTCTCCTCCGCCTCCTCCAGGGGGCCGTGGCGGCGCCAGGGGGAGCGAAGCAGCTGCTTGCAGCCGTTCACCGCCACCCGCACCACCCAGTACCGCTCATGCTCCGGGGAGTCGAAGGGCTTCTCCGCCTCGTAGAGCTTCAGCAGCGTCTCCTGCATGATGTCCTCCGCGTCCGCCCGGTTTTTCAGATAGCTGAACGCCAGCCGGAACACCATGTCGCCATAGCGCTCCACCGCCGCTTCGAATGCCGTGTCCGTCAATATCTTCTCACCTCGTCTGCTGTGAAATGGGCGGCGGGGCCGCCCGGAAAGGCCTTTCTATGGGGAATATCCATCAGGGCGGGGAAATATCTCACAACCCGCCCCTTTTTTCACTGACAAAAAAATCCCCCGGGTGCAGGCGATGCCTGAACCCGGGGGATTTCCTCACTTGTGGGGCACGTGCCAGATGTTGTCCGCGTACTCCGCCACGGCCCGGTCCGCGGCGAAGATGCCGCTGCGGGCGATGTTGTGCAGGCTCATGCGGTTCCACTGGGCCGGGTCCGCGTAGGTCTGGGCCATCCGCTTCTCCGCCTGGCAGTACGCCTGGAAGTCCGCCAGCAGCAGATACTCGTCGGCGGGGCTGCCGCCGGAGCCGAAGAGCAGCCGCTGGTACAGATCGTCGTAGCTCACGCCGTCCCGGAAGCCGGTGCGCAGGGCGTCCAGGCAGCGGCGCAGGGTGTCGTCCCGGCTGTAGAGCCGCTGGGGCACGTAGCCCTCGTTTTTCAGCCGGGCCACCTCCTCCGCCCGCAGGCCGAAGAGGAACATGTTCTCGTCCCCCAGCACCTCGTGCATCTCCACGTTGGCGCCATCCAGGGTGCCCACCGTCAAGGCGCCGTTCATCATGAACTTCATGTTGCCGGTGCCGCTGGCCTCCTTGCCGGCGGTGGAAATCTGCTGGCTGACCTCGCTGGCGGGCATCAGCTGCTCCGCCAGGGACACCCGGTAGTTCTCCAGGAACACCACCTGGAGCTTCTCCCGGCAGACGGGGTCATGGTCGATCTGGTCCGCCAGGGAGTTGATGAGGCGGATGATCCGCTTGGCCACCGTGTAGCCCGGCGCCGCCTTGGCGCCGAAGAGGAAGGTGTGGGGCCGGGTGATGGCATTCGGGTCGTCCTGCAGGCGCTGGTAGAGGGTGATGATGTGCAGCACGTTCAGAAGCTGGCGCTTGTACTCGTGGAGCCGCTTCACCTGGACGTCGAAAATGGCGTCGGGATTCAGCACCACGCCCCGGGTCTTCTTGGCGTACACCGCGAAGGCCTCCTTGTTGGCCCGCTTGATGGCCGCCAGCTGCTCCAGCACCGACGCGTCGTCGGCGTAGTCGTCCAGCTTCCGCAGCGCCGTGGGGTGCATGAGGTAGTCGCCGCCGCCGGTGAGGTCCCGGATCAAGCCGTCCAGTCCGGGGTTGATCTCGCTGAGCCAGCGGCGGTGGTCGATGCCGTTGGTGACATTGAGGAACTTCTGGGGCTCCATGCCGTAGGCGTCGCGGAACACGTCCCGGCGCAGAATGTCGGAGTGCAGGGCGCTGACGCCGTTGACGGCCATACCGCCGGCGATGCACAGATTGGCCATGCGGACCTCGCCGCCCCAGATGATGGCCATGCGCTGGGTCTTGGCGGGATCGTGGTAGAAGGTCTCCACCCGCTGCTGCCAGCGGTTGGAGATCTCCACGATGATCTGCCAGATGCGGGGCAGGAGCTGCTGCATCAGCGTCTGGGGCCAGCGCTCCAGGGCCTCCGCCAGGACGGTGTGGTTGGTGTAGGCCACGGACCGGGTGGTGATGGCCCAGGCCTCCTCCCAGTTCATCCCCGCCTCGTCGATGAAAATCCGCATCAGCTCCGGCACCACCAGGGCCGGATGGGTGTCGTTGATCTGGATGACGTTCTTCTCATGGAAGTTTTTCAGCGTGCCGTAGGTGTCCAGGTGCTTGGTGGCGATGGACTGGACGGTGGCGGAGACGAAGAAGTACTGCTGCTTGAGCCGCAGGGACTTGCCCTCGTAGTGGTTATCCTCGGGATAGAGGACCTTGGCGATGGTCTCCGCCATGGCCTCCTCCTCCGCCGCCTTCAAATACTCTCCCCGGGAGAAGAGGGACATGTCCACCGGCTCGGTGGCCCGGGCGTCCCACAGCCGCAGGGTGTTGACGTGCCCGGTGTCGTAGCCCGCCACCACCATGTCGTAGGGGATGGCCCGCACGGCAGTGGCGTCCTCGTTGACGATGTGGAGGTGGCCGTCGTTCCAGAACTCCCGGAGGGTGCCGCCAAAGTGGACCGTCTGGGCCTCCTCCGGCTTGGGCAGCAGCCAGGCGGCGCCCAGGTCCTTCCAGTTGTCCGGCAGCTCCACCTGCTGGCCCTCCACGATCTTCTGCTTGAAAATGCCCAGCTCATAGCAGATGGAGTAGCCGGTGGCGGGAATCTCCAGGGTGGTCATGGAGTCCAGGTAGCAGGCGGCCAGGCGGCCCAGGCCGCCGTTGCCCAGACCCGCGTCCGGCTCCAGCTCGAAGATGTCGCCGGCCTTGAAGCCCATGTGCTCCAGGGCCTCCCTCAACTGGGGCAGGAGGTTCAGGTTATAGGCGTTTTTCATCAGGCTGCGGCCCATCAAAAATTCCAGAGACAGGTAGTGCACCTGCTTTTTGTGCCCCCGGCGGGTCTCCTTACCGCTCTCCACGCCCCGGGCGGCCATGACGTCCCGCAGGACCAGGGCGCAGGATTTCAGCATCTCCTGCTCGCTGGCCTCCTCCGGCGCCTTGCCGAAGTTCAGCGCCAGCTTGGCGGTGAGAGCGTCCTCCAGTGTTTTTGTGGTAAATGGTTTCGTCATTGGGTTACCTTACTCCGCCGCGTCCTCCTTGACGGCCTTGGCGGCGGGCCCTTTCTTTGAGGTTTTCTCTTTTCTGACGGCCGGTTTTTTCCCGGCCGGCGTTTCCTTGGCGGCCCTGGCGGCAGATTTCTTCGCCGCGGGCTTCTTGGCCGCAGACGCCTTCCGGGCGGCGGCGGGTTTTCTGGCGGCCGTCCTCCCGGCCGCGGATGCCTTGGCCGGGGCCGCGGGCTCCTCAGCAGGAGCGGCCTCCACAGCAGGCGCGGCTTCCTCAACGGGGACAGCCTCCTCGATGGGAGCGTCCTCTTCCACGGAGGCACTCTCCTTGGCGGGGGCCACTTCCTCTACGGGAACCGCCTCCTCGATGGGCGCAATCTCCTCGATGGGCGCAATCTCCTCGACGGGGACAGCCGCTTCCACAGGGGCGGCCTCCTCAGCGGGAGCCGCTTCCTCAACGGGAGCAGCTTCCCCCACGGGCATCGTCTCCTCCACAGGAGCGGCCTCTTTCGCGGGAGCATGTTCCTCCTCGGGCGCGGCCTCCACGGCCACAGGCCAGGGTTGGCCGGTGATGGCCGCGTATATGCGCAGATACTCCCGGGCGCTGCGGGCCCAGCTGAAGTCGCACTCCATGGCCCGGCGGCGCAGACGGCCGAAGGCGTCGGGGTAGTCCTTGTACAGGTACACCGCCTCCCGGACCACGTACAGCATGTCGCCGCCGGCGTAGTTGCGGAAGGAGAAGCCGTTTCCGCTGTCCCGCCAGGACTCGTAGGGCTGGACGGTGTCCTTCAGCCCGCCGGTCTCCCGCACGATGGGCACCGTGCCGTAGCGCATGGCGATCATCTGGCTCAGGCCGCAGGGCTCGCTCTTGGAGGGCATCAGGAACAGGTCCGCGCCGGCGTAAATGGCCATGGACAGCTGCTCGTCGTAGCCAAGCTGGATCGCCATGCGGCCGGGGTACTGCTGGACGGCCCAGCGGAAGAAGTCCTCATACTTCTGGTCGCCCGTTCCCAGGACCACCAGCTGCATCGGAAGCTCCATCATATCATGAAGGACCTCGCAAATCAAGTCTAAACCCTTGTGGGACACCAGGCGGCTGACAATGGCCACAATGGGGGTGTGGGGCTCCTGGTTCAGCCCCATCCTCCTTTGCAGCTCCGCCTTGTCCAAATCCTTTCCGGACATATCCTGTGCGGAAAAGCGGGCCTGAATACGGGGATCCGTCTCCGGATTGTACAGCTTCATGTCGATGCCGTTGAGCACGCCGGTGAGCTTGTACTCGCAGCGGCGCATGATGTTCTCCATCCGGTGGGCGAAATAGGCCATCTTCAGCTCGTTGGCGTAGGTGGGGGAGACGGCGTTCACCGCGTCGGCGCAGAGGACGGCGCCCTTGAGCAGGTTTACGTCCCCGTCCATCATGATGGTGCCGTCGGCGGCCCAGCCCTCGTTCAGGCCGAAGAGATCCCCCAGGGTCTCCTTGCCGTAGCGGCCCTGGTACTCGATGTTGTGAATGCTGAGGGCGGTTTTGATGGAGCGGTACCGGTCCTCCCGCACGCCGTCGTCCTTCAGGTAGATGGGCACCAGGGCGGTCTGCCAGTCGTTGCAGTGGATCACGTCGGGCCAGAACTGCATGTGGGGCAGCATCCGCACCACCGCCCGGGAGAAGAAGCCGAAGCGCTCGCCGTCGTCCAGGTAGCCGTACAGGTCGGGGCGGTCGAAGTACTGCTCGTTGTCGATGAAATACCAGGTGACGCCCGCCCGCTCCAGGGAGAACAGCCCGCAGTAGCTGTGGCGCCAGGCCAGGTCCACGTAGTCGTAGCACACAAAGGTCATCTCGCCGCCGAAGCGCTCCCGCACCCGCCGGTACAGCGGCAGCACCACGGCGACCTCCGCCCCCTGCTCCGCCAGCGCGCCGGGCAGGGACCCCGCCACATCCGCCAGGCCCCCGGTCTTACAGAAGGGGACGGCCTCACTGGTTGCATACAAGATTTTCATAAGTAAACTCCTTTTCATATCGTGGGTCTCCGAAAAGCCCCGTATCAACGGGGCAAAGGGGGGACGACGTCCCCCCTTTGAGACCTTATACCTTGCTTCCCTTGGACAGCACGATGGGATAGGTGGCGTGGCCCATCAGCGTCCGGTCCTCCAGAATCTCCACATCCTTGTCCGAGATGACGTAGGACAGCCGGGCGTTCCGGCGGACCGCCGTCTCCTTGAAGAGCACGCAGTTGTGAATCACGGCGCCCGGCCCCACCACCACGCCGGGGAAGAGGATGGAATTCTCCACCGTGCCCTCGATGCGGCAGCCCTCGGCCACCAGGGAGTTGACACAGCGGCCGTCGGCCCCCACATAGGTGGAGGTCTTGTCCGCCCCCTTGGCCCGGATGGGCCGCTCCGGCGTAAACAGCTCCGCCCGGATGGCGGGGTCCAGCAGCTGCATGCTGCGGTCGTAATACTCCTGGACGGAGCGGATCTGGGCGGCGAAGCCCTTCCAGATATAGGCGCGGAGGTTCAGCGCGCCCTTCTTGGCCCGGAGCACGTCCCGCCGCCAGCTGTACTGGTCCTTGGCGGAGCACTCGTCCACCAGCTCCTTCAGCAGCTCCGTGGAGAGGATGTACACCTCCAGCCCCCGGAAACCCCGGGGGTGGTGCAGGTTGTACAGCACCTCCGTGATCCGGCCCTCGCCGTCCATCTCGAAATAGGAGCCGTCGGCGGTGGCGAAGCTGTCGTTGCCGCACACCACCGTAATGTCGGCGCCGGATTTGATGTGCTGTTCCTGGATTTCCGCCAGGGGCAGGTTCACCACCAGGTCGCCGTCCATCAGCGCCACATAGTCCTGGCGGATGGTGCTCAGGTAGCTGCGCACGCCGGCCAGGGCCTCGATCTTGCCCCGGAAGGGCATGACGCCCCAGTTCTTCTGATAGTTGAAGGGGGGCAGCACCCGCAGTCCGCCGTGCTTGCGGCTCAGGTCCCAGACCTTGCCGGTGCCCAGGTGGTCCAGCATGCTCTGGTAGCGGCCGTGGAGCACCACGCCCACGTCGGTGACTCCCGCGTTCACCAGGTTGGACAGGGCGAAGTCCACCGCCCGGTACCGGCCGCCGAAGGGGACGGAGGCCGAGGAGCGCAGCTCCGTCAGCTCCCGCAGGTCGTTGCGCTTTTCATAGGAAAAGATGATGCCGTGCAGTCCGTTCATTTGGACACCTCCTCACCGTTGCGGTCCAGCATGATGCCGGGACGCACTTCCTTCCCCGCCGCCAGCTCGCAGTGGGGCGCCAGGACCGTCAGTCCCCAGGGCAGCGGGGCGGCGCCCTCCGGCGTGCCGCCCACGCGGCAGTCCCTGCCGATACGGCAGCCCTCGCCCAGAATGGCGTACTCCACCACGGCGCCGTCCTCCACCACGGTGTCGGGCAGCAGCACCGAGTAACTGACCCGGGCGCCCTTGCCCACCCGCACGTTGGAGGAGAGCACGGAGTTTTCCACCTGGCCCTCCAGCACGCTGCCCCGGTTGAAGGCGCTGTGCTGCACGCTGCACTCCCCGCCCAGGAAGGTGGGCGGCGCGTTGACGGAGCGGGCGTAGATGGGCCAGGACTCGTCGTGGAGGTCCAGGCCGGACTCCGGGGAGAGCATATCCATGTTGGCGTCCCACAGGGACTCCAGGGTGCCCACGTCCTTCCAGTACCCGGCGAAGCGGTAGGCCGCCATCCGCTCCCCGTTTGCCAGCATGGCGGGAATCACGTTTTTGCCGAAGTCGTTCTCGGAGGCCGGGTCTGCCTCGTCCTCCGTCAGGTATTTGCGCAGGGTCTTCCAGGAGAAGACGTAGATGCCCATGGACGCCAGGTTGCTCTTGGGCTCCTTGGGCTTTTCCGCAAACTCGGTGATCATGTCCTCGCCGTTGACGCTCATGATGCCGAAGCGGGAGGCCTCCGCCCAGGGCACCTCCATCACGGAGATGGTGCAGGCGGCCCCCGCCTCCTTGTGGCGGGCCACCATCTGGGAGTAGTCCATTTTATAGATGTGGTCTCCGGAGAGAATCACCACATAGTCCGGGTCGTACAGATCGATGAAGCCGATGTTCTGGTAAATGGCGTTGGCCGTGCCCTTGTACCAGGTGCCGCCCTTGCTGCTCATATAGGGGGGCAGGATATGGACGCCGCCGGTGGACCCGTCCAAATCCCAGGGCTGGCCGCTGCCGATGTAGCTGTTCAGCTCCAGGGGGCGGTACTGGGTCAGCACGCCCACGGTGTCGATGCCGGAATTGGTGCAGTTGGACAGGGGGAAGTCGATGATGCGGTATTTGCCGCCAAAGGGGACCGCGGGCTTGGCCATCTCCCCGGTCAGAACATACAGTCTGCTGCCCTGGCCGCCGGCCAGCAGCATGGCGATGCACTCTTTCTTCATTTTTTCACCAGCTCCTTTGTTGCCTCTTTTTTCTTCCTGGGTTTGGGATAGGCGCCCTCGCCCCGCAGGAACACCGCGCCGAAGGCGGGGATGCGGATGGCGGCGGAGTGCTCCTTGCCGTGGGAGGGAATCGCCTCCACCGGCACGGGCGCCTGGTCTGCGAAGCCGTCGCCGCCGTAGGCCGCGCCGTCGGTGTTGAACACCGGCGTATACTTCCGGTGGGCGGGGACGCCCACCCGGTAGTTTTCATATGTATTGGGTGAGAAGTTCACCGCGCACATCAGGTCACGGCCCTTCTTGTCCTTGCGCAGGAAGACCACCACGTTGTTGTGGTTGTCGTCGGGCACCAGCCACTCGAAGCCCTCCCAGCCAAAGTCGATCTCCCACAGGGCGGGCTCCTTCTTGTAGAAGGCGTTGGCGTCCTTGAAGAACTGGTGGATGGCCTGATTCTCCGGCCGGGCCAGCAGGTGCCAGTCCAGCTGGCCGTGGTCGTCCCACTCGTGCCACTGGCCCAGCTCCGGGCCCATGAAGAGGAGCTTTTTGCCGGGGTGGGCCAGGAGGTAGGCGTAAAAGCCCTTCAGGCACCGCAGCTGGTTTTCGTAGTCTCCGGGCATCTTCCCCACCACGGAGCCCTTCATGTGAACCACCTCGTCGTGGGAGATGGGGAGGATAAAGTTCTCCGAGAAGGCGTACATGAAGGAGAAGGTGATGTCCTTGTGGTGGTCCTGGCGGAACCAGGGGTCCAGCTTCAGGTAGTGGCACATGTCGTTCATCCAGCCCATGTTCCACTTCAGGTTGAAGCCCAGGCCCCCCACGTCCGGGGGCCGGGTCACCAGGGGCCAGGCGGTGGACTCCTCCGCGATCATCAGCACGCCGGGGTTGGCGGCAAAGGCCATGGCGTTCAGCTCCCGGAGGAAGTCGATGGCCTCCAGGTTCTCGTGCCCGCCGTGCTTGTTGGGCGTCCAGGCGCCGCCCTGGCGGCCGTAGTCCAGATACAGCATGGACGCCACCGCGTCCACCCGCAGCCCGTCGATGTGGTACTCGTCCAGCCAGAACCTGGCGGAGGAGAACAGGAAGCTCTTCACCTCCGGCCTTCCGTAGTCAAAGACCCGGGTGCCCCAGCCGGCGTGCTCCCACTTGTTGTGGTCGCTGTACTCGTAGCAGCAGGTGCCGTCAAACTCATACAGGCCCTGGGCGTCCTTGCAGAAGTGGGCGGGCACCCAGTCCAGCAGGACGGCGATGCCGTTTTTGTGCATATGGTTGACAAACCACATGAAGTCCTTGGGGGTGCCGAAGCGGGAGGTGGGGGCGAAGTAGCCGGTACACTGATAGCCCCAGGAGTCGTCCAGGGGGTGCTCCGTCACCGGCAGCAGCTCGATGGCGGTGTAGCCCATCTCCTTGACGTAGGCCGCCAGCTCCCGCCCCAGGTCCCTGTAGTCCATAAAGTCCCCGTTCTCCCGCTTTTTCCAGGAGCCCAGGTGGACCTCGTAGATGTTCAGCGGCGCGGCATACACCGGGGTCTCCGCCGCCTTTTTCCGGAAGGCGCCGTCGCTCCAGCGGAAGCCGCCGATGTCGTAGAGCTTGCTGGCGGTGCCGGGGCGGGTCTCGGTGTGGAAGCCGTAGGGGTCCGCCTTCATGCGCACCGCCCCGTCGGCGCCGGTGACGGCATATTTGTACACGGTGTAGATGGGCAGGCCGGGGATAAAGCCCTCCCACACCTCCCCCTTGCGGGAGAGCTTGTGGGCCTTTTTGTCCCACTGGTTGAAATCCCCCACCACGGACACGCTCTTGGCGTGGGGGGCCCAGACCCGGAAGCCCCAGCCCTTCTGGCCCTTCCGCTCCTCCGGGTGAGCGCCGAACCAGCGCCAGCCCTCGGTCAGTTTTCCGGCGTGAAACAGCTCGGCCTCTTTTTGCTTTGCCATGTAAAAACTCCTCTCGCCCCCAGCTTCTTCCAAAAAAGTGGGCAGCTCTTCGTTGAATTTCCCAAAGACTCCCTTTTGGTACCTTTCCCTTTTTCTAGATATTTATGGTACTTATTATACTTCCTCCCGGAAACAGCGTCAAGGATGCCCCCGTCGAAAAAGCCGCCCCTCCTTTGGGACGTTTCCCCAATTGTTTCTCTGTTTTCACGGTATTTTTTGTGCTTTTTTGTCAAAAAAGTCAGTCATTTTCACATTTTTAACATGGTGCATTCCCCGCCGCCGGCCATTCCGATTTGATTTTACCGCGTCCGCCTGATAAAATGGGTTGAATTTTGTCAAATGCGAGATTTTCGGGAGGTGCCCCATGGACGCGATTCTCTCTCTGCTGCGGGGCGGAACGGTGGACGGCTTTCCCCTGTGGACCGTGCTGCTGATCTGTTTGGGCGTGTTTCTGGCGGGACTGATGGACGCCATCGCCGGAGGGGGCGGCATTCTCTCCGTCCCCACCTATCTGCTGGCCCTCTCCGGCCTGCCCACCTATTACGTGCTGGGCACCAACAAGCTCTCCTCCTGCGTCGGCACCCTGTTCTCCACCGGCCGCTTTATCAAAAACGGCTTTGTGGACTGGGGGCTGTTCGCCCCGGCGGCGGCCCTCTCCCTGCTGGGGTCCCTGGGGGGCACCTGGCTCCAGCACCGGACGCCGGACGCCGTGCTGAAATGTCTGCTGCTGGCGGTTTTGCCGGTGGTGGCCGTCCTCACCCTCCGGAGCCGGGACTGGCCGGAGACGCCCGGGGCGCTGGACCCCCGGAAGCGGGCCGCGGTGGTGTGGGCCGCCGCCCTGGTGGTGGGCGCCTACGACGGGTACTACGGTCCCGGTACCGGCACCTTCCTTATGCTGCTCTTCATCCGCCTGGCCAAGCTGGACACCCGCCGGGCCGCCGGCGGGGCCAAGGTCATCAACCTGGCCTCCAACCTGGGCGCCCTGGCCGCGGCCATCGCCTCCGGCTACGTGTTTTTCGGCGTGGGGCTCATCGCCTCCGCCGCCTCCGTCGCCGGCCACTACCTGGGGGCGGGGCTGGCCATCCAAAACGGCAGCCGCATCGTCCGCCCTGCGGCGGTGCTGGTGCTGGTGCTGCTCACCGTCAAAATCGGCAGCGAGCTGCTGTTTCCGAATTTCTGGCACTGACGCCGCCAGACGCGGGCCGCCCCAGGGCGGCCCGCGTTTTTCCAAATGAAACCACTTTTCCATTCGCATAGGGGGAAAAATCCTGCGGATACTATCTTTTGCCAAGGCAACCTGCGCTGAAAAATTAAACAGACAAAGGAGTTTTCGATAAGTATGAAGGCAACTGGAATCGTGCGGCGGATCGACGATTTGGGCCGGGTGGTCATCCCCAAGGAGATTCGCCGCACCATGCGGATTCGGGAGGGCGACCCACTGGAGATTTACACCAGCCGGGACGGCGAGGTGATTTTTAAGAAGTACTCGCTGCTGGGCGGCGTGGAGGATTTCGCCGGACAGCTGTGCGAAACCATGAGCCGCTCCACCGGCAGCATCTGCGCGGTGACGGACCGGGACACGGTGATCGCCGTGGCCGGCGGCGGCAAGCGGGAGCTTCTGGGCAAGCGCATCACGCCGGAGCTGGAGCAGGTCATGGAGAACCGCCGCATCTACCAATACACCGGAGAGGGCGTGTCCATCCCCGTGTCCGACGGCAGCGACAAGCTGCTGGCCAGCGTGGCGGCCCCCATTCTGGCGGAGGGGGATCTGCTGGGGCTGGTGCTGTTCATCTCCCCCGCCCCCATCACCGCCAGCGGCGAGACGGAGTACAAGCTGGCCCAGACCATCGCCGCATTCCTGGGCAAGCACATGGAGGGCTGACCCTCTTCCCAACAGGCCGCGGGCATGCCCGCGGCCTGTTGCGTTTCTCCAGGGGCGCTCGGCCCGCTGTGCGCAGCCGCCGTCCGCTTACAGCGGCCCACACACGTACAGACCGGAAGAACGGTCCCCGGCGCACACGCCGCCGGGGAAGCGGACGGGAGGCTCTTGGCCGCTGCAGGGTCGTTTCCACAGGTTGAGGCCGCGGGTACACCCGCGGCCCGGTTTCCGTCATGCGCCGCCGGGGCAGCCGCATAGGCTAATGGACAAAGGGGGCGGTTTTTTATGACGCTGGCGGACTGGATCACATGGGCCGACGACCTGCTCTGGGGCCCGGGGACGCTGGTGCTGCTGATGGGCACCGGAATCTTCCTCACACTGCGGCTGCGGCTGCTGCCCTGGCGGAACCTGGGCTACGCCCTGTCCAGCGCCCTGGGCCGGGAGGCCCGGGCCACGGAGAAGCCCGGGGACGTCTCCCCCTTCTCCGCCCTGATGACGGCCCTGGCCGCTACCATCGGCACCGGCAACATCGTGGGGGTGGCCACCGCCCTCACCGCCGGAGGGCCGGGGGCGCTGGTGTGGATGGAGCTGTCCGCCCTCTTCGGCATGGCCACCAAGTACGCCGAGTGCATGCTCTCCGTGCGGTTCCGGAAGAGGAACGCCCGGGGGGAGATGTCCGGCGGCCCCATGTACGTCCTGCGGGACGGCGCGGGCCTGGGCCGCCTGGGGGCGGCGCTGGGGGGCGTGTTCGCCCTGTTCGCCGTGTGCGCCTCCTTCGGCATCGGCGGCATGACCCAGGCCAACTCCATCGCCGGGGCCCTGGAGGCCACCTTCGGCGTCCCAGCCGGGGTCTGCGGCCCGGTGACGGCGGGGCTGGCGCTGGTCATCATCCTGGGCGGCATCCGCTCCATCTCCGCCGTGGCGGACCTGGTGGTGCCCGCCATGGCCCTGTTCTACCTGGCGGCGGGGGCGGCGGTGATCGTGGGAAACCTCCCCCACCTGCCGGAGGGCCTGGCGCTGATCCTCCGCTGCGCCTTCACGCCCCGGGCGGCGGCGGGGGGCGCGGCGGGGGCCGCCCTCTCCTGGCTGGACGCCGCCCGGTGGGGCGTGGCCCGGGGGGTCTTCTCCAACGAGGCGGGGCTGGGCTCCGCCGCCATCACCGCCGCCTCCGCCTCTACCGACAGCCCCGTCCGCCAGGGCTACATCAACATGACCGGCACCTTCTTCGACACCCTCGTCATCTGCACGGTGACGGGGCTGGCCATCTGCTGCTCCGGCGCCCTGGGCGCCGTGGACGCCGCCGGGCAGCCGGTGGACGGGGCGGCTCTCACCATTCTGGCCTTCCAGTCGGTGCTGGGGCCCCTGGGGGGCGTGTTCGTGGGCGCCGCCATCGTGCTCTTCGCCTTCTCCACCATCCTGGGCTGGGAGTACCAGGGGGAAAAGGCCTTTGAATACCTCTTCGGCACCCGCCCGCTGCTGCTGTACCGGGTGGCCTTCGCCCTGGCGGCGCTGTGGGGGGCGGGGCAGCACACGGAGGTGGTGTTCCGCCTCTCGGACGTCTGCAACGCCCTCATGTGCATGCCCAACCTCCTCAGCCTCCTTCTGCTCTCCGGCACCGCCGCCCGGGAGACCCTGGCGTTTCAGGCGGTTCTGCGGGCAAAACGGCGGCAAAAGCTGTAAATTTTCTGTAACGGCGTTGCATTTTTTCAGTTTGATGGTATGATAGGTGCGATGTAGAAATTTAATGCAAAGGACTTGATACCATGACGAAAATCGACATCATCTCCGGCTTTCTCGGCGCCGGAAAGACCACCCTCATCAAAAAGCTGCTGGCGGAGGCCTTCCCCGGCGAAAAGCTGGTGCTTATCGAAAACGAGTTCGGCGAGATCAGCATCGACGGCGGCTTTTTGAAGGAGTCCGGCGTCCAGATCTCCGAGATGTCCTCCGGGTGCATCTGCTGCTCTCTGGTGGGGGACTTCCACCAGGCGCTGAAGGACGTGGCGGAGCGGTTCCAACCGGACCGCATCCTCATCGAGCCCTCCGGCGTGGGCAAGCTCAGCGACGTGATCGTGGCGGTGGAGAACACGGCGGCGGACGTGCCGGAACTGCGGCTCAACAGCTTTGTCACCGTGGCCGACGCCACCAAGGTGAAGGTCTATATGAAGAATTTCGGCGAGTTTTACAACAACCAGGTGGAGTCCGCCGGCACCATCGTCCTCTCCCGCACCCAGAAGCTGAGCCAGGAGAAGCTGGAGGCCGCCGCGGCCATGCTGCGGGAGAAGAACCCCGGCGCCGCCATCCTCACCACCCCCTGGGACCAGCTGGACGGGAAGGTGATCCTCTCCGCCATGGAAAAGGTGTCCCTGGCGGAGGAGCTGCTGGCCAAGATGCGGGCGGAGCACGAGGCCGAGGAGGCGGAGCACCGCCACGCGGAGGACCACGAGGGCCACTCCCACCACGAGCACGAACACGAGCACGAGCACGAGCATGAACATGAGCACCACCATGACCATGAACATGACCACGAGCACCATCATGACCACGAACATGACCACGAACATGACCACGAGCACCACCACGGCCATGCGTGCGAGGACCCGAACTGCTCCTGCCACCACCATCACCACGCCGACGAGGTGTTTGCCTCCTGGGGCCGGGAGACTCCCAAGCCCTTCACCCAGGCGGAGATTCAGCGCATTTTGGAGGCGCTGGACTCCGGCGCATACGGCAAAATCCTGCGGGCCAAGGGCATCGTGGGCGGACCCGACGGCGCGTGGGTGGAGTTCGACTACGTGCCGGAGGAGCACGACATCCGCCCCGGCCGGCCGGACTACACCGGCCGCCTGTGCGTCATCGGCGCGGAGCTGAACGAGGACATGCTGGCAGAGCTGTTCGGCCTGTGAGCCCGGAAAGGAACGAAACGGTACCATGGCTGATATTCCTGTTTATCTGGTCGCCGGCTTTCTGGACGGCGGCAAGACCAATTTCATCAACGGCATCCTGGAGGACGGCTTCGCCCGGAAGGAGCGGACGCTGCTGATCTGCTGCGAGGAGGGCGAGGAGACCTACGAGCCTGCCGCCCTGGACAACGTGACGGTGGTCACGGTGGAAGAGGAGGCGGACCTGAAGTGCTCCCAGCTCAAGGCGTGGGAGAAGCAGTACCGGCCCAAGCAGGTTCTCATCGAGTACAACGGCATGTGGCAGATGGAACGCCTTTACAGAGAGGTGCTGCCCGCCAACTGGGTGCTCTACCAAATCATGACCTTCGTCCACGCCCCCACCTTTGAGCTGTTCGCCAAGAACATGGGCCAGTTGATGATGGAGAAGATCACCAACGCGGACATGCTGGTGTTCAACCGCTGCACGCCCGCGCTGCGGGACGCCCTGCGCAAGCGGAACCTGCGGATGGTGAACCGACGGGCGGACATCTACCTGGAGATGGAGGACGGCACCAGCGAGGACTACCTCACCGGCGACGAGTGCCCCTTCGACCTCAGCCAGGAGGTCATCGAGATTCCCGACGACGACTACGGCGTGTGGTATGTGGACGTGATGGACCACCCGGACCGCTATGCGGGCAAGCTGGTCCACATGAAGCTGGTGATGTGCCACTCCAAGAAGTACCCCGGCATCCACTGTCCCGGCCGCTTCGCCATGGTGTGCTGCGAGAACGACGTGCAGTTCCTGGGCCTCATCGCCAAGGGCGTGGGGCTGAACCAGTACGAGAACCGGGACTGGCTGGAGGTCACCGTCCGGATGGCGGTGGAGAACCACACGGCCTACAACGGCAAGGGCCCGGTGATGCACGTGCTGTCCGCCGCCCCCTGCGAAAAGCCGGGGCAGGAGGTCGTCACCTTCTGATCCCTCCTCCGCAAAAAATACCCCCTGTTGGAAAACAGGGGGTATTTTCTTTCTCTCCGGGCCCCGGGGCTTGCGGACCGGCGCGCCGCGCATTATAATAAAGCATATTCTCACCAAGGAAAGGACAACCGCTTTGAAACGTCTCTCCAAATACCGCCTCTCCCTGCCCCTGGCCCTGGCGGCCGCCGTGGTGCTGGCGGGGGCCGTCACGCTGCTGGCCCTGTGGTGCCAGCCCAACGCCCTGCGGGCCGTGCTGGCCAATTTCAGGGCCCAGCCCCTTCTGATCGTGCTCAACGCCCTGCCCATCGGCCTTTTGCTGCTGGCGGCGGCCTGCCTCTGCCGCAACGTCTTCTTCGGCGCGGCCCTGGTGAACCTGGGCGTGTGCGCCCTGTCCATCGCCAACCGCATCAAGCTGGAGGTGCGGGACGAGCCGGTGTTCCCCCGGGACTTCGGCCTCCTGAAAGAGGTGGGCAGCGCCATGGGGGACTACGACATCCGCTTCCCCGCCGCCGTCATCGCCGCGGTGGTGCTGTTCACCCTGGCGCTGGCGGTTCTGGGGCTCTTCATCGGGTGTAAGCCCTTTCCCCTTGTCCGCCTCCGGGGCTGGCCGGGGCGCCTGCTGGGGGCCGCCGCCTCCCTGGCCGTGCTGACCGGGCTGATTTTCACCGTCTACGCCTCCGACGCCCTGTACGGCTCCTTCCGGGTGTCCAACCCCTACTATATCCCCTCCGTGTTCAACGAGCTGGGCTTTCCCTACTGCTTCTGCCACCAGTTCACCACCTGGCCCATCGACAAGCCCGAGGGCTTTTCCAGGGCCGCGGCGGAGGGCTGGGAGGCGGAGGCCGTTCCCTCCGGGGACGCCCCGGCGGTGAGCGTGGTGATGGTGATGAACGAGGCCTTCTCCGACGTCACCGACCACCCCGCCCTGGCCTGGGAGGAGGACCTGCTGCCCAACCTCCACGCCCTGGAGGCGGACCCCCACGCCCTCTCCGGCCGGGTGGTGGTGCCGGGCTTTGCCGGCGGCACCGCCAACACGGAGTTCGACGTGCTGACGGGGATACAGACCAACGCCCTCTCCGCCTCCACCACCTCCGCCTTCCGGGTGGTGAACCGGAATCTGGACAGCCTCTTCCGGGTCTACGGCGGCAACGGCTACCACACCTCCTTCTTCCACCCCGGCGACGACTGGTTTTACAACCGGGAGAACGTGTACCGCTGGCTGGGGGCGGAGGAGACGGTGTTCGCCGATCAGATGGAGGACCTCCGCTACAAGGGCCGCTGGGTGACGGACGACTACGCGGCGGAGCTGATCGAGGGGGCATTTGAACGCGCCGCTGCCCAGGGCCAGCCCCTGTTCCACTACACCACCACCATCCAAAACCACATGTCCTACACCGCCGACAAGTACGGCGCGGACCACACCTACCCGGCGGCGGTGACCTCCCTGCCCCTGTCGGACCAGGCCCGGACGCTGCTGGAGGTCTACGCCGAGGGCGCCCGGGACGCCGACGCCATGCTGGGCCGCCTGCAAGCCTACTTCGCCGCCCGGGAGGAGCCGGTGGTGCTGGTGTTCTTCGGGGACCACCTGCCCTACCTGGGGGACAACCAGCTGTGCTACGGGGAGCTGGGGATGACCCAGGAGGCGGCCTGGGGCCCCTTGACCTCCTATGAGACTCCCTATGTGATCTGGGCCAACGACGCGGCGGCCCAGGCTCTGGACTGGGACCGGGCCGCCGCCTCCCTGGACCTGCCGGAGGACGGCCAACTCTCCGCCGCCTTCCTGGGCGCGGCAGTGCTGGAGCTGACGGGCCGGGGCGAGGAGACCCCCTGGTTCGCCTTCCTGAACCGCCTGCGCCGGGAGGCGCCGGTGGTGCAGAAGGAGTACTGCCTGCTGGCGGACGGGGCGCTGGTCCGCCAGGCAGACCTGGCGGGCGCCCCTCTCCAGGAGGAGCTGGGGCAGTGGCGGCAGTGGAGTTACTACAAGCTGCGCTACAAGGACCTGCCGTGACCACCCGCCAGATGGCCCTGGGCGGCCTCCTCACCGCCCTGGCGGTGACGTTTCTGCTGCTGGGGGGCCTGCTCCCCCTGGCCGCCTACTGCGGCCCCGTGCTGGCCATGGCGGCGCTGCTGCCGGTGCAGGAGGAGGCGGGCCCCCGGGCGGCGGCCGCCGCCTAC
>NZ_UQXD01000023.1 GCF_900544955.1 uncultured Oscillibacter sp.
CATCCGGGTTGGTGATGGTCTGCATGGACGCGCGGTTCAGCGTCCCGTCCGGGTTCACCGCCACCTTTCCGGAGGTATCCGGCACCTGCTTGACGCAAACAATGATCTTCATACTCGTTTCCTCCTCCTTACAGGCCCATGTTGGACGAGATCACGATCCGCTGGACCTCGGAGGTGCCCTCGTAAATCTCCGTGATCTTCGCGTCCCGCATCATCCGCTCCATGGGATAGTCGTTGGTGTAACCGTAGCCGCCGAACATCTGCAGCGCCTTGGTGGTGACCCACATGGCGGTCTCGGAGGCGGACAGCTTGGCCATGGCGGCCTCCTTGCTGCAGCGGACGCCCTGGCCCTTCAGCGTGGCGGCCTGGTGGGTCAGCAGGCGGGCGGATTCAATCCGCAGGCACATGTCCGCGAAGGTGAACTGGGTGTTCTGGAACTTGCTGATGGGCTTGCCGAACTGCACGCGGCCCTTCGTGTACTCGATGGCCTCGGCCATGGCGCCCTCGGCGATGCCCAGAGCCTGGGCCGCGATGCCGATTCGGCCGGTGTCCAGGGTCTGCATGCAGATTTTGAAGCCGGAGCCCTCTTTGCCCAGCAGGTTCTCCCTCGGCACGATCATGTCCGTGAACACGAT
The DNA here is from genome assembly GCF_900544955.1 of uncultured Oscillibacter sp. Taxonomy (GTDB): domain Bacteria; phylum Bacillota; class Clostridia; order Oscillospirales; family Oscillospiraceae; genus Oscillibacter. The sequence continues at coordinate 636 of NZ_UQXD01000023.1, forward strand.
CTCGGAGGTGTGCACGCCGTGGAGGCCCATCTTCTCCTCCACCTTGCCGATGGAGAAGCCGGGGAAGCTGCTCTCGATGATGAAGGCGGAGAGGCCCTTGTTGCCCTTGCTCTTGTCGGTCATGGCGAAGATGACGAACACGCCGGCGTCGGGGCCGTTGGTGATGAAGCACTTGGAGCCGTTGATCACATAGTGGTCGCCCTCCAGCTTGGCCTCGGTCTGGCTCTTGGAGGCGTCGGAACCCGCGTTGGGCTCGGTGATGCCCATGCCGCCCAGCACGCAGCCCTTGGTCAGCATCGGCAGGTACTTCTGCTTCTGCTCCTCGGTGCCGTGCTCAAAGATGGGGACGCAGCACAGGGTGTGGCCGGCCACAATGTCGCTGGTGGAGGCGCAGGCCTTGGCCAGCTCCTCGGTGCAGATGGCGGCGGACACGTGGTCCGCGCCCATGCCGCCGTACTGGGTGGGGATGGTCATGCCCATCACGCCCAGCTTGAACAGCTTGGCGACGTTTTCGGCGGGATATTCGTGGGTGCGGTCGATCTCGGCGGCGATGGGCTTCACTTCATTTTCCGTGAAGGACTGCATCATCTTGCGGACCAGGGCTTGTTCACGAGTCAGGGAAAAATCCATAGTCTTTCTTCATTCCTTTTCATGTATTTCATTCGGCACGGCGCCCCCGCCCGGGGGCGGGGGAACCGGTCTTTGACAAAAGGGATGCGGGGCAGGCGGGGCTCAGCCCTCCTTGCGGGTGCGGCCGACGCCGGCGATGTTGGCGGCGAACTTCTTCTTCTGCTCCAGGCCGGAGAGCTTGGAGTACATCACCTTCTGGGCCTGGGGGGAGCCGGCGCCGTGCATGGACTCCACCAGGGCGGTGCCGCCGGTCATGTTCTCCAGCAGGCGGCCCACCCGCATCCGGTCCTCGGTGGGAATGCCGTCCACGCCCTGGAGGTACTTCTCCACCCAGCGGCCGATCTCGGGGTTTCTCAGGTCGGACTCGGAGGGCATGGTGGCGATGATGCCGCCGCCGATGTCCTGGGCCAGGCGGTCGATGTCGTAGATGAGCTTGGTGACGTTGTGCTTGCAGACGTTGGCCATCAGCCGGTCCACAAAGTAGGCGCCGGAGGGGGTGGGTCCGCCCATGGAGGCGGCGGCCACCGCGCAGGCGTACAGCGTCTCGGTCAGGTGCATCATCTCGTTGAGCTTATCCTTGATGTGGCTGGCCTTGCTGGTGCCCTGATAGTCGGCCCACAGCGCCGCGGCGCCGATGACCACGTCGGACACGCCGCCCTTGCAGCCGCCGTAGTTGGAGCGGTGGTAGCAGGCGAAGCGCTCCACCAGCAGGCCGGAGAACTGGTACTCGCCGCACATGAACACGTACTCCCAGGGCACGAACACGTCGTCCAGCACGGTGAGGCACTCGCCGCCCACGATGCCGTAGTTGGCGTTGCCCTGGTCGATGGCACCCTCGCACTTGCGGTCGTCGTTGGTCTGGCGGCCGAAGATGTGAGTGACGCCGGGGGCGTCCACGGGGATGGCGCAGGAGACGGCGTACTCCGCCTCGTTCTCCAGCATGCCCATGGTGGGCATGATCAGCATCCAGTGGGAGTTGACCATGCCGGTCATGTGGGCCTTGGCGCCCCGGACCACGATGCCGTCCGCCCGCTTTTCCACCACGTGCACGAACATGTCCGGGTCCTTCTGCTGGCCGGGACGGAGGCTGCGGTCGCCCTTGACGTCGGTCATGGCGCCGGCCACCATGTAGTCGTTGTCCTGGACCATGATGAGGAACTTCTTGAAGCGCTCATGGTAGTCGGTGCCCATGGCCTGGTCACACTCGTAGGTGACGGTGTAGGTGGCGTTCATGGCGTCGAAGCCCACGCAGCGCTGATAGCAGGTGCCGGTCTTCTGGGAGATGGTGCGCAGCATCTTGGCCTTTTTCAGCAGGTCGTCGGTGGACTGGTGGACGTGGGTGAACCGGTTGATCTTATGGCCGGTGAGGTGGGAGGTGGCGGTCATCAGGTCCTCATATTCCGGGCTGTTGGCCAGGGCATAGGTCATGGCGGCGGAGTTGACGTGGCCCCGGATGAAGGGGTGGTCGATCACCTCGCGGCTGTCGAGCAGCTGGCCCTTGAGATAGACCCGGATCTTCCGCTCGCGCAGGCTGTCCTTGTACTCCTGAGCAGTTTTCATAATGCTTGACCCTCTCTTTATTTAAATAGAATGGAGCTCCGCGGCGCCGCCGCGGGCCGTTGACACGACAGGACCTCCCTCGCCGCGCCAGCGGAAACGCCGGCCCGCCTCTTGGACCGGCCGCTTTCACGGCCGGTCCAGAGCCGGCGTTCCCGCTGGTCAGGAGAGGGAGGATGGTATGGACGGTTGGCTTACCGTTGGCTCAGGTTCACGTAGTTGTCGTAGCGGTCCTGGGCGCCCTGGGCGGCCTCGGCGAAGAGCTTCTTGGCGTCCTCGGGGAACTTGGCCTCCAGGGTGGCGTAGCGGCGCTCGGAGCGGATGAACTCGATGAAGTCGCTGCTGGGGGCCTTGGAATCCAGAGTGAAGGGATTCTTGCCCTCCTCCTTCAGCGCCGGGTTGTAGCGGTAGAGGTGCCAGTAGCCACTCTCCACGGCCCGCTTCATCTCCTGCTGGCAGTTGCTCATGCCCTTGGGGATGCCGTGGGCGGTGCAGGGGGCGTAGGCGATGACCACAGAGGGGCCGGGATAGGCCTCGGCCTCCCGGATGGCCTTCAGAGTCTGGTTGGGATCGGCGCCCATGGCCACCTGGGCCACGTAGATGTAGCCGTAGCTCATCAGCATCATGCCCAGGTCCTTCTTCTTGGTGCGCTTGCCGGAGGCGGCGAACTGCGCCACGGCGCCGGCGTTGGTGGCCTTGGAGGACTGTCCGCCGGTGTTGGAGTACACCTCGGTGTCCAGCACCAGCATGTTGATGTCCATGCCGGAGGCCAGCACGTGGTCCAGGCCGCCGAAGCCGATGTCATAGGCCCAGCCGTCGCCGCCGAAGGCCCACACGGACTTCTTGCTGAGGAACTCCTTGTTCTGGAGGATGAAGTCCACGGAGACCTTCTCCTCGGCCTTCACGTCGGCCTTCTCCAGGGCGGAGAGCAGGTCGTCGGTGACCTTCCGGGAGACCTCGGCGTTGTCCTTGCCGGCGAGGTAGGCCTCGCAGGCCTCCGCGGCCACGCCGGCGTCCTTCAGCTGGGCGACGGCGTCCACCAGCTCGCCGTTGACGGTCTCGTGGGCGTTGAGGAAGCCGAAGGCGAACTCGGCGTTGTCCTCAAACAGGGACTGCTCCCAGGGGGGACCGAAGCCCCGGTCGTCGGTGCAGTAGGGGGTGGAGGGCAGGGAGCCGCCGTGGGCCGCGGTGCAGCCGGAGGCGTTGGCGATGTACATGCGGTCGCCGAAGAGCTGGGTGACCAGCTTGATGTAGGCGGTCTCGCCGCAGCCTGCGCAGGCGGGCGGGAACTCGTAGTAGGGCTTGGCGAACTGGCTGCCCTTGACGGTCTTGACGTTGACGGCGTCCTTCTTCACGGGGACGGTCTCAATGCCGTAGGTCCAGTTCTCGGCCTGCACCGCCTGGGTGGCGGCGGGCTGGAGCTTCAGGGCGCCGTCCTTGGCCAGGCAGGCGTTGACGCAGCAGCCGCAGCCCAGGCAGTCGTAGGGGGAGACCTGGATGCGGTAGCCGTACTTCTCCAGGCCCGGACCCTTGGCGGGGATGGTCTCGAAGGTGGCGGGCGCGGCGGCCTTCTCCTCCTCCGTCACCAGCACGGGGCGGATGGCGGCGTGGGGGCAGACGTAGGCGCACTGGTTGCACTGGATGCACTTGGAGGCATCCCACTCGGGGACCATGATGGCGTCGGCCCGCTTGTCGTGCTTGGAGGTGCCGTTGGGCCAGGTGCCGTCGAAAATGCCGTACTTCTGGAAGGCGGAGACGGGCAGCTTGTCGCCCTGCATCTGGTCCAGAGGCTTGAAGATGTCGTGGAGGAAGTCGCTCTCGGCGCTGTCCTTGCTCTCCACGGGGGCGTTCTTCCAGCTCTCGGGAATCTCCACGGCGTGGAGGGCGGCCACGCCCTCATCCACGGCGGCGCAGTTCATGTCCACCACCTTCTGGCCGGCCTTGAGCAGGTAGGTCTTCTTGATGGCGTCCTTCATGGCGGTAACGGCGGTGTCCATGGGGATGATGTCGGCCAGCTTGAAGAAGGCGGCCTGGAGCACGGAGTTGGTGCGGTTGCCCAGGCCCAGCTTCATGGCGATGTCGGAGGCGTCGATGGTGTAGAACTTGGCGCTCTTCTCCGCCAGGGCGCGCTTCAGGCTGCCGGGCAGGTGCTGCTCCAGCTCCGCGTCGTTCCACTGGCAGTTCAGCAGGAAGGTACCGCCCTCCTTGAGGTCGGCGGACACGTCGAACTTCTCCAGATACGCGGCGTTGTGGACCGCCACAAAGTCGGCGGACTGCACCAGGTAGGTGGCGTGGATGGGGCTGTCGCTGAAGCGCAGGTGGCTCTGGGTGACGCCGCCGGACTTCTTGGCGTCATAGACGAAGTAGGCCTGGGCGTACTTCTCGGTCATGCCGCCGATGATCTTCACGGAGTTCTTATTGGCGCCCACGGTGCCGTCGCCGCCGGTGCCCCACAGCTTGCAGGAGATCTCGCCCTCCTTGGGCAGGAGGATGTCCTTGCTGGGCAGGGAGGTGAAGGTCACGTCGTCCACGATGCCGATGGTGAAGCCGTTCTTGGGCGCCGCCTGGTCCAGGTTGTCGTACACGGCAATGATCTGGCTGGGGGTGGTGTCCTTGGCGGCCAGGCCGAAGCGGCCGCCCACGATGGTGTCGAAGCTGCGGCCGGAGCCGGTCAGCACGGCCTTCACGTCCAGGAACAGCGGCTCGCCCACGGAGCCGGACTCCTTGGTGCGGTCCAGCACGGCCACCTTCTTCACGGTCTCGGGCAGGACGGCCATGAAGTGCTTGGCGGAGAAGGGGCGGAACAGGTGCACGGAGATCATGCCCACCTTGCGGCCCTGCTGGTTCAGATAGTCCACGGTCTCCCGGGTGGTCTCCGCGCCGGAGCCCATGACCACCACCACCTCGGTGGCGTCCTCGGCGCCGTAGTAGTCGTAGAGCTTGTAGTTGCGGCCGGTGAGTTTGTTGATCTCGTCCATGTAGTGCTGAACGATGTCGGGGATGGCGTCATAGTGGCCGTTGGAGGCCTCCCGGCCCTGGAAGAAGGTCTCGGAGCTGGCGGTGGTGCCGCGGACGTGGGGATGCTCCGGGTTCAGGCTGTGCTTGCGGAAGGCGTTGACCTGGTCCATGTCCATCAGGGGGCGCAGGTCCTCATAGTCCAGCGCGTCGATCTTCTGCAGCTCGTGGGAGGTGCGGAAGCCGTCGAAGAAGTGCAGGAAGGGATGGCGGGCCTTGATGGAGGCCAGATGGGCCACGGCGCCCAGGTCCATGGCCTCTTGGGGAGAGGCGGAGGCCAGCATGGCGAAGCCCGTGGAGCGGCAGGTCATCACGTCGGAGTGATCGCCGAAGATGGACCACATGTTCTGGGCCACGGTCCGGGCGGAGACATGGAACACGGCGGGCAGGAACTCGCCGGCGATCCGGAACATGGGGGGGATCATCAGCATCAGGCCCTGAGAGGCGGTGTAAGTGGTGGTCAGGGCACCGGCCTGCAAAGAGCCGTGGCAGGTGCCGGCGGCGCCGGCCTCAGACTGCATTTCAATGACCTTGACGGTTTTCCCAAACAGGTTTTTCTTCCCCTGAGACGCCCATTCGTCCACGGCCTCCGCCATCTGGGAGGAGGGCGTGATGGGGTAAATGGCCGCGACTTCCGTAAAGGCGTAGGAAGCGTATGCCGCGGCGGTGTTGCCATCCATTACAACTTTGTGTCCCATTTTTGATCCTCGATTCTTCTTTTTTTCTGTGGGTAGTAGTGATCGCAGCTTGGGGTGGAGTCAAACGCATACCAGCCGTCAAATAATGAAGAAGCCCCCCTTCTGTCCCCCGGCGGGGCAGCGCCCTGCCGGGGTCTTGCTTGATAATTATTTGACAATGACGGGTAAAAAAACGGGCGTCTGCAAGAAAGATGCAACGCGGCGCAGCCGGTCCGTGAGGAGGGCTGACGAAAAGGATGATCCAGAAAGCAAACGCCATAAACAGCAATCCGAGCGCTCCGAAAGCAACTGAACACTGCTATCACATTTAATATAGCTTTTTTACCAGATGGGGTCGATAACCTTTATGGCGTTTTAGATTTCAAATGCAGACACCATTCCAAATGGGGCGGCCCGGCGGAAACGGGGAGAAAAACCATCCGGTTTTTCGGCAAAAGGCGGGGTTCCGGGGAGAAAATCGAAAGTTTTCAGGGGGATCGGGCCGCATCCGGTACCATTGTATCGGATTGCCCGGCGAAATGCAAATTTTGTTTTGCGATTTTGAGTTTTATTTTCTTTACATTGGAGGCGGGGGCGGAGGCGGACGCACCCCCGGCGGCTCCGGAGGGGCGGCGGTGGTTTTCAAACATTTTTGAAGAAAAGGACGTGCTTTTGCGAGAAAATGGCAAAAAACGATTACGCAAGAAGAACAGCCGGCGACGGGGACAGCGCGGGAAAAAATGAAATCTGCCGCCGGGTGGGAGGGCCTGCTCCCCGGAGGGCTGCCGGGGGGAAACCGGGCGAACTCCCTCGAAATGGAAAGGGAGGGCTTTTTGAAAAGGCAAAAAACGATATCTGAAAATCGAAAAACAATAGGAAAAACGGTGTGCAAAACTGACAACGGAACCGGCGGGAAATGGGACGTGTTTTGCATAAATGAACAAAATTCGAGAAAATTCCAAGAGAAAGACGAAAAAACAGGCCGAGAAAGCAGCGGGCAAAAGTCATGAAAAAGAAATTTACTGAAAAGTATGGATTCGAAATCAGAATACCTTTTTTCAACGACCAGACAGTTCTTGAAATGTTCATAGTTTGTGGTAGAATGAGAACTGGTAGATGTCGCTTCAGACAACCATACCACGACAGGCTTGCACCAAAAGGAAGAGAGAATGTGAAAGGGGAGGTAAGGAAAGAGAGGTCCCGGCGGCGATAGGGAGGGCCCGGTAGGTTTTCCGGGCTTTTGTACCGCCAAGGGACGTACGACGTGTTATGTGAGGCGCGTTTCTCTCGAACCCGGCGGGGCGCGGTGCGCCGCTCCCGCTGAAAGCAGCCCTCTGTCCCGGCCGCGGCAGGGGGGTGTCCGAAAAGGCAGCGGCTGCGTATAAATTTTAGGAGGTACTTCAATCATGACGCAATTTATCTTGGCGATTGTCATCTCCGTGGCTGTCCTGATTTTCTTGATCGTGAAGCTGAAGGTCCATCCCGTCATTTCCCTGTTTATCGGCGGTATGCTGGCCGGCACCATTCTGGGCGATTCCCCGATCAATACGATCACCACGATTGCCAACGGCTTTGGCTCCACGCTGGGCAGCATCGGCATGACCATCATCTTCGGCTCCATCATCGCCTGCTCCATCCGCGATTCCGGCGCCGCGAAGTCCATGGTCAACTTCTTCATCAAGCTCTTCCGCGGCAAGAACCTGGAGCTGTCCACCGGTATGGCCGCCTACATCATGTCCATCCCCGTCTTCGGCGATGTGACCATGGTCCTCATCAGCCCCCTGTGCGCCATCATCGGCAAGCGCCAGAACAAGCCCATGGGCCTGATGGCCTCCATGACCATCCTGCCCCTGAACCTGACCCACTCCATGGTGCCCCCCACGCCCGGCATCCTGGCCGTCTCCGTCCTGCTGGGCGCCGACCTGGGCATGGTCATTCTGTGGGGTATTGTCTGCTCCATGATCGCCTATCTGCTGACCTGGTTCCTGATGCGCGGCTGGGCCGCCAAGGACTTCTATCCCCCCAAGCCCGAGTATGTGGAGGGTGTTGAAGAGGCCAAGGGTAACGACTACCACGACCTGCTCATCAAGGAGCCCGGCCTGCCCAACGTGCTGGCCGCCATGTCCCCCATCCTGCTGCCCGTCATCCTGATCGCCCTGGCCTCCTTCGCGGACATGACCATGGCCGAGGATGCCGGCCTCCGCGTGTTCCTGGACACCATCGGCAACCGGAATATCGCCCTGTTCCTGGGCGTGATCTGCGGCTGGCTGCTGGCCGTCACCCACAAGGAGAAGTCTCTGGCTACTTATAACCTGACCACCGGCAAGAAGGAGACCAGCCTGTTCAACATGATGTTCAACGGCTGGGTCGCCGAGGCTCTGGAAGTGGCTCTGATTCCCCTGATCGTCACCGGCTTCGGCGGCGGTTTCGCCACCATCATCAAGAACGCCCCCGCCGCCGCTGAACTGGGCGACGTGGTGGCCGCCTCTCACTTCCCCGGCTTCCTGGTTCCCTTCATCATCGGTGCCGCCATGGAGTGCGCCGTGGGCTCCCGTACCACCGCCGGCATGACCGCCGCCGGTCTGTGCCTGCCCATGCTCAGCTCCCTGGGCATCACCCCCGTGGCCTGCGCCGTCATGATTGGCGCCGGTACCATGATCGTCTCCCACGTCAACGACTCCGGCTGGTGGGTGTCCATGTCCATGCTCAACATGGATACCACCCGTACCTTCAAGTACAACACCCTGGTGGGCGGCGTCGCCGGTCTGTTTGCCGGTATCGCCGGCAGCATCTTCATCCTCTTGGGTGTGATGTAAGCCTTTCCGGCAGGAACTTCCACAAGACGGAGGTGAGGCGGTTCGCCGCCCCACCCTCCAAAAACATTCTTCCTTTGTAATTTGGTTTGCGAGCGCCAAATGAAGCACCATGGGGGCCATCGCTGCCTTGCCTGAAACGGGCGGCAGCGGTGGCCCCTTTCCAATTGGGGGCGGCGGCTTCGCGCCAAGTTGCTTTTTCATAGCGGGAGGTCAAGGAAACAGTTGCAATCCGGTCCGTTTTTTGATATCGTGGCATCAGGGAACGTACCCCCTTCCGGCGCCACCCGCCGGAGGGCTCCGGCATCTTGGCAGGCATCCATAGGCGTTTGAAAAAAAGCGGGCGGCGAGGCCCATTCGGGCGTGGCACGGCTGCTGATTTTGATACCGGAAATCTGAAAATAAAAAAGAGGAGAGCATTATGATTCAGAAGAGCTTGAATGAGAGAAAATTCTGGGCACAGTTCGACGCTCTGGAAATGGGCACCGGCTGGGACGACATCGACATCACCAAGCCGCAGATCATGGTGGAGAGCGTCTACGGCGACTCCCACCCCGGCAGCTACCACCTCAATCAGATGGTGGAGCAGGCGGTCTACGGCGTGTATGAAAAGGGCGGCAAGCCCGCCAAATACTACGCCACCGACATCTGCGACGGCTGCACCCAGGGCCACGACGGCATGAACTTCGTGCTGGCCTCCCGGGAGGCCATCGCCAACATGGTGGAGATTCACGGCTGCGCCGTGCCCTGGGACGGCATGATCCTGGCCTCCAGCTGCGACAAGTCCATCCCCGCCCACCTGAAGGCCGCCGCCCGGCTGGACATTCCCACCATCTTCATGCCCGGCGGCTCCATGCGGCCCGGCCCCAACATGACCACCTCCATCGTCGCCGGCGACATCTCCCTGCGGGAGAAGCGGGACGGCGCCATCACCCCCCAGGAGGTCCGGGACTACAAGCTGACCGGCTGCCCCTCCGTGGGCGCGTGCACCTTCCTGGGCACCGCCTCCACCATGCAGTGCCTGGCCGAGGCCCTGGGATTGACCCTGCCCGGCGCGGCCCTGGTGCCCGCCACCATGCGGGATCTGCTGCAGTACTCCCGCCAGGCCGGCCGCCAGATCATGGAGCTGGCGGAAAAGGGCATCACCCCCAGCAAGATCATGACCCCCGCCGCCTTCCGCAATGCCATCATCATCCACAGCGCCATCGGCGGCTCCACCAACGCCACGCTGCACCTGCCCTCCATCGCCCGGGAGATGGGCTATGAGATGCCCATCGAGCTGTTCGACGAGATCAACCACCAGGTGCCCCACATCGGCAACATCTATCCCTCCGGCACCCAGCTGACCGAGTCCTTCTGGTTCGCCGGCGGCGTGCCCATGGTGCAGTGGATGCTGCGGGATATGCTGGACATGGACGTGATGACCGTCACCGGCAAGACCCTGGGCGAGAACCTGGAGGATTTGCAGAAGGACAACTGGTTCGACCGCAACCTGGGATACCTGAACAACTACGGCCTCACCCGGGACCAGGTGATCTTCCCTGTGGCGAAGGCCCACGAGAAGGGCTCCGTCGCCATCTTGAAGGGCAACATCGCCCCCGACGGCTCCGTGGTGAAGTACGCCGCCTGCGCGGAGGACCAGCGCGAGGTGGTCAACGCCAAGGCCCGGGTGTACAACTCCGAGGACGACGCCTATGAGGCCGTCGCCAAGGGGGAGATCAACCCCAACGAGGTCATCATCGTCCGCTACGAGGGCCCCCGCGGCTGCGGCATGCCCGAGATGGTGGCCACCACCGAGGCCATCTGCTGCGACGAGCGGATCAACGGCTCCGTGGCCCTCATCACCGACGGCCGCTTCTCCGGCGCCACCCGCGGCGCCGCCATCGGCCACGTCAGCCCCGAGGCTGCCGCCGGCGGCCCCATCGCCTTCCTGGAGGAGGGAGACCTGGTGTCCTACAGCGTGAGCAACCGTACGCTGAACATGACCGGCATCCACGGCGTGCCCTGCACGGTGGAGGAGGCCACCGCCGAGCTGAAGAAGCGCTCCGAGAAGGGCATCATCCCCCGTGAGCCCCGGAAGGGCTTCTACCGGATGTACACCCAGAACGCCCGCTCCGCCATGCAGGGCGGCGGCCTGGAATAAGCCGCGGCGGCGTGAATACATTATTAAAAAAGCGCCGGGAGGGCCGCACCTCCTACGGCACGTTTTCCCAGATCAAGAGCGTGGCCGCCATTGAGAACATCGCCTGCGCGGGGCTGGACTACGTGGTGATCGACGCCGAGCACGCGGCACTGGGGGAGGACTTCATCGCCGGCGCCGTCATCGCGGCGGACGCCGGCGGGCTGTGCCCGCTGGTGCGGATTCCGGAGATCAGCCGCCGGGCGGTGCTCCACGGGCTGGACGCCGGCGCCCAGGGGCTGATTGTCCCGGCGGTGGAGACGGTGGAGGAGGTGCGAACCCTGGTCCGCTACGCCAAGTTCGCCCCCCTGGGGAGCCGGGGCTACGCCCCCACCCGGGACGGGCGGTGGGGAACCGACGGGATCTCCCGCCAGGGACCGGAGGCGTACATGGACAACAGCAACCGCCAGACGCTGCTGCTCCCCCAGTGCGAGACCCTGGGGTGCCTGGAGCATATCGAGGAGATTGCGGCGATGGACGGCGTGGACGGCATTTTCGTGGGGCCCATGGACATCTCCATCGCCCTGGGCTGCCCCCTGCAGGTGGACGCGGCCCCGGTGCGCTCCGCGATGCGCAGCGTGCTGGAGGCCTGCCACCGCAGCGGCAAGCTGGCCATGATCTACAGCAATGACGCGGCCTCCGCCCACCGGATGGCGGAGCTGGGTTTCGACTCCGTCACCGTCGGCGCAGATATCTTTTTGCTGCTGGGGGCCTATGAGAAGCTTGCCGCCGAGCTGCATGAACTGTGATGCGAAGGAAACGACAGATGAAGAAACAGACAAGGAAAGGGAAATGCACTATGAAAGCGGCATATCTTGCCCCTGCGATTACCCTCTTTAACGAGGACGGTACCCTGGATCTGGTCAGCCAGGAGCGGCTGTACAACAACCTGATTGAAAACGGCATCGACGGCATTCTGGTGGAGGGCAGCTCCAGCGAGTTCTTCGCCCTGAATATGGACCAGCGCCGGGAGATGGCCAAATTCGCCATCGAGAAGGTGGACCACCGGGTGAAGCTCATCATCGGCACGTCCAGCATGGTGGCCAACGAGATTGTGGATTTCTCCAACTACTGCCTGGACGCCGGCGCCGACGCCGTGATGATCCTGCCTCCGTACTACTTCCACTTCGGCGCCGAGGCCCTGCTGCAGTACTATGACCGCCTGGCCAAGGAGATCCACGGCCCCATCTACATCTACAACTTCCCCGACAACACCGGCTACACCGTCCCCCCGGAGACGGTGTTGCGCCTGGCGCTGATGCATCCCAACATCGTGGGACTGAAGGACACCATCAGCGGGATGGATCACACGCGGGAACTGATCAAAGTGGTCAAGAGCCGGGTGCCCTCCTTCGAGATCTACTCCGGCTTTGACGACAACTTCGCCCGCAACGTGATGTCCGGCGGCGACGGCTGCATCGCCGCGCTGAGCAACCTGGTGCCGGAGATCACCTCCGCCTGGGTCCGGGCCTTCCGGGAGAACGACCTGGAGGGCATTGCCAGGGGCCAGCAGCGCATCGACCGGCTGATGGACCTGTACAACATCCGCAGCCCCTTCCTGCCCGTTTTGAAGGAGGCCATCAAGCTCCGGGGCATCGCCGCCTCCAGCGCGGGGACCTTCCCCATGCCCAACGCCACCATCGAGGACGACGCCCGCATTCTGGAACTGCTGGCCAAGGAAGGCATCCGCTGACCTGCGCCTGACGGCCTCCCGACACGGTTTTCTGTGCCGGGAGGTTGTTTTTTTCCGCCGCCGCGGCAAAATGCGGTGAAAATCCTGGAATTTGGTGCCTGGGATTGAAATTTTTTGGATGGTGTGATATCATTATGATACATTTTCGGGAAAGCGGCGCGCTGGATTTCGCCCGGCGGCGAAGGACGGCCCTTAATTTTGCCGAAAAAATGCGGGAAAACGTCTGAATTCTGAAAAAGAGCGATCGTTTTTTGGAATTGGATGCCGCTCCCAGAAAAGAGCGGCCGCGCCTCGAAAAATCGGTTTTTTATATCCCAAGGAAGGGCGGCGGGAAGAGCGCGTCTCCCGCCGTATCAGGTACACGCCGATGGCACAGACACAGGAACTGCATACGTCCGCCTTCTCCGGCGACGCCGCCCATTTCTCCAACAACACGGACCAGTTCGGCTTCGACGCGGAGCTGCACCAAAACGGGAAGAACAAGGCCCCCCTGTTCCATTTTCACGATTTTTACGAGTTCGTGATCTATCTGGGCAAGGAGCCCGCCCGCTTCCGGCTGCTGGATCAGGAGTATGAGATCAATTTCGGGGACATTGTGCGCTGCGATTTGATGGACGAGCACGTGTGGCTGGTGGGGGACAACGACCAGCACATGCGCTTCAGCGTGGGGCTGACCTTCAACTTCGTCATGTCCTGCTCCACCAAAAACGACAACCTGACCCAGATTTTCAGCCGGAATGGCAGCAGCTATCCGGTGCTGCACTTGGGGTCTCTGGACATCCACAAGTACATCGACCTCATCAACGCCTTTCAGGACTGCTCCCTGGAACACGGAAAAATGGTGTTCCAGCTGGGCATCCTCCACCAGATGCTGGCCTACCTCCAGGACGACTTCCTGCGCTTCAACAACGGCGGCGCTCCCCTGACCCGGCAGGACAACCTGGTGTGCGAGCTCATCAACTACATCAACCTCCACATCGGGGAGGACCTGAGCCTGAAAACCCTGGGCCGGGTGACCAATTACAACCCCACCTACCTCTCCCGGACCTTCAAGAACATTACCCGCAGCACGCTGAAGCTGTACATCGACGAAAAGCGGATCAACACCGCCACGCTGCTGATGGGCAAGGGGACCCCCCTGACGGAGATCGCCATGGAGGTGGGCTTTCAGAACTACTGCACCTTTTACAACACCTTCCGCCGGATCATGGGCGTCAGCCCGGAGAGCTACGCCAAGACCCAGGACGAGGGGGAGAAGGAGAACCGCCGGCTGGTGCCCTGGCAGGGCGCCGGCTGAGCAATTGAATCAAAGGAGTCTGTTTTATGGCTGTCTGCAATCTGGACCTGTATTCCTATGAGCTGGCGATGAACACCCAGGTGACGCTGCTTCTGCCGGAGCGGCGGGGCGTGCCCCACCGGTCCCGGGAGGGGGCGCCCTACCCGGTGCTGTATCTGCTCCACGGCCACGGCCAGGACCACACCAGCTGGCTCCGGCTGACCCGGCTGGAGTCCTATCTGCAAAACACGGACGTGATCGTGGTGATGCCCAACGGCAGCCGGGGCTGCTATGTGGACGGAGCCGCCACCCACCGCTACGGCACCTATTTGACGGAGGAGCTGCCCCGGGCCCTGGGCAACTGGTTCCACTTCTCGCCCCGGCGGGAGGAGACCTTCATCGCGGGGATGTCCATGGGGGGCTACGGCGCCCTGCGGGCGGCCCTGGCCTGTCCGGAGCGGTACGCCGCGGCGGCGGGGCTGTCCACGGCGGTGCGGCTGGACCGGATGGACCTGGGCCCCGGCTCCGCGGAGCGGGGGCTGGCCATTCCGGAGCTCTCGGAGGTGGGACGGAACTTCCGGCAGGTGTTCGGCCCGGAGGAGGACTATGAGTCCACGCCGTTCAGCCTGAAGCGGCTGGCCCGGGAGCGGAGCCGCGCCGACGGCCCCAAGCCCCGCCTCCTCCAGCTGTGCGGGGACGACGATCCTTTGCTGCCGGTGAACCGGGAGCTGGCCGACTTTTTCCGGACGGAGTGCCCCGGGCTGGACCACACCTTTCAGGTCAGCCCCGGGATGCACAATTTCGACTATTGGGACCGGGAGATCGGCACGGCGCTGCGCTTTTTCGGCCTGCTGGACTGAATCTCCATCCCTCACAAAAAAACAAGTGCCTCCGGCGAGCCGCCTGTGCGGTTTGCCGGAGGTTTTTTGCCGCCGGGGGACTTCACAAAATATTAACACTTCTTGACGGGAAAACGAGTTGACAGGAGGGGGTGGAATGCGTATAATCAATGACAGTTTGTCACAAAGTGACAGGGTGTCATTTTCTGGAAAAGGGGGATTCCATGTGTAAGGAGACCTTTTTGCGGCTGCCGCAGGAAAAGCGGACCCGCTTTTTGGACGCGGCCTGGGAGGAGTTCACCCGTGTGAGCTTCGCGGATGTCTCCATCAATCAGATCGTGCGGCGGGCGGGGGTGCCCCGGGGCAGCTTCTACCAGTATTTTGAGGACAAAGAGGACCTGTTTTCCTATCTGCTCACCGAGGTCCGGGAGCGGTTTGCGGAGACCTACCGCCAGGTGGTGGAGGATGCCGGCGGGGACATCTTCCAGGCCCAGCTGGACTGCTACGAGCAGTTTCAGCGGCGGGACGCGGCGGTGCCGCAGCTGGAGCGGTGTATCCAGATTCTCCGGAGCAATCCGGGAATGGATATGCAGAAGATGGTGCCCCCCAAGCCTGCGATGGAACTGCTGGAGCAGGTGCGGGAGAAGGTGGATCTGACCGGCTTTCGCCGGAGGGACCCGGAGTTTGTCTGGCTGGTGTTCAGCCTGGCGCTGATGGCCTTGGGCTGCGCGGTGATGGACAGTCTGACCCGGCCGGAGGGGGCGGAGGAATACCGCCGGCGCCTGCGGGACCAGCTGGAGATTATCAAGTACGGTGCGTTTTCTATGGCGTACCGACCGGAGACGGCATAAGGAGGAACCCATGAAACAACGGATCATTGCATTGCTGCTGGCCCTGGCCCTGGCGCTGTCGCTGGGCATGATGACGGCCCTGGCCGACGGGATGGCCATTCGCAGCGAGGAGGAGCTGGAAGCTCTGGCGGAGGAGGAACGGCGGCAGGCGGAGCAGGCGGCAAACGCCGAAACGGAGCTCCCCGCCGCCGCGAAGACGGAGGAGACCGCCCCCGCGGGCCCGGACCCGGCGCCCGCCGTGGACCCCGAGACGGGGAAGGCCCTGGCGGAATCGGTGGAAATCGTGCCGGACGCCGTGGGCACCGTCAGCTTTGCCAATTTGGAGCGGCGCATCCGGGAAAACAACCTGCAGCTGCTGGCCCTGGAACAGAATGTGGCGCTGCTGGAGACCATGGACTATGAGGACATGGCCGAGGAGCTGCGGGACGCCATCAGCAATCTCGGCAAGGCCAAGCAGTTCACCCGCCTTTTCGGCGACGGCGGGGACTCCTATGCCTACGAGCAGCTGCAGCAGGCCACCACATCCCTGCGGGATCAGCTGGACGATCTGAAGGAGGGCAAGCTCCAAAAGGACAACGCCGTGCTGCAGCGGCAGCTGGAAAATCTCCAGGACCAGATTGTGATGGGCGGCGAGACCATGTATACGGCCCTGGCGGCCATGGAGACCCAGGAGGCCGCCCTCCAGCGGCAGCTGGCCGCCATGAACCGCATGGTGGAGGAGATGGAACTGCGCTATCAGCTGGGGCAGATCTCCGCGCTGCAGCTGGAGCAGACCAAGGCGGGCCGCTCCTCTCTGGTCAGCGGCCTGGAGACCCTGCAGATGAACATCGGCAACTACAAGCTCCAGCTGGAGACGCTGATGGGCGCGGAGCAGACCGGCACCATCCGGCTGGGCGACGTGCCGGCGGTGACGGAGGAGCAGCTCTCCGCGCTGAACATGGAGAAGGACTTGGCGGCGGCCAAGTCGAAGAGCTATGAGCTGCTGGCCGCCCAGAAGGAGCTGGAGGACGCCAAGGAGAACTACGACGATGTGGGCGTGGACACCGGCTACCGGGAGAGCAAGGTGCAGTTCCGGCAGGCCAAGAGCAACTGGCAGGCCGCCCAGTACACCTATAACGCCGCCATCCAGGACTATGAGCTGCGCTTCGGCACGCTGTATGCCCAGGTCCAGGATTACCGCCAGATTCTGAACGCCGCCCGGGTGTCCCTGGCGGCCCAGCAGGCGGAGTACGCCTCCATGGAGCTCAAGCACCGGCAGGGGACCCTCTCCCAAAACGACCTGCTGGACGCGGAGGACGCCCTCCGCGCGGCGGAGGAGACGGTGAAAAGCGCCTCCAACGACCTGTTTTCCGCCTACAACAGCTACTGCTGGGCCGTGCAGCACGGCATTTTGAACTGATTTGAGGAGGACCGACACACCATGAATACATATCGGATGAAAACGCTTCTGCTGGCGGCCGCCGTGACCCTTTCCCTGACCGCCTGCGGCGCGGACGCGCCGGTGGAGGAGCCCCAGGCGGCGGGAACCGCCGTCCAGGTGGAGACCGTGACGGTGGATACCATCGCCACGGACAACAAAATCTCCGGCAGGATCGCGGCGGACAACGAATCCACCATCATGATCGCCACCGCCGCCAAGTGCACCGCCGTCTACGCCCACGCGGGCGACACGGTGTCCGCCGGAGACATTTTGTGCACCCTGGACCTGGACAGCACCCTCTCCTCCTACAGCGCGGCCCGCATCAGCTACGACTCCGCCGTGCAGAGCTATCAGGACCAGAAGCGGGTGCTGGATGCCCAGGTGAACCTGTATCAAAAGACCGTCAACGATCTGAAGGCCCTGTACGAGATCGGCGCGGCCTCCCAGATTGAGATTGACCAGGCGGATTTGCAGCTCCAGTCCGCCATCGCCACCCGGAACTCCTCCCTGGCCCAGCTGGAGGCCGGGATGCAGAACGCCAAGTCCGGCCTGGAGCAGCTGGATACCGCCCTGGAGAACGTGGACGGCGCCGGCAATGTCATCGCCCCCATGGCGGGCACGCTGGTGACCATGAACGCGGTGGAAAACGCCTTCATCTCCACCGCCATGCCCCTGGCGGTCATCGACGGCGCGGACCAGATGAAGGTCACCGCCTCCGTGTCCGAGGCCCTGGTGCCCAAGCTGAATACCGGGGATACGGCGGATGTGTACGTCAGCGCCGTGGACCAGGCCTTCTCCGCCACCATCCGCTCCGTGGAGAAGGCGGCCAGCCAGCAGACCAAGCTCTACACCGTCACGCTGACGGTGCCCTCGGATGTGGGCGGGCTGCTCTCCGGCATGTTTGCCGACGTGACCTTCCACACCGACGTCTCTGAAAACGCGGTGGTGGTGCCCGCCGAGGCCATCCTCACCAGCGGCGAGACCCAGTTCGTCTATGTGGTGGAGGACAACACCGCCAAGTATCTGGAGGTGACCACGGGCCTGACCGGCGGCGGCGTCACAGAGATCACCTCCGGCCTTTCCGAGGGACAGCAGCTGGTGACCGTTGGGCAGGCCTACCTCTCCGACGGAGACCCTGTCCGCATCGTCAGCGGGGAGGAGTCATAACGCATGAGTACGGCAAAGTTCTGTATCAAGCACCGGGTGACGACGCTGCTGGCGGTCATTATGATCGTGATTTTCGGCGCGGTTTTCACCACCCAGCTGCAGATGTCGCTGCTGCCGGATATGGAGGCCCCCATGGCGGTGGTGGTGTGCTATTACAACGGCGCCACCCCCAGCGACATTGAGGAGCTGGTGAGCCGCCCCCTGGAGACGGCCATCATGTCCGTCTCCGGCGTGGATGAGGTGGCCTCCACCTCCTCCGACGGCGTCAGCCAGGTCCAGATCACCTACGTGGAGGGGACGGACCTGGACGTTGCCGCCACCAAGCTGCGGGAGCAGTTCGACTTGCTCTCCCTGCCCGACGGCGCCATGGACCCCATCATCGTCAACCTGAACATCAGCGACATGATGCCCACCGCCATGGTGGCCCTGGTGGGCGACGATCTGGCGGACCTCCAGGCCCTGGCGGAGGACGTGGTGGCCCCCGCCCTGGAGCGGATTGACGGCGTGGCCTCCGTGGACGTCTTCGGCGGCGTGAACCAGCAGGTGGCGGTGCGGATCGACCCCGCCCGGGCGGCGGGCTTCGGCCTTACCAACAGCTACATCTCCCAGTTCCTGGGGGCGGAAAACCTGCTGTATCCCGGCGGCGACCTGCACAACGGCTCCAAGACCCTGACGGTCTCCACCGACGCCAAGTTCCAGTCCGTGGAGGACGTGAGCAACATGCTGGTCTCCCTGCCCACTGGGGGCAGTATCCGCCTGGGCGAGGTGGCGGAGGTGTCCCTGGAGACGGAGGACTCCAAAACCGTGGCCAAGATGAACGGTACCAACTGCGTGCTGCTCCAGATCTCCAAGCAGTCCGGCTCCAACGAGGTGGCCGCCGCCGAGGCGGTGGAAAAGCGGATGGCGGAGCTGGCGGCGGAGAACCAGTCCATCCAATACAGTGTGCCCTATCTGGCCTCCGACTACATCAATCTGTCCGTGCAGTCCGCCCTGCAGAACATCATTCTGGGCGTGGTTCTGGCGGCGGCGGTGGTGTTTGTGTTCCTGCGCCGCTGGGGCGCCACCATGACCATCGCCATCTCCATGCCCGTGTGTATCCTGACGGTGTTCATTTTGATGAACGTCTTCGACCTGACGCTGAACATGATGAGTTTGGGCGGCATCGCCATGGGCGTGGGCATGATTGTGGATAACTCCATCGTGGTGCTGGAGAACATCTACCGCTTCGCGGGAGAGGGCCACGACCGCCTGAGCGCCTGCGTGGACGGGGCCAAGGAGGTCACCTCCTCCGTGGTGGCCTCCACCCTCACCACTGTGGCGGTGTTTTTGCCCCTGGGCCTCTCCGGCGGCATGGCGGGCATGATGTTCAAGGACTTCTGCCTGACCATCGCCTTTTTGATCCTCGCGTCCCTGGCCATCGCCCTGACGCTGGTGCCGCTGCTGTGCTACATGCTGCTGGACGAGACCAAGGTCCACCGGGACCAGATGCGCCGCGCGGAGAAAAAGCACGGCGCCGTGTCCACCAGAATCGGCGGCTGGGTCGGGCGGCTGAACCGCCTGTATATGCGGCTGCTGGAGTATTTCATCTACCATCTGAAAACCGGGATGCTGGTGTCTGTGGGCCTGGTGGCCGTCTTCACCGTGTGCTGCCTGTCCACCAAAATGGTCATGATTCCCGAGATGGATCAGGGCCAGGTTTCCATTACCATCGGCATGCCCATCGGCTCCAGCGTGGAGGAATCCGCCGCCATCGCCGACCGGGTGAGCGCCATCGTGGAGGCCCAGGTGCCGGAGCTGGATGAGATGTACTACATGGCCTCCAGCGGCTCCGGGTCCATGATGTCCGGCGGCAACTCCACCACCATGGGCATGACCCTGGTGGACAGGAGCGAGCGCCGCCGGACCTCCGCTGAGGTGGCGGCGGACCTGCGGACCAAGCTCCAGGATATCGCCGGCTGCGAGATCACCGTCAGCTCCTCCGGCATGAGCGGCTCGATGAGCGGCAGCGACATCAGTGTGGAGATCAGCGGCGACGATTACGACACCCTCTCCATGATCGCCAAGGATCTGACAGCGGAGATCGCCGGGCTGGAGGACGCCGTGGACGTCACCAACTCCCTGTCGGAGCAGGTGCCCCAGGTGCGGGTCACCATGAACCGGGAGGCCGCCTCCCAGTACGGCCTCACCGCCGCCGCCGTGGGCGCCGCCGTCCGGGCGGAGCTCACCGGCGCCACCGCCACCACCGTCACTATCGACAACAAGGAGCTGGACGTGGTGGTGAAGGGCGACGGCGCGGCCTCCGCCAGTCTGGACGCCCTGCGCTCCATGCCCGTGTCCACCGGCACCGGCGGCTATGTGCCGCTGTCCGCCGTGGCCCGGATCAATGTGGTCCAGGCGCCCCAGACCATCAGCCGGGTGAACCAGTCCCGGCAGGTGACCATCAGCGGCGACACCATCAGCGGCGACACCACCGCCATAACCCAGAGGATCAACGTCCTGCTGGACCAGTATGCCCTGCCCGAGGGCTACACCGCGGAGACGGCGGGCGCCTTTGAGGACATGATGGAGTCCTTCGGCGATCTGCTGCTGGCGCTGCTGGTGGCGCTGGGCCTGGTGTACTTCGTGCTGGCGGCCCAGTTTGAGTCCTTCGCGATGCCGGTCATCGTCATGATGATTTTGCCGGTGGCCTTCACAGGCGCCCTGTTTGCCCTGCCCCTGACGGGCCGGGACCTGTCCATGATCTCCCTGGTGGCCCTCATTATGCTGGCAGGCACCGTGGTCAACAGCTCCATCATCCTGGTGGATTACATCAAGGTCCGCCGGGAGATGGGGGAGAGCCGGGAGCAGGCCATTCTGAACGCCTGCCCGCTGCGGGTGCGCCCCGTCATGATGACCACCCTGACCACGGTTCTCGCGATGGTCCCCATGGCCCTGGGCATCGGCAACACCAACGAGATGATGAGCGACATGGGCATCACCATGATGAGCGGCATGATCATCTCCACCGTGGTGACGCTGTTGTTCACCCCGGTGTACTACTCCGTCATCGACAACTTCAGCCACGGCTTCCGCCGGAAGAAGCCCCGGGAGGAGACTCCCGCCGAGACTCCGGTGGAGGCGGGCTGAACGGCCTGCACTCCCGCAAGAAAACGACCGCCCTATGGGCGGTCGTTTTCCGTTCTCAAAAGAGTGCCGCAGGCGCGTTTTCGAGAGAGCTGCGGCCCGCTTTGCGCGTGGGCGGTGCGCCGCCTGCACCTTTGCGGACCGGGCGGCTCTGCCGTGTGGGAGCCGCGGCGGAGCATGTCTTTCGCCGCTCCGGCGGCGAACCGCTGCAAACAGCAAAAACGACCGCCCACGGGCGGTCGTTTTTCATATGGAGAGGGGCACCCGGCGGTCAGCGGCGCTCCTGCTCCGTGATGAAGCGCAGGTTCCCCATCAGGTGCTCGTGCATAGCGGTCCGGGCCGCCGCTGGGTCGTGGCGGGCGATAGCGTCCACCACGCGGCGGTGGGTCTCAATGGTCTCCTGGTAGATGCGCTGGTCCGTCAGCTGGCCGAAGAGGCGGACGGCGTAGGTGATGACCGGCAGCAGCTTTTCGATCACCCGGTTTTGGGTGCAGCTGGCGATGCGGACGTGGAAGGCCTCATCCCGCAGCAGGTGGTTCTGCCCGGCGTGGATCAGCTCCTCCACCTCCCGGCACAGCTGCCCCAGCTCCTCCACATCCCGGGCCGTGGCCTGCTGGGCCGCCAGGGAGGCCACCCAGGGCTCGATGTTCAGCCGGATATCCAGCAGCTCGTGGGCCAGACGGAGCTGGTCCGGCATGTAGGCAAAGCCCAGGGGGTCATGGATGACGCCGGTCTGGTGGGTGACGAAGGTCCCCCGGCCCCGGCGGATTTCCAGCACGTTCCGGGCCACCAGCAGCTTCACCGCCTCCCGCACCGTGCCCCGGCCCACGTTTAGCTGTTCCGCCAGCTCAAATTCGTTGGGGAGCTTCTCCCCATTGGTGAGCTGGCGGTCGATGATCAGCTGACTGATCTGGTCCGCCGCCTGCTCCGCCAGGGGGCTCTCCTTATCCCGCACCGTCTCAAAAATCGTATCAGACATGATAGGCTCCAGTCTTTTCTCAAATGCCGGCCGGGGTGCGGCCGGGGCATAGGACGTCCCATGTTTCTTTCTTTATTATATACGCACTTCCCCGGGGAATTGTCAAGGTATTGGCATTTTTCTCGGCGGAAAAACGGCGGATTTTCCGGAGTTTCAGAATACTGTACAGTTTTCCCCCGCAACATTTGGTCAATACTATGTCTGGCGTTTTTGTGGGGCGGCGCTTATAATGGGGACATAAGACGTGCGACGTCTCGGGAGAGAAATCCGGCCTGCTCGGAGACGCCGCGGCCATCCGATTTTTTAGAAAAAAGGGGAAACGATTATGAAAGCCATCAAATTTGCCGAGCCCTGGAACGTTGCCTGCGTGGACCAGCCCATGCCTGCGCCCAAGGAGGGCGAGGCCTTGCTCAAAATTCACTGCGCCGCCGTCTGCGGCAGCGACATCGGCGCCTTCCGGGGCACCAACGGCCTGGTGAGCTATCCCCGGGTCATCGGCCATGAGCTCAGCGGCGAAATCGTCAGCATTCCCGCCGATCCCGCCCAGAACCCCAAGGGGCTGAAGGTGGGCGACCGGGTGGCGGTGGACCCCTACATCTACTGCGGCCACTGCTACGCCTGCTCCATCGGCCGCACCAACTGCTGCACGGACCTCCACGTGCTGGGCGTCCACGTGGACGGCGGCATGTGCGAGTACTTCTGCCACCCCGCCTCTCTCCTGGTGCCCCTGCCCGAGGGGATGAGCTATGAGATGGGCGCCCTGGCCGAGCCGCTGACCATCGCCCTCCACGGCATCCACCGGGGCGGGCTGAAGAGCGGCGAGTACGTGGCCATCCTGGGCGCCGGCCCCATCGGCCTGTACGCCGGTATGGCCGCCGAGGCCTACGGCGCCCACGCCATCATCATCGACATCGTGCAGGAGCGGCTGGACTTCGCCAAGGAGATGGGCGTGGAGTACACCATCAACAGCAAGGAGGTCAACGCCGTGGAGAAGGTCCGGGAGATCACCGGCGAGGGCGCCCAGCTGGTCATGGAGTGCTCCGGCGCCAACGTGCTGATCCGCCAGAGCCTGGACATGGTGTGCCACGCCGGCCGCATCACCTTCACTGGCTGGCCCAAGCAGGAGACCAGCCTCCCCACCGACATGATCACCCGCAAGGAGATCGACATCCGGGGCGCCCGCACCAGCGCCGGCGAGTTCGAGGAGGCGCTGGAGTTGCTGCACGCCGGCCGGGTGAAGCTGATGGACACCGTCACCAAGATCATTCCCATGGACGAGGCCCCCGCCACCATCATCGACAACGAGAAGAACCCCGGCGACTATATCAAAGTCATCGTCAAGGTGGCCGACTGAGCAAGCGCCTGCCGCGGCCCGTCCACCGCCGGACGGGCCGCGCTCCGGGCCCGGCGCCCCCTTCGCGCCGGAGGACAGGAATAGGAGAAAACGGATGAAAGAAATTGACTGCACCGACCGCTCCGGGATTTCCCTGGAGCGGGCCGCCGCCCTGTGCGACGCGCTGCTGGCCCAGTACGCGGGGGTAAAAAAGGTCCTGATCGTGCCCCCGGACTACACCCGCTGTTACAGCTTTGCCGGCGAGCTGACCAAAATCCTCTATCCCCGGCTGAGGGCCATGGGGGCCGAGGTGAAGGTGATGCCGGCCCTGGGTACCCACATGCCCCTCAGCGCCGAGGAGAAGGAGAAGTTCTTCGGCGACGCGGTGCCCGACGGGGACATCCTCATTCACCGCTGGCAGAGCGACACCACCGTGCTGGGCACGATTCCCGCCCAGGTGGTGGGGGAGATCAGCCGGGGGCTGTACGTCACCGATATCGAGGTGGAGGTAAACCATCTGCTCCTGGACGGCGGCTTCGACCTGATTCTGTCCGTGGGCCAGGTGGTGCCCCACGAGGTGGTGGGCATGGCCAACTACTCCAAAAACCTCTTCGTGGGCCTAGGAGGCCGGGGCATGATCAACAAGAGCCACATGCTCTCCGCCATCTGCGGCATGGAGCGGGCCCTGGGCGTGCGGGACTGCCCCGCCCGGGTGCTGTACGACTACGCCCAGCGCCACTTCATCGACGGCAAGCTGCCGGTGGTGTTCCTCCAGACCGTCACCACCCGGGAAAACGGGGAGACCCGGCTCAACGGCCTGTATATCGGGGAGAGCCGCGCCCCCTTTGAAAAGGCCTGCGCGCTGAGCCAGGAGCTGAATATCGTCCACGTGGAGCGCCGGGCCAAAAAGGTGGTCACCTATCTGGACCCGGAGGAACTGAAAACCACCTGGGTGGGCAACAAGGGCATCTACCGCACCCGCATGATCGTGGCAGACGGCGGCGAGCTGGTGATTCTGGCCCCCGGCGTCCGGGCCTTCGGCGAGAACGAGGAGATGGACGCCATGACCCGGAGGTTCGGCTACAAGGGCCGGGACTACGTGCTGGACCTCTTCAACCGGGGGGCCTTCGGCACGGACAAGATCATGAGCGCCGCCCACCTGATTCAGGGCAGCACCGACGGCCGCTTCACCGTCACCTACTGCACCCGGCCGGAGCAGATGAGCCGGGAGGAGATCGAGAGCGTGGGCTACCAATGGGCGGACTACGGCGAGGCCAGCCGGCGCTACGACCCCCACACCCTGAGGGAGGGGTGGAACACCCTGCCCGACGGCGAGGAGATCTATTTTGTAGGCACCCCGGCCCTGGGCCTGTGGAAGTGCGATGAGTGACAAAAACTGACAGGAGGAATCCGCGTATGAAAATGACGTTTCGCTGGTACGGCGAGGGCCGTGACCCCATCTCCCTGAAGAAGATCAAGCAGATTCCCGGCATGAGCGGCCTCATGGGCGTGCTGGACGAGAAGGCCGCCGGCGAGGTGTGGACCTACGAGGAGTGCAAGGCCTATGTGGACCACATCCGCGCAGCCGGGCTGGAGTGCGAGGTCATCGAGTCCGTCAACGTCCATGAGGACATCAAGATGGGCCTGCCCACCCGGGACCAGTATATCGCCAACTACTGCGAGACCATCCGCAACCTGGCCAAGGTGGGCGTGAAGGTCATCATCTACAACTTCATGCCGGTGTTTGACTGGCTGCGTACCGACCTGGCCCGGGTGATTCCCGAGGACGGGTCCAACTCCCTCTATTTCGACGAGCAGGAGCTGGGGGAGATGACCCCGGTGGACCTGGTGAAAAAGACCCTGGACGACTGCCACGGCATCTCCCTGCCCGGCTGGGAGCCGGAGCGCCTGGCGGATTTGGAGCGGGTGCTGGCCATCTATCGGGACATCGACCAGGCGAAGCTGCGGGAGAACTTCCGCTATTTCCTGGACGGTGTGATTCCCACCTGCGAGGAGATGGGCGTGAAGATGGCCTGCCATCCCGACGACCCGGCCTGGCCCGTCTTCGGCCTGCCCCGCATCACCCACAGCCAGGCGGACTACGACATCATGGTGAAGCTCCATGACTCCCCCGCCAACACCCTGTGCCTGTGCACCGGGTCCCTGGGCTCCAATCCGGACAACGACATCCCCGCCATCGTCCGCCACTTCGGCGGGATGGACCGCATCGGCGCCATGCACGTGCGCAACGTGAAGTACCTGGGCCACCGGAAGTTCCGGGAGTCCGCCCACCTGTCCTCCACCGGCGATCTGGACATGTACGCCATCATGAAGGCCGTGTTCGACACCTGCCCCGACACCTATATCCGGCCCGACCACGGCCGCATGATCTGGGACGAGGAGGGCCGGCCCGGCTACGGATTGTACGACCGGGCCCTGGGCGCCACCTATCTGAGCGGCCTGTGGGAGGCCATCTGCCGCGAAAACGGCCATCCCGAGATGGCCAACTGACCCGGCGCTGTCCGGCGGCTGGTCCCAGCCGCCGGACCATTTTTTGACGGAGGTTTGATCCCATGAAACTGAACCGCGCTTCCCTGGCCGACAGGGCCGGCTGGGCCGCCGCCCATGTGAAGCTGCCGCAGTACGACGTGGCCGCCGTGGCGGAGGCCACCCGAAAGGCCCCCACCTGGGTGCACTTCGGCACCGGCAACATCTTCCGCGCCTACATCGCCGCCCTGGCCCAGCGGATGCTGAACGAGGGCCTCACCGACAAGGGGCTGCTGATGGCCAACACCAACGACCCCGCCATTCTGGACATCGCCTACGCCCCCTTCGACAACCTCTGCATCGCCGTGACGCTGAACCCCGACGCCACCACCGACCGGGAGATCATCGGCAGCATCGCCGAGGGCGTGAAGGCGGACAGCGGAGACCAGTCCGCCATGGCCCGCTTCCGGGAGATCTTCACCGACCCGGGCCTCCAGATGCTCTCCTTCACCATCACGGAGAAGGGCTATCAGCTCCGCGGGCCCGACGGCGCCTGGCTGCCCGCCGTGGAGGCGGACCGGCGGGAGGGACCCGGCAGCACGAAACACGCCATGTCCACCCTGACCAAGTTCCTCTACTGGCGCTATCAGGCCGGGGGCTATCCCCTGGCCGTGTGCAGCTTCGACAACTGCAGCCACAACGGCCAGACCTTCCACGACAGCGTGGCCGCCATCGCCGGGGCCTGGGTGGAAAACGGCCTGGCGGAGCCGGGCTTCCTGGACTATCTGAACGACGAGTCCCGGGTCAGCTTCCCCTGGAGCATGATCGACAAAATCGTGCCCCGCCCCTCCAAGGTGGTGGAGGAGAGCCTCACCGCCGACGGCATCGAGGGCATGGAGGCCATCGTCACCAAGAAGGGCGGCTACACCGCCGCCTTCGTCAACGCGGAGCGGCCCCAGTACCTGGTCATCGAGGACAAGTTCCCCAACGGCCGCCCGCCCCTGGACCAGGTGGGTGTCATCTTCTGCGACCGGGACACCGTGAACAAGGTGGAGCGGATGAAGGTCACCACCTGCCTCAACCCCCTGCACACCGCCATGAGCGTCAACGGCTGCCTGCTGGGCTACACCAAGATCGCCGACGAGATGCAAGATGCGGAGATCGTGGCCCTGGTGAAGCGCCTGGGCTACGTGGAGGGACTGCCGGTGGTGACGGACCCCGGCATCGTCAGCCCCAGGGCCTTTTTGGACGAGGTGGTGGAGCAGCGGCTGCCCAACGTCTTCATGCCCGACGATCCCCGCCGCATCGCCACGGACACCTCCCAGAAGGTGGGCGTCCGCTTCGGCGAGACCATCAAGAGCTACCTGGCCGCCGGGCGGGACCTGGGCGATCTGGTCAGCATCCCCCTGGCCCTGGCGGGCTGGATGCGGTATCTCCTGGGGGTGGACGACCAGGGCCGGGAGATGGAGGTCAGCGACGACCCCCTGCGGGAAACTCTGCAAGCCCAGCTTGCGGGCATCGTGTGGAACGACCCCAAGAGCTACGCCGGCCAGCTGCGGCCCATCCTGGCCAATGCGGCCATCTTCGGCGTGGATTTGACCGCCACCCCCCTGGCGGACCGGATTGAGGCGCTGTTCCTGGAGGAGCTGGCCGGCCCCGGCGCCGTCCGGGCGACGCTGAAAAAGCACCTGGCATGAGAAAACGCCTCGGCGGATGCCCTATGGACATCCGCCGAGGCGCCTGCAAACCCGCCGCGAAAGCGCGTGCGGAAAGGCTGCGGCCCTGCGCGTATGCGCAGGGCCGCTTTTGGCGCGCTATCCGCACACCGAGGGGCGATTCTGCTGTGCGGCAGCGGCATTCCTCGGCGGCGAGGTGCCGGGAGACGGTTTCCCCCAAAACAGAGGGGGATACCCCCGGAGGGCATCCCCTTCCGTTTTCCTCACAGCAGCCCGGCGGAGCGCAGCAGATAGACGATGCAGAACACGGTGAACATGGAGAGGACGCTGGTCCACACCACCAGTTGGTTGGCCAGCTGGTCGTCGCAGCCCATCTCCTGGGCCATCACGGCGCTGGAGACCGCCACGGGAGTGGCGGCCACGGCCACCAGGGTGGGCATCTCCAGGGTGGTGAGGCCCAGGGGCCCGTGCAGGGCCACCGCCAGGCCGATGACCATGGCGGGGCAGACCACCAGGCGCAGCAGGACGCCCAGGGTCAATTGGCCCAGCAGCGCGCGCACCGCGCCGAAGTTCAGCCGGGTGCCCAGGACGAAGAGCATCACCGGGGAGGCCACCCGGGACAGATTGGTGAGGGCCTCGTACAAGGAGGGGAGCTGGGCGCGGATGGTGAAGATGGGCTGGCCGTCCACCACCGGCAGGAGCTGGCGGAAGAACACCAGCGCCAGGCCGGACAGGGCACCCAGAATCAGCGGATTGGTGACCACCCGGCGCAGCAGGGTCCGGAGGGTGGGGCGGCGGTCCCCGTCGCCGCCGAAGACGGTCAGCACGATCACCGCCAGCACGTTGAACAGCGGCACGCACACGGAGGTGGCCATGGAGGCGAAGGCCATGGCCTCGGCGCCGCCCAGGGCATTGGCCAGGGGGAGGCCCAGAATGGCCTGGTTGGAGCGGAAGGCCACCTGGACGATGACGCCCTTCTGGGCCCGGCTGCGGATGAACAGCCCGGCGGCCAGGAGGCCCACCAGCAGGCACAGGAACACGCTGGTGAAGAGGTAGGCGATGACCCGCCAGTTCATGGCGGAGAGGTCGTCGATGGCGTAGACGTTGCAAAATAGCTGCACCGGCAGGAACACCCGGAAGCACAGGGCGTTGAGCTGCTTGTAGAAGTCGTCGGACCAGGGGCCCACCCGCCGCACGCCGTAGCCCAGAACGATGATGAGCAAGATGGGCAAAATGGCGTGCAGGGTATAGAAAAAGGTATCCTTCATGCGATCACCCGCTGTCAAAAAATAGAGGGCCGCCCCCAAAACCGGACGGACTGCCCCCAATACGACCAGTATAGTACGGCGCGGCGGGTTTTTCAACGAAAAATGGGGCGGTTTTCAAAAAACACCCGGTGAGCCGCCTCTTGCAATCCCCGCCGCCAGGGCATACAATCAAACCAGACAAGGGAAAAGGAGGCAGTGCCCATGGAACACCGGAATCCGTTGCTGCACGGCGAGAGCGGCAGCAAATTCATCACCGTCGGCGAGATCATGCTCCGCCTGACGCCGCCCAACTATGAGAAAATCCGCATGACCACCAGCTTTGAGGCCAGCTACGGCGGCAGCGAGGCCAACATTGCGCTGGCGCTGGCCAATCTGGGGGTGGACAGCACCTTTTTCAGCGTGGTGCCCAACAACAGCCTGGGCAAGAGCGCCGTCCGCCTGCTGCGCAGCAACGACGTCCACTGTTCGCCGGTGATTCTCACCACCCTGGAGCAGACGCCCACCCACCGGCTGGGCAGCTACTATCTGGAGACGGGCTACGGCATCCGGGCCAGCAAGGTCATCTACGACCGCAAGCACAGCGCCATCACGGAGTTCGATTTCCGCACCGTGGACATCGAGGCGCTGCTGGAGGGCTTTACTTGGCTCCACCTCAGCGGAATCACCCCGGCCCTGGGGCCCAACTGCCGCTATTTGGTGATGGAGTGCCTGCGGGTGGCCCGGGAAAAGGGCCTCACCATCAGCTTTGACGGCAACTTCCGCAGCATGCTCTGGAGCTGGGAGGAGGCCCGGGACTTCTGCACGGAGTGCCTGCCCTATGTGGACGTGCTGCTGGGCATCGAGCCCTACCACCTCTGGAAGGATGAGGCGGACCACAGCAAGGGGGACTGGAAGGACGACATCCCCTACCGGCCCAGCTACGAGCAGCAGGACGATATTTTTCAGGCGTTCATCCGGCGCTATCCGAATCTCAAGTGCATCGCCCGCCATGTGCGCTACGCCCACAGCGGCAGTGAGAACAGCCTGAAGGCCTTTATGTGGTACGAGGGCCACACCTTTGAGAGCAAGCTCTTCACCTTCAACATCCTGGACCGGGTGGGCGGCGGAGATGCCTTTGCCAGCGGGCTGATCTATGCCATGATCCACGACTATAAGCCCATGGATATGATCAACTTCGCGGTGGCCAGTAGCGTGATTAAGCACACCATCCGGGGAGATGCCAATATCACCGATGACGCGGCCAGCATCCACAATCTGATGAATATGAATTACGACATCAAGCGGTGAGGGGACCCGCCGCCCCCGGATCCGCTCCCGCCCGCCCCCGTGCGCCCCGCCGCATGGGGGCGGGCGCCGCTGTGCATCATCTTCCCAAAGACGCCGGGATTCAACGGCGGGGTTTTATGTGGTTTGCCAAAACTAACCGCGCGGGCGGAAAAATTTGACCGCTTCGCTTGACAGGGGAAGTTTGCCATGGTAAACTCTAGTCAAATTCGAGGTTAGAGAATACTAACCTCAATTGCTTGGCCAATAGTTAGCCAACGCTAATTCTGGAAAGGGGTGGACGGTATGATGCCTCTGACGCTGGCGCGGACGGGAGAGACGGTTCAAATCCGGAAGATCACGGGCAAGGACGCGGTGCGCCAGCACCTGGCGGAGCTGGGCTTCGTGGTGGACAGTGAGGTGACGGTGGTCAGCGAGCTGGGTGGAAACCTGATTTTGCAGGTGAAGGACAGCCGGATCGCCCTGGACCGGACCATGGCGGGCCGGATGATGATTTGAGGAGGAGCGCGTATGAAGACATTGAAAGAGGCAAAGGTGGGGGAGACCGTCACGGTGAGCAGGCTCCACGGAGAGGGCCCGGTGAGGCGCCGCATCATGGACATGGGCATCACCAGGGGCGTGGAGATTTTCGTGCGGAAGGTGGCCCCGCTGGGAGACCCCATGGAGCTGAACGTCCGGGGGTATGAGCTGTCCCTGCGCAAGGGTGACGCGGAGAGGATCGAGGTCCAGTAAAGTCCGGCGGCGCAGGCCGCTTTTCTAAAAAACGACAGTTAGTCGCAACTAATACCGAAAAGGAGAGCGAGATGGAGACCAAACTTGCACTGGCCGGCAACCCGAACTGCGGAAAGACCACGCTGTTCAACAGCTTGACCGGCTCCAATCAATATGTGGGCAACTGGCCCGGCGTCACGGTGGAGAAGAAGGAGGGCAGGCTGAAGGGCCGCAGGGACGTGATCATCCAGGACCTGCCCGGCATCTACTCCCTGTCCCCCTACACGCTGGAGGAGGTGGTGGCCCGGAACTACCTGGTGAAGGAGCAGCCTGACGCCATTTTGAACATCGTGGACGGCACCAACATCGAGCGGAATCTGTACCTCACCACCCAGCTCATCGAGCTGGGGCTGCCCGTGGTGGTGGCGGTGAACATGATCGACCTGGTGCGCCGGAACGGCGACCGGATTGACCTGCGGAAGCTAGGGGACGCCCTGGGCTGTGCGGTGGTGGAGATGAGCGCCCTGAAGGGCGAGGGCGGCCTGGCCGCGGCGGAAAAGGCCGTGGAGCTGGCCCGGAGCGGCCCGGCGGAGGAGCTGCCCCACGTGTTCACCGGCTCCGTGGAGCACGCCATCGCCCATATGGAGGAGGCCATCGCCGGAAAGGTGGAGGCGCGGTATCTCCGCTGGTACGCCATCAAGCTTTTTGAGCGGGACGAGAAGGTGCTGGAGGAGCTGCATCTGGACGCCCAATTGGCGGCCCACCTGGAAGCGCACATCGCCGCGTGTGAAAAAGAGCTGGACGACGACGCGGAGAGCATCATCACCAACCAGCGCTACGCCTACATCAGCGGCGTGGTGAGCCGGTCCGTGCAGAAAAAGGCGCCGAAGCACAGCCTGTCCGCCTCCGACCGGATCGACCGGATGGTGACCAACCGCATCCTGGCCCTGCCCATCTTTGCGGGCGTCATGTTTTTGATCTATGCCGTCGCCATGGGCAACTGGTCCATCTCCCTCGGCACCAGGGGAACCGACTGGGCCAACGATGTGCTCTTCGGCGAGTGGGTGCCCGGCCTGCTGGACACCGCCCTGGC
Organism: uncultured Oscillibacter sp.; assembly: GCF_900544955.1. Classification (GTDB taxonomy): domain Bacteria; phylum Bacillota; class Clostridia; order Oscillospirales; family Oscillospiraceae; genus Oscillibacter. The sequence continues at coordinate 32,707 of NZ_UQXD01000023.1, forward strand.
CGCCCTGGGCATCACGGACGGCTGGCTCTACGGACTGATTCAAGACGGCATCGTGGCCGGCGTGGGCGCGGTGCTGGGCTTTGTGCCCCAGCTGCTGGTGCTGTTTTTGCTGCTGGCCGTTTTGGAGGACGTGGGCTACATGGCCCGGGTGGCCTTCATCATGGACCGAATCTTCCGCCGCTTCGGCCTCTCCGGCAAGAGCTTCATCCCCATGCTGGTGGCCACCGGCTGCGGCGTGCCCGGCATCATGGCCTCCCGGACCATCGAGCAGGACCGGGACCGGAAGATGACCATCATGACCACCGGCTTTATCCCCTGCGGCGCAAAGATGCCCATCATCGGCCTCTTTGCCGGGGCCCTCTTCGGCTCCTCCGCCTGGGTGGCCACCTCCGCCTATTTCATCGGCGTAGCGGCAGTGGTGGTCTCCGGCGTCATGCTGAAGAAGTGCAGGGCCTTTGCCGGCGAGCCCGCCCCCTTCGTCATGGAGCTGCCCGCCTATCACGCCCCCGCCGCCGGAAACGTCCTGCGGGCCACCTGGGAGCGGGGGTGGAGCTTCATCAAGCGGGCCGGCACGGTCATTTTGCTGAGCTCCATCGTTCTCTGGTTCCTCCAGGGCTACGGCTTTGTGGACGGCGCGTTCCAGGCGGTGGCGGACAACAACGACTCCCTGCTGGCCGCCGTCAGCGGCGCGATTGCCTGGATCTTCTACCCCCTGGGCTGGGTGGGCGACTGGGCCTGGAAGGCCACAGGCGCCACCATCACCGGCCTCATCGCCAAGGAGGAGGTCGTCAACTTCTTCGGCGTGACCTACCAGTACGCCGGAGCGGCCGATCTGCTGGAGGACAGCCGGGGCATCTGGGCGGCCATCGGCGCGGATTTCAACGGCGTCACCGCGTACAGCTTCATGGTCTTCAACCTGCTGTGCGCCCCCTGCTTTGCCGCCATGGGCGCCATCAAGCGGGAGATGAACCACGCCAAGTGGACCCTGGGGGCCATCGGCTACATGTGCCTGTTCGCCTATGGGGCCGCCATGCTGGTCTATCAGATCGGCGGGCTGATCGCCGGTGTGGCGCCCTTTAGCGTGTTCACCGTCCTCGCCTTCGCGCTGCTGGCGGGGGTTTTGTACCTGCTGTTTCGCAAGGGCTATCAGCCGGAGGGGGAGGTCCGTCACCTGACGTCCGTCTCCGCGGCCGCCGCGGAGTGAGCGGCGCAGATTTGGAAAGGAGGGCGCGGCAATGCCCGGAATCCTGGGATACGGAATCGTGCTGGCGGTGCTGGCGGCGGTGGTGGCGCTGGCCATCCGCTCGCTGTGGAAGTCCCGCAAAAAGGGCGGACACTGCAGCGGCGATTGCAGCCGCTGCGGCGGCTGCCACGGAAAATAAGGCGGATGGGAAGGCGCGAATGGTTGTCGCCGCCTGAACAACGGCCCCTGCCGCGAAAGCGGCCGGGGCCGCTGCCGCTTCCCCGGCGGAGCGGCGCCAGAGGCGCTGCGCGGACCGCGGCGGGCGGAACACAGGGCCCCCGGAGGCAATCTGCCTCCGGGGGCCTGTCCGCGCCGGGGCAAAGACGCATCATTTGTCCAAAAAATCAACAAATATTTACAAGAATTTTCAAAAGAAGCCATGCTAAGATAAAAAAGAAACCCTTGGGGGAACAAAAGAGAATCACGCGCAAAATGTCTCCGCGCCTGATGCAAGCAGGGGCGGGGATGAGAGAATTCGGTGAGAATCCGAAACGTGCCGGCACTGTGAGCGGGAGAGGGCGCCGAAGGGCCTGAAAGGGCCCGGAACGTGAGTTCGCCATTGGAGAGATCTGAGAAGGTAGGCGCCGACTCGAAGGAGCGATGCTCCGCACCGCAAGTCAGGAGACCTATTTTGCCGAAGACAGGCAGCTCTGTGGAGCAGGGCTGCCGATGTTGTTGCGGAAAAACGGCCGCGGCGGTCAGACGACTGCCGTGGCCGTTTTTTATAGGAAAGGAGCTGCGACCATGGGGGAGACGGCGGAGAGGGAATCCAAGCACTACGCGTTTTTCCAGCACCGGGACTGCCCGTATTTCTGCTGCCACGCCGGGATTCCGGAGGAGGACTTCAACTGCCTGTTCTGCTACTGTCCGCTGTACGCCCTGGGGGACGCCTGCGGCGGCAGCTTTACCTATACCCAACAGGGGATCAAGAGCTGCGCGGGATGCACCTTTCCCCACCGGCGGGAACAGTACGGCGAGCTGCTGGAGCGGCTGCGCGCCGTGCAGCGTCTGGCGGCCCGGCCGCCGAAGGAGGAGGCGGGCAGATGAGGCGGAGAGGGCTTTGGAAGCGGCTGCTGACCGGGCTGCTGGGGGGCGCGCTGCTGCTCTTGGGCGGCTGCGGCGGGGAACCGCCGGCGGAGGCGGCCGGGGAGCGCGGGGAGGCCGTGACCTTCACGGACGACCTGGGCCGGGAGGTGACGGTTGCCCGGCCCGCCCGGGTGGCGGCGCTGATCGGCAGCTTTGCGGATGTGTGGTGTTTGGCCGGCGGCGCGGAGACGCTGGTGGCCGCGGCGGACGACACCTGGACCCAGTTTGACCTGGGGCTGGGGGAGGCGGTGGTGAACCTGGGCGGCGTCAAAACCCCCAATGTGGAGCTGCTGCTGGCGGCGGAGCCGGATTTTGTGCTGGGCAGCGCGAAGACCGCCGCCAATGTGGAGCTGGAGGGCCTGCTGGAGCAGGCGGGCATTCCCGTGGCCTACTTCGACGTCAGCTCCTTTTCGGACTACCTGCGGATGCTGGAGTGCTGCACCGCCCTCACCGGCCGTCCGGAGCGGTATGCGGAATACGGCCTTCAGGTCCGGGAGCAGGTGGAGGCGGCCAGGGGCCGGGTTGCCGGGGAGGCGCCCACCGTGCTGTACGTTCGCGCCACCGGCTCCAGCTGCAAGGTGAAAAACAGCCGGGGCACCGTCCTGGGGGAGATGCTGGCGGACCTGGGCTGCGTGAACATCGCGGACAGCGAGGAGAGCCTGCTGGAGACGCTCAGCATGGAGCGGATTCTGGCGGCGGACCCGGATTACATCTTTGCGGTTTTGCAGGGGGCGGACCCCTCCGGCGCGGAGGCCATGCTGGAGGCGGCCCTGCTCTCCAATCCCGCCTGGGGGGAGCTGACCGCCGTGCAGGCGGGCCGGTTCTTCCTGATGGACCAGCAGCTCTACAATCTCAAGCCGAATGCCCGGTGGGGGGAAGCGTATGAAAACCTGGCGGATATCCTCTATCCCGCGCCCTAAAAGGGGGCTGTTTTTCCTGTGGCTGGCGCTGGCGGTGGCGGCTGCGGCGCTGTTGAGCCTGAGCCTGGGGGCGGAGCCGGTGCCGCCGGGGCGGGTGCTTCAGGCCCTCTTCGGCGGCGGGGAGGGCACCGTGGCCTTCCGCATCGTCCGCTACGTCCGGCTGCCCCGGACCTGCGCCGCACTGCTGGCGGGGGCGGCGCTGGCCGCCGCCGGCGTTTTGATCCAGGGGGTGCTGGCCAACCCGCTGGCGGCGCCCAGCACCATCGGCGTCAACGCCGGGGCGGGGC
>NZ_UQXD01000024.1 GCF_900544955.1 uncultured Oscillibacter sp.
CCCGCCGGTATAGGCTCGCCGGAGGCGCCGCCTCTTACAGATGGAAGCGCCGGGCGGCCTCTCCCCGGAAGGTCTGCCAGTGCAGCAGCACCATGGCTGCCAGCAGAATCACCGACAGCCCCGTGCAGATCAGGGACGGGAGCATCACCCGCACCCTGCCCAGGGCTGCCAGGACGCCGGGCAGAAGCCCCAGGCTGCACACCCCGGAAAAGGCCCCGGCAAAGGACTGCACCGGCAGCCGCAGCAGCACCGCCAGCAGCAGCATCATCAAAAGCCCCGTGGCGCACACGCAGGGCAGCACAAAGTCCAGCGACCAGCCCTGCCACCCGGCGGCCAGGTCCAAAAACACCCCCAGCGTGGGCACCAGCACCGTCTGCCAGGCGATGTTCTGGAGGATATCCCGCCGGTAGGCGATCCCCACCGCCGCGGCCAGGAACACGCACAGCGCCCCCGCCGCCACAAACAGCGACCACCACACCCGGGTCCCCAGGGCGATGTTCACCAGGACGCACACGGTGGTGGCCGCCACGCCCAGCAGGGCCAGCAGCCGCAGCACCGTCTTTCCCGCGAAGCGGGGCTGCTCCAGCAGGGGGAACACCTCGCTCTCCGGGTCGCCGGTCCCCTCCAGCACCCCGCCGCACAGGGGGCAGCAGCGCTTGACCCCCGCCACGCGCACCCTGCAATAGGGACATGTCTGCATACTCACGCCTCCTCCGTCTCCTCCGCATAAAAGCCGTTGCTGCGAATCTCCAGGTCAATTCCGTCCTCCGTCAGCAGGCGGAAAAACCGGCGCTGCACCTCCGGGGACAGCAGCACCGAGGTGAAGCCCATATGAAAGCTCTTTCCAAAGGTGCAGGTGCAAAGCTGGGTGCAGTGGGTGGCCATAAAGGCACTGAAGCCCTTCACATAGGGCGCAGCCGCCTCCGGCAGGCGGAACCGACCGATGTTGGACAGCGTGGCCGTCTCCCCCCAGGCCGCGACGTCACCGCTGAGCCGCAGAATGGGGTTTTTCAGCACCAGGGGGATGGGCCGCAGCAGCGGATTGTGCTCCAGGGCGGAGAGGGCGTTCATCCGCTCCGCCAGGCGCTCCGCCGTCAACTGGCTGCGGAAGGTCTCGCTCACCGCCGCCACGATATCCGCAAAGTCGCCGCTCCGCTCCCGGAAATCATAGGTCACCCGGATGGTGCCAAAGAAGTTCCGCGCGGTGTCCGAGGGGAAGTAGCTCCGCAGGTCCACCGGCACCGTCAGCACCACCGGACGGCTCAAATCCCGGCTGCGCATCTCCTCCCGGATGGCGCGGATCAGCGCGGCGCAGAGGTAGGCCGTCAGGGTGGCGCCGCAGCGGTGGGCGGCGGCCAGCACCTGCTCCACGTCCGCCACGCCCTCCAGGATGTTCAGCCCGCCGTCGCCCTGTCTGGCCCCCCGAAGGTGGTAGGCCCGCCGCTGCCCGCCGTACCGGCCGCCGTGGGGCTGGTAGTACTTGGCAAATCCGTCCTCCGTCCGGGCATAGACGGAGGCGCCGGGGGCCGGCGCCGCGGCCTCCTCCGGATGGCGCAGCGCCAGGTAGGCGGCAAGGAGGGCCTGGAAAAACGCGATGGCCCCGGAACCGTCGGAGAGCACGTGGAACACATCCAGGTTCACCTTCCCCCGCCACCAGCTCACCTCAAAGAGCAGCGCGTGGCTGCCGTGGTACAGCGGCGCGCAGGGCGGCGCGTGCTCCGGCACCACCCGCGGCTCCAGCGTGGACTGTTCCAGATAGTACCAGAACCCCCCCCGCCGCAGCACCATCCGCATGTGGGGGAACTGGACCACGGTTTTTTCCAGCGCCTTTTGCAGCAGCTCCGGCTCCACAGGCTCCGTCAGCTCGCAGGACAGGCGGAACACGCCGCTGTCCGCGCCGTGGGAGGTGGGGGGGAAAATCTTGGCCGCATTGTCCAGGCGGCTCCAGTTCAAAGGCCGCCGGTTTCGCTGCTTGTTTGACACAATTCATCGCCTCGCTTCAGAAAGTCGTCAATCCACTCATAGGTCCGCCGCACCTGGGCAAACCGCAGCGGCAGGGAGAAGTAGCCGTGGAGGGCGTCCGGCATCCGGTGCATCGACACCTCCGCCCCCGCCGCCGCCAAGGCGGCGGCATAGGCCTCCCCCTCGTCCCGCAGGGGGTCGAACTCCGCCGTGATGACCAGCGTCCGGGGCTGGCGGGTCAAATCCCCCGCCAGCAGGGGGGCCAGATACGGGCTGCGGAGCTTCTCCGGGTCCCCGCCGCTGTACAGCTCGATGAAGTCCTCCACCCGCCGGGAGGTGAGCAGAAAGTCGGTGCCGTTCTCCCGGACGGAGGGGAAGGGGGAGGAGGGCGAGTGGTCCGGGTGGGTGGCGGGGTAGATGAGGATTTGCTGCTCCACCTGGAACTCCCCCCGGTCCCGGGCCAGCAGAGACACCGCCGCCGCCAGGTTCCCCCCGGCGGAGTCCCCGATCAGTGTGATGGACCGGGCGCGGACGCCCAGCTCCTCCGGATGGCGGTACACCGCCCGGGCGGCGACGTAGCAGTCCTCCAGCCCCTCGGGAAAGGGGGCCTCCGGCGCCAGGGCGTACTCCACCGAGGCCACCTGGCACCCGGTGCGCTTGGCCATGTTCCGGCACACCCGGTTGTAGGTGTCCACGTTCTCCACCACCCAGCCGCCGCCGTGGAAGAACAGCAGCAGCCTGCCGTTGGCCCCCTTGGGCGGCGTGTACAGCCGCACCCGGACCTCCCGGCCGTTCCGCTCGATCCGCCGGTCCCACATCTGGTACAGAGGGGCCAGCGGCGCCCGCATCTGCCGCAGCGCCCGCTCCACCTTGTAGGTTTTGTCCACCTCAATGGACGCCGGGTAGCTCAGTGCCCGCAGCGCGGCCCGTGCCGTCTTGCTAATCGCCATGCAAGCGTTCCTCTTTTCCTGTAATGGAATCAGTATATCACGTTTCCTCCTCCAATACCAGAGCGCCTTTTCCGCCGGGCGTGTCCCGTATTCCGCCCCCGCCGCCGGAATTCCCCTGGGAAACCGCCCGGTTTTCCGCGCCTGCCCCAAACTTGAAAAACCGGCTGGTTCCCTGTGGGCACAAATGCTTCCAGCCGTCCCCTGAAAAGCGGCGGCATACCTCCCAGCAGCGAAGCTGCCGTCTGTGTCCCGGGGCGCCGCCCGCCTTCGAGGCATACCGGAAGGGCGCCGGTGTCTCCACCGGCGCCCCGCTCTTTTATTCCTCCCGCCTGCCGGCAAGGGCGCTCCGCCCCTGCCGGCGCCGCTCGGGATATCCCGGCTGGATCGCCTCTTCGCGGCTGGAAACGGCTGCCTTCGCCGCACAGTCCGCGCCGCCGGGCCGGATACCGGAGGCACGTCCCTCTCCGGTATCCTCCCGAGGGCCCGCAGCCTCCTCCCGCCGGTCAGCCGGAGGCCCGGCGGATCTCCAGCCGCCCCACAAGGGCCCGGACCTGCGCCCCCTCCGCCAAAAGCGCCTCCCAGTCCTCGGAGAACGCCGCCAGGTCCCCCTGCCGCAGGTGTTCCTCCATCCGTTGGGCCCCCTCCGCGTACGCCCCCCGTCCAGCCCCGCTTCCCCAAACCGCAGCAGCGCAAAGGGATAGCCCCAGGCCACCAGCTCCGCCAGCCTGCCGCAGCACTCCCGAACCGCGGCCAGGGGGCACTCCCGCCGGATGAAGCGCAGTAGGATCTCAAAGCAGAGGCAGCTGCGCCGGCGCTCCCTGGCCCGGGCCAGCTCCGCCTCCAGCGCCGCCAGCACCACGCTGCGGATGGTCAGCGCCAGCAGCTGCAAACTCTCCCGGTACAGCCGTAGGCCCTCCCGCAGCTCTCCGGCCTGGAGGGATCGCCCGGGGCGGCCTCCATCCGCATCTGCGTGCCCTTCCCCTGGTAGGATCGCGTCAATCCCAGTTCCTCCAGCAGCGCCAGCGTCCTGCGCAGGGTGGCCAGCGTCACCCCGTATCGCCGTTCCATCTGCGGAAGGGAGGGCAGGTAGCTGCCCTTTGGATACGTCCCGTACAGGATCTCGCGGATCAGCAAAGACGCCAGCGTGTACCGCATCTGAGGCCGCTGCCGGTAGATGTTTCACCGGAAGGGGATGGGCTCCGCCGGCGCCAGGCGATGCGCCCGGGCCGCCTGCTCCGCAAACGCCAGCAGGCCCCGCACTCCCTCGCCGTCCGCAAGTCCCCTCTCGCCCCTGTCCCCCTGGATCCGGAGACTTGGGGGGAGATCCGGAAGCACCGGATTCTCCCGCTCCGCAAAATAGGGATAGCGCAGATAGCGGACGCCCTCCAGGAACTAATTCAGCAGCAGCTGGTTATCCCAAAACCGCAGAATCCCCGCAAAGACCTCCGCCGCCGGCGCGGCCCGCAGGCTCCGGCGCAGCCGCTCCTGCTCCCTGGGGTTCAGCCGGCGGAGCGTGGCCTCTCAAAACGGGACGGCGAGGAGGCGCTCCGCCGCCAAAAGGTCCAAAATGCCCGCTTTCCGCGGCGCGAAATACCTCGCCGCCGTCTCCGCCACCTGGGCGGCGTCCGCCTGAAAGACCACCCGCGCAGGCCGCCGGGCACCGGTTTCCACAAGCCCCTCCGCCTCCAGCATGGCCAGCGCGGAGCGCACCGTGGTCCGCCCCAGGCGGAAGGCGGCGCAGATGGCGGAAATGGGCGGCAGGCTGTCGCCGCGGCGATAATACCCAAACCGGATTTGGGCCTCGTAATACTCATAAAGCAGCCGGTGCAGGCCCTTGTCCCTCTGCATGGCGTCTCTCCGGTCCATGTCTCCTGCGATCCCTCTCTACTCGTGTCTCCCGCCCGTCTCCTCCGGCCCATGCAGGTAGCGGCGCAGCAGATTTTGCAGCTCCCCCACGTGAATGGGCTTGGAGAAATGGGCATTCATGCCCGCCCGGAGGGCGGAGCGCACGTCCTCCTCCATCGCGTTGGCCGTCATGGCCACAATCGGGATGTCGGCGGCATCCGGCCGGTCCAGCCCGCGGATGGCCCGCGCCGCCGCGTACCCGTCCATCACCGGCATCTGGATGTCCATAAAAATGAGGTCGTAATAGCCCGCCGCGGCGTCGGCCACCATCCGGACCGCCTCCGCGCCGTTGTGGGCCTCCTCCACCGCCGCGCCGGTCTCCTCCAGCAGTACCCGGGCGATCTCCCGGTTCATGGCGTTGTCCTCCACCAGAAGCACCCGGCTGCCAGTGCAGTCCATCCACCCGGAGGCCTGTTCCTCCGCCGCAGGCGCCCCGCCGCTTAGGTCCCGGAGCGCCTCGCACAGCCGGGAGCGGTAAAACGGCTTGGGGAGAAACAGGGTGACGCCGTCCGTCCGGGTCTCCGGCCACTCCCCGGCCGTCAGCCCCACCACGGGGAGGGCCGCCCCCGCCCCATCGCGGATGCGCCGGACCGTCTCCGCACCGTCCAGCCCCGGCTGGTCCCAGTCCAGGAGGACCAGGCCAAAGGGGTCCGCCGTGCCGACGGCCTGCGCAACCAGCCGGGCCGCCGTCCCGCAGTCGGCGCGCTCCGCCCGCAGCCCCGCGCTCTTCAGCAGCGCCGCCGCGTTTTCACCGGTCTTTTCGTCGCCGTCCACCACCAGGCAGCGGACCCCCGCCCACTCCGGAGGGAGATCCTCCCCTCCGGCGTCCCGGGTCCGCAGGGGCAACGTCACGGTAAACACCGATCCCTCGCCCAGGCGGCTTTGCACATGGATATCGCCGCCCATCATATCCACCAGGTTCTTGGTGATGGCCAGGCCCAGCCCCGTCCCGGCGGCCTTGCCGGAGGCGGCCTCCTGCTCCCGCTCAAAGGGCTGGTACAGCTTTTGCAAAAAGGCCTCGCTCATTCCGTCGCCGGTGTCTGCGCACCGGAACACATAGTTCTGATACCCCTTTCGGCGGCTGTCCTCCTGCCGCACCTCCACAGAGACCTGGCCGCCCTCCGGCGTGTACTTCACGGCGTTGCTCAGAATGTTGAGGTACACCTGCCGGATGCGCAGCGGGTCGCCCACCACGTCCTCGTCCCTCATGGCCGCCAGCTGCATCTGCAACTCCACCTGGCCCGCCGCCGCCTGGGGCCGCAGCAGCTCCAGCACCTCCGACGCCAGCGCCGCCAGATTGAGGGGCTCCTCCCGGAGGGAGAGCTTTCCGCTCTCGATTTTGGACATGTCCAGAATGTCGTTGATGAGCTCCAGCAGGTGCTGGCTGGACAGGTCGATTTTCCGCAGGCACTCCGCCACCCGGCCGGGCTCGCCCAGATGGGTCGCCGCAATCTCCGTCATGCCCACAATGGCGTTCATGGGGGTGCGGATGTCGTGGCTCATGTTGGACAGGAACTGGCTTTTCGCCAGGCTGGCCGCCTTGGCGTTTTCCAGGGCGCTCTCCAGCGCCTGGCGCTGCCGGGTCTCCTCATAGCGCTGCTCGTCGATCCGGCGGGAAAGTAAAATGGCCAGCTTCTCGTCCGAATAGGGATTGTCCACGGAGATGATCTGGATGGAGGTCCAGTGGTACTGCCCGTCGGTGAGCTGCTGGCGCACCTCCCAAAAGGTCTCGTTCCGCTCCTGTCCCAGGCTCTCCAGCAGGCGCTCCGGCGCAAAGCGCCGCCGGAATCCCTCCGCGTAGTCCGGATGGATGGTCCCGCTGAATTCCCGGTAGAGCTGGCTGTAGCTCGTCTGCCCGCCCATATGGACCATGAGTCCCTGTTGAACATAGAGAAACTTCAGCGTGTCCCTGGTCAGGTTCAGGCTGATGATCACGGGATAGGCATTGGAGATCGCCCGGACCAGCATGGTGCGCTCCTGCAGCATCTCCCGCTCCGCCGCCTCCTCCGCCAGCTTTTCCGCCGTACTGTCGTGGAAGGTGGCAATCAGGACGGGGGTTTCGTCCTCGTCCAGCGTCTTTTCCACCAGGCCGGCAATCCAGAAGAGGGTGCCGTCGGCCCGCACCGCGCGGCTTTCAAAGCGGTTCTTCCCGCCGGAGGCCGCCGTGGCCCGCATCAGCTCCGCCACGGCCGCATAGTCGTCCGGATGGATCGCACTTTGCAGGTGGCCCTTCCGGGGCGCGTCGGTTGAGACGTCCTGGGGATAGCCCAGGAGGCGCAGCCCCTCCTGGTTCAGCTGCAAAAAGCGGTAGGGCGCGTCCACGGTCAGCAGGGCGATGCCCTCCGGCACCGCGTTGTACAGGTGGCCGATGTAGTCCGCCTGGCTGCGCAGGCGGCGGTTGGCGCGGTTGGCGTACCGGAAATACACGGCCACCAGCAGGGCGATGCCCAGCACAATCCCCGCCACCAGCGTGAAGGTGCGGGTGAGAATCTCATTGGTCTGCGCGTTCACCACGTCCCGGGGGATCATGGAGAGGAGGTACCAGTCGGAGCCAAGTCCCAGGGGGATATAGCAGAACACCGTGTCCGCCCCCTGGTAGGCGAAGACCGCCCAGCCCATCCTGCCCGCGCGCAGGGACTCCCGGAACCGGCCCAGGCTGTCCGGGTCGTTGGCCTCCTCCGGCAGCATGTCGAAGAGGTTCTGGATGGTTTTGTTGCTGTTGGGGTGGGGCGGGCGGATCAGGATGTCTCCCCCGGTGTTCATCACATAGGAGAAGCCCGCGTCGTGGTAGAAGGAAACGGTGAAGCTGTCCACAATCCCGTCCACCTCGTACTCCTTCAGCAGGTACCCCACGGCCCCGTTTTTCAGCTTGATCCGCTGGTAGAGGTTGAAGACATTGACGCCCGTAACGGTGCTGATATGGGGGTCGATGATTCCGCTCTCGGCGCCGGTTTCGGGCAGCAGCCCCACTGCCGCCTCATCCAGGGGCGCTCCGACGGGGAAGGAAGTGCCGTCTGTCAAATACAGGCTGATGCCGCCGTCCACATGCCCATAGTCGTCCACCACCTCGTTCAGCGCGTCCGCCTGGGCGGCGGAGAGCGTGCCGAGATAGGCGGCTACCGCCCCCATGGACCGGTACTCGCCCTCCAACTGCACCCGCAGGGTGTTGCTCCCCTGCTGGGTGCTCTCCAAAATGGTGGTGATGGACTGCTGCCAGAGCTGCTCCTGGACCGTAGCGACAAAAAAGACGGCCATGCCGCCCAGGAGGGCGATTACGGCGAGGGCCATCAGCGTGATGCCGGCCTTGCCCCTCTGTGCCAGTTCTCTCTTCATGGCTCCCTCCCCCCCTGCCGGTCCATCCAGTCCATGGCGGCCTCCAGCGGTTCTCCCTCCAGCAGCATCCGCGACGCCTCGGCGGTGATGCTCCAAATCGGCAGTTCCAGCAGCCCGTCGCTGCCGATCACCGTCCGTCCCTCCGTGTAACAGGGACGGAGGGCCCGGACCGCCAAAACGGAGGAAGAGGTGTCCCCCTCCAGAGGACAGAAGGAGGACTGCTGGTCCGCAAACCGGTGGATGTTCTCCTCCTGAGTAAAATATTCCACAAATTTCAAGGCGGCGTCCAAGTGCTCGCTGTCGGCGTTGACGCTCAGGCGGGTGTCCGGGTTGATGACCAGCAGGGCGCCGTCCTCCAGTACCGGAAGGGGCACCACCTCAAACGCAAACCCCGGCGCCATGCTCTCCACCCGCCCGGCGGCCCAGGCCCCCGTCAGCAGGAAGGGGGCCTCCCCCTTGGCGAACTCCTCCAGGTCATCCGACGTCTTTTTGGTGACCAGCGCCCTCTCGGCGTCCACATACCCCCGGTCGATCAGCGCCTTCACCAGGGCAAAGCCGTCCTCCAGATACCCGCTCAGCGGCGTCTCCCCGCTGTTGAGGCGCTCAAACACCTCCGCCTGCCGGTTCTCCTGATACACCTGGTAAAACCCCCGGCCGATGGCCAGCGTCTTCAGAGAGATATCGTTGTTGGCGACGATGGGCGTGATGCCCTGCCGGGCGAAGGCGGCGCAGGCCGCCTCCCACTCCGGAAGCGTCCCGGGAACCGCCTGCCCCCATTCCTCCAGCAGGTCCAGATTGCAGTACAGGCCGAAGACGGACACGGTGGTGGGCACCCAATGAATCCCGCCGTCCCCCTCCATCTGGCCGCGCATCTGCTCGGTATAGCGGGGAATCACGGAGAGACCGGACAGATCCGCCAGCTGCCCGGCTGCCTCCAGCTCCAGCAGGGTGTCGTGATCGACCATGAACACGTCGTTTCCGTGGTGGGAGGCCATCCGCTTGCGCAGGGCCTCATAGTAGTCGCTGCCCTTCATGCTCTCGTAGGAAACCCGGATGTCCGTGTGCTCCGCCATGAAGCCGGAGAGAATCTCCTCGATGACCGCTACGTTTTCCGGCTCGTACTTGTTGCCGAAAAAGGTGATGCTGGTCACCTCCCGGTTCGGGTCCTCATAGCTGGCCACCTCGTTTTTTCTGCCGCATCCCGTGGGCAGCGCCAACACCAGCGCCAGAACCAGCAGCAGCCCCATCCATCTCTTCTTCATTGCAACCCCATTCTCTGTTCAGCATCCGGCCCGGGGCCGGGCACAGCGCTCCCCGCCGGGGGGATCACGTCTCCCCCAGCAAGGTCCTGTGCAGCTCCCCCGTCCTCTGGAACTCCGTCCGTACGGTCTCGTACATCGCCCCGTAGTCGCTGCGCGCCTCCCGCCGGCGCAGGGGCTCCACCATCCGGCAAACCGCCTCGTACAGCGGCCTCAGCCCCAGGTTGCCCGCCACGCCCTTCAGGGTGTGGGCTGCGTTGAACGCGGCGTCCAAATCGCCATTGTCCAGCGCCGCGCCCAGCTGCGTGAAGGTTTCATCCTGGGACAGCAATCCCAGAATTCGGAGATAGAAGGACTGGTTGTTCATGAATCGCTCCATCGTCTCCTCGTAATTCCCGCCGTAGGCCTCAAACACCTCTTTGAAATCCGGCATCTTGTCAAGTCTCCTCTCTGAGAATCAAGTGGTAGAGCGTCTGATACAGCCGCTCTGCGTCAATGGGCTTGGCCATGTGGGCGTCCATGCCCGCCGCCTTGCTCTTTTCAATGTCGTCGTCAAAGGCGTTGGCGGTCATGGCGATGATGGGGATGGTGGCCGCGTCGGCGTTGCTGAGGTGGCGGATGCTGCCCGCGGCGGTCAGCCCGTCCATGATGGGCATCCGGATGTCCATGAGAATGGCGTCGTAATACCCCTCCGGCGACTTGCTGAACAGCTCCAGCGCCCGCAGGCCGTTTTCCGCCGTGTCCACCGCGAAGCCCCTGCTCTTCAGCAGCGCCACCGCCACCTCGGTGTTGATGGCGTTGTCCTCCGCCAGGAGCACGCGCTTTCCGGTGAAGTCGTACGCCGTCGTCTGCGCCTGCTCCTTCTGCTCCTCCTTTTCCCCCAGCGCCCTGGAAAATGCCGACACCAGCGCGGATTTGAACATGGGCTTGCTCATCAGCAAATTGACCCCCGCCAGCTTCGCCTCATGCTCGATGGAAACCCAGTCGTAGGCAGTCATGATGATGATAGTGACCTCCTGGCCCACAATCGCCCGAATCCGGCGGGCCGTCTCCAGGCCGTCCATCTCCGGCATCTTCCAGTCAATGAGGATCATGTCGAAGTACTTGTCCGTGTCCCACAGGGCCCGGACCCGCTCCACCGCCTTGCGCCCGCTGTCCACCCACTCGGCGGACACACCCATCTCCCGCAGCGTCTGGACCGCGCTCTCGCAGACCACCACATCGTCGTCCACCACCAGCGTCTTCAGGTGGGAGAAGTGGTAGTCCTGCTTTTTCTGCCGGTGGTGCAGCTTCTCCTCCTCGCTGATCTCCAGCTTCACATCCACGGTGAACTCCGTGCCCACATCCTTGATGGACCGCACGGCGATCTTCCCGTCCATCAGGTCCACGATGTTTTTGGAGATGGCCATGCCCAGCCCGGTCCCGCCGAACAGGGCCGTGGTGCCGGTGGACTCCTGGGAGAACGGCTCGAAGATATGGGGGAGGAACTCCTCGCTCATGCCCACGCCGGTGTCGTTGACGATGAAGCGCAGGACGGCGTCGTTCTTCGTCCGGTGCCGCATGGAGGCGGAGAAGGTCACCTTGCCGCCCTCGCCGGTGAATTTGATGGCGTTGCTCAGGATGTTCAGCAGCACCTGCTGCAGCTTCATGGCGTCCCCCACGTAGTAGTCGTCCAGCAGGGGGTCCACAATGCACTCGTACTCCACGCCCTTGGCCGCGGCCTGGGCGTAGCAGATGGAGTTGATGCCGACCAAAAACTCCTCCGTGGGGATTTTCTCGTTTTTCAGCAGCATCTTCCCGCTCTCAATGCGGCTCATGTCCAAAATGTCGTTGATCAGCGAGAGGAGGAAGCGGGAGGAGATGCCGATTTTGGAGATGCAGTCGGCCACCTGCTCGTCGTCCCCCAGGGCCTGGGCCGCAATGGTGCTCATGCCGATGATGGCGTTCATGGGCGTGCGGATCTCGTGGCTCATGCGGGAGAGGAAGTCCGACTTGGCGGCGTTGGCCTGCTCCGCCGCCACCAGGGCCGCCGCCAGCTCCTCCGTCTGCCGCTGCTCCCGCCGGACCACGTCCGTCACGTCGCTGCGGGCAATGCAGACCTGGCCCAGCGCCTGTTCGATGTAGAACACCCGGAACCGCTTCTTTTTGACGGTCTTCTGCTCGTCCAGCATCTCCGCCATAAAGGTGTAGTACGGCGCCTGGGCCAGCTGCTCCTCCATATAGGCGGTGTCCAGCTTTTGCAGGTACTCCGCCCGGGCCGCCTCGCCGGCGCAGCTCTCCGCAATCCTTCCCACCTCGGAGCGGAAGTCGTCTCCCCCGGCGGAGGGCACATGCTCGCTGCTGGGGCCGAAGGAGACCACCCGGTAGGCGTTCCGGCGGATGTCCACCTCCGTCAGCAGCTCGTAATCCCACTTGGTGATCTTCTTCAGCAGCTCCTCCTGGAGCTTGTGGGCCGTGTTGTCCATGGTGTAGAAAAATGCCACCAGGTCCTCCGTCTGCGGCTTCCGGTACAGACGGATGTTGGTGCTGCTCCAGAAGGTGCTCCCGTCGCTCCGGCGGCGCAGGAAGGAGAAGTGGTAGTCCGTTTTCTTGGCGGCGTAATCCGCCGCGATCTTCTTCCGGTTCAGCGTGCGCAGAATCAGGTCCCGGTCCCCCTCAAACAGGGCGGACTCCGCCAGGTTCATCACCGTGTCGTCGTAGGAGTCCCCCACGCGGATGGGCGCGCTGTTCTTCGTGGCGCTGATGCAGCTCTCCACCTGGTTGCGCGTCACATTGATCCGGCCCTGATAGCTCCCCTCCGCGGAGGACAGGTCTGCGAAATAGGCCATCTCCTTCTCGTAGAGCTCGTTGACCCGCTGCTGCAGCCGCTTCTGGTCCGTGATGTCGATGCAAACCGACATGATGGCGGGGCGGCCGTCCTCGGCGGTCACCCGGCGACCCACGTCGTGCACCCAGATGTAAGTCCCGTCCTTCTTGCGCATCCGGTACTCCACGGCGTACTCGCCGGACGCCGAGAGCTGCCGCTCCACCGACGCGTCCACCATGGCCCGGTCCTGGGGGTGCATGCAGTTGGAAATCCTGCCGTCGATGTCCCGGATGAACTCCTCCTCCGACGCATAGCCCAGATAGCGCAGCATCTGGCGGTTGATGAAGTAGTAGGGGAACTGGTCGCCGATGTACCCGCCCATCATGCCGCCGGGCACGGAGTCGTTCAGCAGCTCCTGGCGCTGCCGGGCGATGCTCTCCACCACCAGCGTGTTGGGGTAGTGCTCCTCCCCCTTCTGGCTGCGGCCCAGCTCCCCGACATGGAAGCTGCGGATCCGCCAGGCCCCCTGCCGCTCCTGCTCCAGGAGAAAGAAGGCCCGCAGGCGCCACAGGTACTGCTCGTTTTTCAGCGTCATCTCCATGGCGATGCTGCACAGCTCCGCCGTCAGCACCTGCTCATGTATGGGCTCCAGCCCGCAGGTGAAGGGCTCCGTCATCTCCAGGATGTCCTGGTGCAGATAGGCGGACATCTCCGCCCGGCCGCTGGCGATCTCCCGCTCCCCCGTGCCCACAAAGGCGATGTCCTCGGACAAAAAGGAGAGGGCGGCCGCCTCGTCCCGCTGCTCAAACCACGCCCGGCAAAAGGCCCGGACCGCATCCCGCGCCGCAATTATTCCCTCCACAAACAGCACCCGCCTTTACAATGGTGCTTGGCGTGATACAGCGCCAAATCCACCCGTTTAATCACCGTTTCCAACGGCTCCTCTCCGTTCCACAGCGCAATCCCCACCGAGACGGTGAAGGTGCGCCCCTCCTCAAACCGGACCTGCGAGAGCGCCCGGCAGATCTCCTCCCCCTTTTCCACGGCCGCCGCCCCGGACTTCATCTGCTTCAGGACGGCGATGAACTCGTCGCCGCCGAACCGGGCCACTGCGTCGGTCTTCCGGGTGTGGGCCCGGAGGATCTTCCCAAAGGCGCGGATGAGGCGGTCCCCCTCCATGTGGCCCAGGGTGTCGTTGACCGCCTTGAAGTCGTCGATATCGAAGAGGTAAAACGCGCAGGGCGCGTCCTCCCTGCACAGCGCGGTCAGCGCGGTCTCCCAGCCCCGGCGGTTGTACACGCCGGTCATGTGGTCCCGGTAGGCCGCCTCCTGCAAGGCCTGCTCCCGCTTTTGGAAGGAGGCCAGGCGGACGGCGCGGAGCACCCGGTGGCGCAGGACCTCCTGGCTGTGGGGCTTGTGGGCGTAATCGGCGGCGCCCCGGGCAATGGCCTGGGCCTCCAGCGCTGCGTCCGGCCCGCCCGTGGCGATGACCGGCGTGCTCCAGGTGGAGGGATCTCTCCTCAGCCCGTCCAGCAGCGTCAGCCCCTGGCCCTCCGGCAGCGTCAGGCTGAGCAGCACCGCCGCCAGCCGTCCCCGCTCCGCCGCGGCCAGGCGGGCGGCCTCCTCCGCCGTGGCGGCCTCCGCAATCTCAAAGCGGTCGCCCAGGCCCGCCCGGACCCGGCGCCGGTAGGCGCCGTCCTCGTCCGCCACCAGCAGCACCTGCCCGCCCCGCTCGCCCCCCCGGCGGGGAGCGGCCCCGCCGGCCTCCTCCCGCTCCGGAACCGCCTGCTCCCGCAGCAGCGCCTCAAACTCTTCGCTGGGCATGGGCTTTGCGAAATAGTAGCCCTGCACATAGTCGCAGCCGATCTCCGTCAAACGCTCCAGCTGCTCCTTGGTCTCCACGCCCTCGGCCACCACGCTCAGATGCATCCAGCGGGCCAGCTCCATGATAAATTGCAGCACGCCCCTGCTCAGGGGCTTTGCGGTCTCGCTTTGGATGAACCCCATGTCCAGCTTCAAAACGTCGATGGGCATCTGGTTGAGCATATTCAGGGAGGAGTAGCCGTTTCCAAAGTCGTCCATCTCCATGACGAAGCCCAGCTGGCGCAGGCGGCTCACCGTCTCGATGATCTGGCCCGGGTTCTCCGTGTAGGCGCTCTCCGTGATCTCCAGGTGCAGCCGGGACGGCGGCAGGCCGTATTTCTCCACGGTGCGCATCAAACTGTCGGTGATGTCCGCGTTATAGATGTCCGCCCGGGACACGTTCACCGAGACGGAGATGGGCGGATAGCCCTTGTCGTCCCACGCCCGCAGATAGGCGCACGTCCGGTCCCACACGAACTGGTCCAGCTTCGTGATGAACCCGTTCTTCTCAAACAGCGGGATGAACTCCGCAGGCGAGAGGAACCCCCACTCCGGGTGCCTCCACCGCACCAGGGCCTCGGCCCCGGCCAGCCGGTTCCCCCGGATCTGGTACTTGGGCTGCAAGTAGACCAGGAACTGCCCGTCCGCCAGGGCGGACTCCATCCCGTCGATAATCATTTGCTGGCGCAGCAGCGCGTTGCGCAGGTGGTCGTCATAGGCGGCGAAGTGCTTTCCGTACTGCCCCTTGATGCTCCGGGCCGCCAGCAGGGCGCGGTCGCACATCTGCTCCACGCTCACGCCGTGGTCCTCCACGGCGTACACGCCCCACTTCATGACCACGCTCTTGGCGTTGGGCAGGGCGTTGACCGCCCGGCCGAAGCGGACAAACATCTCGTCCGTGTAGGCCCTCTCCCGGCGGACCAGGCAGGCAAACTGGTCCGCGCCCATACGCCCGCAGATTCCGGCGCTGCCCACCGCCCGCCGGTACAGCCCCGCAATGCCCCGGAGGAGCCGGTCCCCCGCCGCCGTGCCGAAGACGTCGTTGATCAGCTTAAAATTCTCGATGTCCGAGCAGATGATGTCGTAGCGCCGCTCCGGGTCCTTCCAAAGGGTCTCCCGCACGCACTGGTAGAAATACGCCTTGCTGTAAAGGCCGGTCAGCTGGTCGTGCTGGAACTGGTTGACCATGGCGGCGGTCTCCCGCAGGTGGATGATACTGGCCACCCGGTGCAAAATGATCTGGGGCTTGTAGGGCTTGGCCACAAAATCGGAGGCGCCGTGGGACAGCGCGGCCACCTCGTCGGCCTCGCTGTCGCTCTGGGTGGTGACGATGACGGGGATGGCGGCGAGGGACGCGTCCGCCTTTACGATGGAGAGGAAGGTGTAGCCATCCATGACCGGCATGACGATGTCCAGCAGGATGAGGGAGACCGCCTCTTTCCGCTCCTCCAGAACCGCCAGCGCCTCCCGGCCGTTCTCCGCCTCCCACACATCGTATTCGGCGGAGAGCAGCTCCCGGAGCATCGCCCGGTTGATGGCATTGTCCTCCACAACCAAAATCCCTTTTCTCGCGAGCATCCCTGCCCACTCCCTTCCCGCCGCCCGCGCAGAGGTTCCTCCGGACGGCGGTTTTCTTTTCTCCCCAGCGGCCTGCGCCACTGTGCTTACTCAGAGATTAGTATACTACAAGATCCGCGGCCGCGCAACCACCGCCTTTGTCTCTATGGAATCCATTCGGGGCAAGTTTTAATATGAAATTGGACAGGTGGTTGGATGCAAATTCCAGTCCGCCTGTCCAATTTTTTGGGTAAGGAGGATTAGACAAGAATGGAAACGAAAGTGTTGAAAGTGATGCCCCATGAGTTTGAGGGGCAGGACAAAAACGTAATCAAAGGGTCGTATGTCTATTTGTTGGTCACTCGTTCCAATGGCACCGAGGAAACCCGGCGAATTTTCGTCAGTGATGATCGGATGGCAGAGTGGGCGCATGTGCCGAAAGAAGGCGATATCGTCTATGTGTTTGCCAAGGATGGGAAGGTGATTGACATGCTTCCTGTTGCGGCCAAAAGTAGTCGGGGCAGTGTTGCCGCTTCTGGTGGTGAATCTGTTCCGTTCTAAGTAGATACCGCCCCTTGCCGGTGAATGTCGGGATGATATGCACGGTCAAGGCGGGCCTGGAATAGGTGCTGGAAGGCATCGAAACGGGCCACTTGACACCATATCGTTTTCCGGGAAGTGGTTGCAATATGGCAGGTTCCGCCGCTCCGCTCTATACCATTCACCAATATGACCAGGGCATCTACAAGGTCGTAGTCTTCAAGGGAAATCGTGATCCAGATCGTGTTTATGTGCGTGACCGGGAGGAAGAACGGCACAATGACACGAAGCTGGATAACAATTTCTCCCGAGCCCGGAGTATGGTGCTTCAGTATGCCCTTTGTAATCCTTGGGACTATTTTTTCACGGGGACATTGGACAAAGAAAAGTTTGACCGTCATGACCTGGATACGTACCAGGAAAAGCTGTCCCAGTTCATTCGGGATAAGCGGAAAGTCTATCAATCAAAGTTCCAGGTGCTTCTGGTGCCGGAACACCACAAAGACGGCGCGTGGCACATTCACGGCCTGGTCTATGGGTTGCCGGAGGAGGCTCTTAGTGAATTCGCTCCTCCGGCCCCCAGAAAGCTCATAAAGGGCGGTTTTTTCAACTGGCCCGATTACATGCGCA
Source organism: uncultured Oscillibacter sp. (assembly GCF_900544955.1). Lineage (GTDB taxonomy): Bacteria > Bacillota > Clostridia > Oscillospirales > Oscillospiraceae > Oscillibacter. The sequence continues at coordinate 16,806 of NZ_UQXD01000024.1, forward strand.
AGTTCGGTTTTTGCTCTCTGGGCCGCATCAGAGACCCAGTGGCAACAGCTTTCTATATATCAAAGTACGTCAGTAAGGACCTCGCCCGCCGTGGCGGCGATTTGGGCAAGCATTTGTATTTTCATAGCCGCCCACTCAAGAGGGCTGAAAAGGTCTCTGACGTGTACTTATATAACCCTGGTTTGGAGGAGTGCTGCACCCATGAATATGACTTCTGTAAGGTCGGCATGGTCTCGGGTGCACATTGGACCTTTCCCTATCAGTGGAATGGTGCGGAAGCGGTGTCTGAGCAGTTTTTGGAGGTTCCCGTTCCACTGGACCCCTTGAAAGACTTTAAGCCGTGGACAATAGACCCTTTCTATGAGCAGGTCCGTTTGTTTTGAAGGAGGTAACTATGAATTCCTTGGTGTCTTTCCTGTGCTGGCTCCTTACTGCGCTTTATATCTTTGCCGCACTTGGCGGTCTTTTGGCCTGGGTAGCCGCAATTCTGCTTTTCTGCACGGAGCGCGGGCGGAATCTTCGTTATCGCTTCTGCTGGGATGAAGAGCATCGCTGCCGCCAGTGCGAGAAGGGCAGCTATTGCGACGCCGCTTTCACGGGCGTGGCCTATCCCTGCTGCCACTTCAAAGAGAAAGAGGACAGGCCTCGTTAAGGCTTGTCCTCTCGGCTTTCTCCTTTTTTTGCGAGCTTGTATAGGTTTACGAGCCCCCATATGGAAAGCGGTATTCCAATGGGCCATACGACAATTGCAGTTAAGGATATTCCAATAATTGTAATTATCAAGGCGGTTTTACTGTTCATTGTAGGTTCCCTCTCTTCATAGGAGGTTTTTTGTGAAAAGTATCTGTAGAAAAATTATAGCAGTTTTTTGTTGTTTGGCAATAGTTATTTCTTTGACTATTGTTCCGACATTTGCCTTTGGTGGGGTTGTCGGTGCCGTTCAATCTTTTTTGGAATGGTCTGCTAATGCTTCGTATGATATGGGCAATGCTTTTTGGCGGCTTATTTTTGGTGATGATTTTAACTCGGCAACTCAAGAGGAGTTGCAATCTGCCTACGACGTTTACGTCTCCGATCTCCCCGCAACAGGCTTAACCTCCAGTGGTACGTTGATCTGGTATCCTAAAGTTACGCAACTTTGTATTAGACTTTTTCCTGCCTCTTCTGGTGATGTCGATCAGTATCTTAATTTTTATCCGACTGATGAAGATAGTTCTTTATTTTCAAGTTCTCGAAGGCAATCAGGAAATGTATATCGTGTATCAGGTACGTATATAGGCTCTGGAGGATTCAAAACAAATTCTGTTTATTTGGGTATTTCTGTAGATGCTCCAGCTCCTGTTTCTGGATATTATGCGCGGTATGATTCTTTACCTTACACGTTTTCCGCTGTTTATAGTGGTGGTTCTCTTCGCTCTTATTCTAATTCTGAGTTGCCGTCCTTTGCTGGAAAAAGTTTTTATTCCATGGGTACTCCATACCAATACTCTTCATTACATAGCTTTCAATATTTTTCCATATATAAGGATTACCTTTCTCATTTTACTTTAGATGTTTCTGGTCTTGCTGTGGAGATTACCCCCCTCGAATCCATCATCGGGAACAGTAGTTATACTCCTGAAACCCGTGTCGGCTCTATCACCGGCGACTACGGTATTATCGGAGACAACGGCGAGATCACCAAGGTGGACGGTAACGTAATCGTGGACGAGAGTAACAACACGGTCTATAACCCCGTCACCAATACCACGACTAATATCACGGACTGGACCTACGACTACAGCACCCGCACCTATACCGTCACTCTGGATACCGGAGCAAAGCAGACGATCACCTACGGAGACGAGCATGTGATCATCAACGAGGGCGATACCGTTTATAACGTCTATTACATCGTCCAGGGCGGCGGAGAGACCCCCGTGGACCCGGAGACTTGTCAGCATCAATATACCTCCGTTGTAACAACGGAACCCACTTGCACCGCCCCTGGTCTTAAAACCAATACCTGTACGATTTGCGGTAAATCGTACCCGGAAAAGATACCTGCCACGGGCCATACCTGGACCGTAAAACAGCAGGTCCAAACGGTGTACGATGAGAATGGTAATCTCGTAACCCAGGGCTATACGATCTACGAGTGCTCTGTGTGCCATGAGCAATATAAAGATCAGGACGGTACCGGTCCGCCCGGTGGCGGCGGTTCCGGCTCCGATGATTCCGGCGGCAACTGGTTTACGAAACTTCTCGGCAAAATTGGTGAACTCCTCGGTTCCGTCGCTGGCGGTCTGTTAGAGATCATCGGTAATGCGCTGCTTGCTGTCTTGGACAGTCTGATTACCCTGGTAACAACCGCCGTTGAAAAGCTCGCTCAACTGGTGAACCTCTTCGGCTCCTTCGGTGAGGCGCTTCGGGTCCTCTGGACATGGCTGCCGGAGGAGATTATAACCGTCCTTGTCGCTGGCGTTACCGTGGTGATTTTCGTTACCGTCCTCAAGATATTCCGACGATAGGAGGCGCTCATGCTTGAATCGACTGCATCCCTGGGACAAGCCGTTATAGCCGGTGTCTGGGACCTGTTTTCCACTCCTGTGCCCGGTTTTACCTTCACCTTCCGGCAGATGTGGCTGGGCTTTGCTGTCTGCTCGTTGTCCCTGCTGCTCCTGAAATATTTGCTTGGCGGCGGCGGTTCCAGTGGTTCCAGCACTCGTTCCGGCAGTTCCCGGAATCCTAAAATCTCCAAGTCACGAAAGGATGATGAATTTTGAAACGCCTCGTCCCGTGCCTCCTGGCCTTGCTGCTGGTTGCGCTGCTGGCCACTCCGGCCTACGCCGATGAGTCGGCGGAGCCGGATGCCTCCCCGGATATTGTTACGGAAGACTCTGCCCCAGAGGAATCAGTTGAGGAGCTGCCCTCTGTGGCAGAAACGCCCGTACAGTCTCCTGTCGTGGCAGATGCAAAAAAGGATGAAGAGGGTGTGACGGTCAATGTCACAATCGCACAGTCTGAAACCCCTGCGGCTGTTGAAGAAGCTGTTGAGGAAAACAGCCCGCCTTTTGAAGAGGATATTCCGGAAGAACCTCCGGCGGTTCGCGTGTTCTCAGTTTTATCGCCGGATGCGCCGGAAGCTGCTCCATCTGGCGCCGCTCCTCCGGTTATGGCGGACGTGGTAGTTTCTGTTCTGGGCGAGTATCAGCGCCGGACCTATACCGTTCAGCAGGTGGACACCGATGGTAATGTCATTGCCACCTCCACCGAATACGTCCCCGGCCTCGCTGGCCTGGACTATCCCTGGATTGCCGGAGCCGTCTTTTTCACCGTGTTTTTGCTTGGTATCTTCAAGCTATTGGGAGGTCTGATGCGCTCATGACATCTATGGATGCGATGGTCACGTTCTCTGTCACGTTCCTCGGCGCCGTCGCTGACTTTCTCGCCGCCGAGCCGGTGATCTACTTAGTAAGCCTTTGTCTCCTTTGCTTCGTGGCAAAGCTGATGAAGATATTCCTGCCCTGAAATCTAAAAGAAAGGAGAACCACTATGGAAGCTTTTCTGGCGATGGTCGGCCAGGGCGTTACCGCGTCCCTGGGCTGGGTCGGCTCTGTTGCTACCGCCGTGCAGGATACTCCCATGCTGATGGCTGGCGTTGTCCTTGGCTTCGTCGGTCTCGGTATCGGTCTGTTGTCCCGGCTGCTGCACCTGTAACCCGCAAGGGGCGGTGGACGCGCAAACGGAGTGCGCGCCCACCGCCCACTCCATTCATGAGGTGATATTATGCCGCTGCTGTTTTTGCTCCTGGCTTTCTATGTTTATCGTTGGTTTCTTCCTCCGGCTCCGAAACACGTTCTCAACGTGTATTTCGGTGTTCCCGGTTCCGGCAAAACCACTTTTGCCGCATGGCTTACCAGGCAGATGTTTCGTGAGTCCTGGGTCATTCGGTTCTGCAAAAAATATGCAGATAATAAGCTCTGTGCCCGGATTCTGGCTTCTCCGTTGTTCAAGCGGAAAATGCCAGTATACTCCAATGTCCCCATCACTGGGGCCTATATGCTGGATGCCAAGACGGATATCGGGCACTACATGATCCAAGATGCCGAGATCATCATTGACGAAGCTGGCATTGAGTATAACAACCGCAATTACAAGGCATTTCCTCCAGAGGCCATTTATTTCTACAAGTACCACCGGCACTATAAGACTTCGGTCGATGTTTTTAGCCAAAGCTATGAGGACATGGACATCACGCTTCGTCGGCTGGCTCAAAATTTCTACGTCGTGCGTAAGTCCCTTATCCCGTTCTGTGTGGTCCGCCGCCGTATCCGCCGCAAGATCGGTGTGGATGAAAACACTCATCAGATCATGGACCTGTATGCTATGGGTCTGCCTATCATCGACACCAAGCGCATTTTCTCCCCGGTCCTCTGGAAGATGTTCAACAGCTATTCTCACAAGAAATTACCGGCAAAGGAGTGGACCGCGTGGTAATCTCTACACGGCCCATTGCTGATAGAATTCTCTTGGCGTTATCCATCCCAGGGATTTTCTGGGATAGTCGTTCATCCACTCCTGGCATTCGGCAATGTCACGGCTTTTGACCTTGCTGAAATCTGTGCCTTTGGGAAACCACCTGCGTATCATGCGGTTGTGGTTTTCGTTTGCCCCTTTCTCCCAGGCGGCATAACTGTGACAGTAGTAGACTGGGCATTTTACAACAGCGTGGAGCTTTTCATATTCGAGGAATTCCGGGCCGTTGTCTGCGGTGACGCTCTTGATTTCCGGCATACTCCGCCGGATGGATTGCAATGCCTTCCGTACCGTGGCCGCTTTCTTGTCCGGCAACTTTCGGATGCACTCATACCGTCCCGCCCGCTCTGTCACGGTCAGCAGCGCCCCGCTGCCTTTCTCACAGCTTACAATGAGATCTATTTCTATATGTCCCGGCTCCTCCCGGCTGTTGACGTATCCCGGCCTGTCCTCGATGCTGGGTAGGGCGGGATGTGCAATCCGCCGTACTTCCTCTCGCTTTTGTTTCTTCGGCCGGTTTTTCTCCCAGAGGCTTTTTGTTGTGAGATGCAAAAACACATTCTTGTAGATGTAGCTGTACAGTGTGGTCGTGCAGACGGTGGTTTCGTACCCCTCCCGCCGTGCTTGCGCCAAAGCTGCGGCGGGAGAGTATCGTTTGCGGCGGTCTATTTTTCCGTTCGGCTGCTTGCCCAGTATCAGGTTTTCCAGGCGCTGGGCATAGGCGTGGTCATGCCCGATTTTTAGAGGCCGTCCCTTGGCTGTCTGTTGGTAGTCGTGCTTTTGCTGGCCCTTCTGCGCCGAGTACCGCACCTCGTCCCACCATTTGCAGGTATGCACATACAAGCCCCGCTTGATCTCGTTGTAGATCGTCTGGCGGCAAAAGCCCAACTGCCGGGCAATCTGCGCCACGGGTATCCCCGCCGTGTACAGTGCCTCCAGCTGCTGGCGCTCGTCTTTGGTCATGTAGTGCTGTTTCATTCCCCGTTTCCTCCCCGGATATGCTGCCGCCCCCGGTCTAGGCCGGGGGCGGTTGTATTCTATCACTTTTTAGAGGTTTTTGCATTTTGCTCCAGCAACGTGCAGATTGCGTCCCAGCGGGCACCACTGCGGGCTGTTGCGTATTTCTTGCCCGTTGATGTATCGTCCGGCTTTCCGGCATTTGCAAAGCCGCTGACTTCCCCAAAACCGGCTTTGGGATATCTGTGCCTCCGGGCACTCCGTGCAATGTCTCACTCTTGGTCTTGCCATTGTTTACGCACCTCCCATATAGCGTCCCAAGAAGAACAGGAAAATCAGAAAAAGCACGTAGCCCGGTGTGAAAAAGGCTTTGTCGTTCATGCTTCCTCACTCCTTACAGATAATCCAATTCTTGCAGCAGGTTTTCGCAATAGTTGTAAATGGCCCAATTTTGGTCTGCTTGGTGGTAGTGTTCTGCTTTTTCTTCCGGGTCCGTTGCCCTGTTTGCTTCGTCTATCTCTTCTTCGTACCATTTGCAAAACTGTTGTGCCTGTCCCTGGATGTACGCTTTTTCTCTCTTGGTCATGTTCGTAAACCTCCGTCCCATCCTGTATTGTCGGCGTAAGCGGCAGCGCCGCTGCTGCTTACGTTGGTTTACCAACGGCACGCAAAAAGAGCCAGTGTCAAGGGGACCGTGGAATAAATCCAGTGCGCACACTGGTTTTATGCCGCGAAAGCCCCTTGACTCTGGCTCTTTTCGTGCTATTCAAATCTGTCCCCGGAGGGGACACCTCTTTCTTTCTCGTCCCCGCCTCAGCGGTCCCAACCCTCACCGCTGGAAATTTTTCGGTGGTTGTCTAAATTCTTCTTGACATTTACCTGGAATCCATTCGGGCCGTTCCCGCCCCGCAAACGGGGCGGCTTTTTGTGCGCCGTGGGGCGCCCCGTCCGGGCGGAAACCAACCGCCTCGAAGGGCAGGGCAAGGAGGCGCCGCACAGCGCCGCCAAAGACCGCCCCGCCGCTTGTCCGCCGCCGTCCGACGGGGCAGCGCCAAACACCGGGCCCGCCTTTGGCAGGCCCGGTGTTTGGCGTTGGTGAAAAAGATGCACCGTCCAGCCGGGGCCACGCATGGAGGTGACGCTTTTGCGCCGTACAAGCAATTTGGGCCGTTGGCGCAACCTCTTAACGCAGGCGAAACCCGCTTCCGCTGCGCACGGAACTTCCGAAAGGCGAAGCGCCGCAGGGCGGTGCCAAACCCAAAGAGAAGGACACGACAGAGTCGTGTCCTTCTCTTTGGAGCTACTGGTCAGAATCGAACTGACAACCTGCTCATTACGAATGAGCTGCTCTGCCATTGAGCCACAGTAGCTTATGCAGTTGCTTGGCCGGGAGGCCCGCTCCATATTCGGAACGGTAAGAATTATACCATGGACTTTCCCGCCCGTCAATACAATTTCCGCAAATGATCCCCGGATATTCACCGCGCCCGTATATTACAAATCGTATTCTTGCAAGAAATCCTGCAAGAATTTTTTGTTTGTTTTGCGGTATTGACATTCGACCCCCACCAAAAATCCGATTTTAACCTGAAATTTTCGCTGAATTTTTCCTAAATTTTTTGTTGGAAATCTTCCTTTTGCGTGTTGCTTTTCCATGTTCCCCCACTTTATCCCAAATTAATCCATCAACATAAACAGAGGGCTGTCCTGCTTTTACAAAGAGTTATTCACATTTTCCACGAGGTTTTCCACATCTGTTTTTCCCTTGTATTTCAGCGCTTTCCGCTCAATTTGTCAGTTTTTTACAGATCTCCAAGCGGAATCTCCCTCTGTTTTTCCCCCAGGATTTCACTTAACATAAAACATCCCCCTTCCGCATTTTCTCCGTTTTCCCCCAACATTCCTTCTGGACATGCCTCCGTTTGCGCCCCTCTTTTTTCCCGCCTTCAAAAAAAGCAAGCCACTGCGCTTTACATTCAAAAAATGCAGGACTGCATATCCATTTTTTCAGAGAAAAGCGGCCGCAACTGCGGCCGCTTTTTCCTCACGCTCCGATGTCCCGAGTGGCGTAGGCATTCAGGTCCATGCCCGCCGTGTGCCCCGCTAGATACTCGTAATAGCCCTGGGCGCCGATCATGGCGCCGTTGTCCCCGCACAGGCGCAGCGGCGGCAGGTACAGCTTGCAGCCCGCCTGGCTACAGGCCCGCTCCAGGTCCCCCCGGATGACGGAGTTGGCCGCCACGCCGCCCCCGGCGGCGATCACCGTCCGCCCCGCCTGCCGGGCGGCCTCCATGGCCCGGGGCACCAGCGTGTCGCTGACCGCCTGGGCGAAGTCCCGGGCCAGGGCGGCCCGGTCCAGCATCTCCCCCACCTGCTGGGCGTGGTGGGCCAGGTTCACCACCGCCGTCTTCAGCCCGGAAAAGCTCATGTCCAGCGGGGCGCCGTCCACCTGGGCGTGGGGCAGGGCGTACACGCCGCCTTGGGACGTCTGGGCCAGACGGTCCATCGGCCCGCCGCCGGGATAGGGCAGCCCCAGCACCCGGGCCGCCTTGTCGAAGCACTCCCCCGCCGCGTCGTCCCGGGTGGCCCCCAGAATCTCCATGTCCGTGTAGTCCCGCACGTCCACCAGGAGGGTGTTGCCGCCGGAGATGGCCAGCGCCAGGAAGGGCGGCTCCAGCTCCGGGAAGGCCAGGTAGTTGGCGGCGATATGGCCCCGGATGTGGTGCACCGGAATCAGCGGCACCCCCAGCGCAAAGGCCACGGACTTGGCGAAGCTCAGCCCCACCAACACCGCGCCGATGAGGCCCGGGGCGTAGGTCACCGCCACGGCGTCGATGTCCCGCCGGGTGCAGCCCGCCTCCCGGAGGGCCTGCTCCGTCAGGGCGGCGATGGCCTCCACATGCTTGCGGGAGGCAATCTCCGGCACCACGCCGCCGTAGAGGGCGTGGATGTCCACCTGGGAGGCGATGGCGTCGGACAGCACCCGCCGCCCGTCCTCCACCACCGCCACGGCGGTCTCGTCGCAGGAGGACTCAAACGCCAGGATCTTCATGCTTGCTCATCTCTCCTCTCACTCGTTCCAGGGCACCTGGGCCATGGGGCTGGCCCCCGGGGCCAGGGGGATGCGGACGTACCGGGCGTACTTCTCCGGCGAAAACCGGTTTTGATAGATGAAGCGGTGCTCCGCCATCAGCGTCTCGTCGGGGATGGGGCCCTCCGCCCAGTAGAGCGTCTTGTAGTGGACGCCGAACATCTCCGTGTCGTAGCCCGCCGTTTTGGCGCGGTTCCGGGCGTAAAAGCCCAGGCGGCGCTCCGCCAGGGCGGGGTCCGGCGCCCCGTCGGGCGCCTCGCTCTCCCCCAGGATCACCGTGCCCGCCTCCCGCTCCAGCAGCTTTTCCAGCAGCAGGGCCCCGGTGCCGCCGTTGCGGCGGCGGGAGGAGACGCACAAATAGTCCAGCAGCGCCCAGCCGGGATGCCCCAGCCATAAAAAGCACGTGCCCGCGATCTCGTCCCCGTCGAACAGGCACCAGGGGCGGTACCACCCGTCCTCCCACAGCGCCTCAATTGCCCGCAGGGGCTTCAGCTCCGCCGGCGGGAAGGCCTCCCGCAGGTCAGTCGCGTACACCGTCCGAAGCTGCTCCGGCGTCGGCATTCTCAGTTCCATCCGAAAACTCCTTCGTCATGATGATGGCATCCTCCCGGGGATGCTCATAGTAATTTTTCCGCCGCCCGGCGCTGCGGAAGCCCCGGCTCCCGTAGAGGGCGATGGCGTCGTAGTTGGAGGCCCGGACCTCCAGGGTCAAAAAGGCCAGGCGGCTGCCCTGGGCAAAGTCCAAAAACACCTGCAACAGCTTTCCGGCGACGCCCTGCCGCCGGCACTCCGGCAGCACGGCGATGTTGGTGATATATCCCTCGTCCAGCACCACCTGCAAGCCGGCGTAGCCCACCACCCGGTCCCCGGCGTCCAGGGCCACCAGGAAGGCGGAGAGGGCGTTGTCCAGCTCCTCCGCCAACATATTCCGAGACCAGGGCGTGGAGAAGCAGATGCGCTCCAGCGCCGCCACCTCGTCCAAATGGTCCGCGTTCATGGGAACGATGCGCACCGGCATCCTTGTATCCATGTTGGTTCCTCCTTATGTTTCCTTGCCGGCCGCCCGGCTATACAGCGCGATGCCCGCCACCACGGCGGCGCCGCCCAGCACCGCGGCGAGGCCCGGCCGCTCCCCGAAGAGCAGCAGCCCCCAGCCCGCCGCCAGCACCGGCTCCAGCAGTCTCACCGCTGAGACGAAGGCCGCCGGCAGGTACTTCAGCCCCCAGCTGAACACGCTGTGGCCCAGCAGTGTGCAGAACACCGCCAGGCCCAGGGCCGTCAGACCGTTCACCGCCCCGTAGCCCGCCAGGGGCAGACCCGTGGCCAGGGCGATGAGCAGCACCGTGCCCGTCGCCGCCAGATACACGAAAAATGTGTAGACCGTGGTGGAGAGCTTCCGGCGGCAGACGGCGCCCAGCACGGTATACACCGCCATGCACATCGCCCCGGCCAGGGCCAGCAGGTCGCCCCGCAGGGCGCCGCCCCCGGCGGCGCTGTCCCCCAGGGCCACCGCCGCGCTGCCGGCGAAGGTCAGCAGAATGGCCGGCCAGGCCCGGCGGGGCAGCCGCTGGCCCAGCAAAACCGCGCCGCCCAGGGCCACGAAAAACACCTCCGTGTCCACCAGCACCACCGACGAGGCGATGGAGATGAACCGCAGGGACTCAAAATACGCCGCGAAGTGCAGCCCCAGAAAGGCCCCGCTGACCAGGCACAGCAGCGCCTCCCGCCGGGGCAGGTCCCGCAGCTCGGCGCGGCGGGACACCATGGCCGGCGCCAGCAGCAGCGACGCCAGCCCCACCCGGTACAGCACCAGAATCAGGGAGGGGGCCGTGGACCAGCGGACAAACACGGCGGAGAGGGACGCGCCCGCCACGCCCAGCAGCACCACCAGGCCCTTCCCGGCGCCGCCCTTCCTCCGGACGGCCAGGCCGCGGCCGCTCATCCCTTTGCCTCCAGCCAGTTCCCGCCCCAGTGGGCCTCCGCCGTCAGGGGGACGTCCAGAGACACCACCTGCTCCATCTCCGCCGCCAGGAGGGCGGCCACCCGCTCGGCCTCCGCCGCCGGGCACTCCACAATCAGCTCGTCGTGGACCTGGAGCACCAGCCGGGCCGCCAGTCCTTCCGCCCGCATCCGCTTCCACACCGCCACCATGGCCAGCTTCATCACGTCCGCCGCCGTGCCCTGGATGGGCATGTTCAGCGCCACCCGCTCCCCGAAGGAGCGGAGATTGAAGTTGGAGGACGTCAGCTCCGGCAGCTCCCGCCGCCGGTGGAGCAGCGTCTCCACGTAGCCCGTCTCCTTGGCCTGGGCCACCACCCGGTCCATGTAGGCCCGGACCCCGGGGAAGGTGGCGAAGTAGGCCTCCATATAGGCCTTGGCCTCCGCCACGGACACGCCGATATCCTGGCTGAGGGAGAAGGAGGAGATGCCGTAGACGATGCCGAAATTCACCGCCTTGGCGCGGCGGCGCATCTCATGGGTCACCTCCGCCGGGTCCACATGGAACACCTGGGCCGCCGTTGCGGTGTGGATGTCCTGCCCGGAGCGGAAGGCCGCCTGCATGGCCTGGTCCCCGGAGATATGGGCCAGGAGCCGCAGCTCGATCTGGGAGTAGTCCGCGTCCACCAGGACGCAGCCCTCCGCCGGGACGAACATCCGCCGGATCTCACTGCCCAGGTCCGTCCGGGTGGGGATGTTCTGGAGGTTGGGCTCCGTGGAACTCAGCCGCCCCGTGGCGGTGACGGTCATCTGGAAGCTGGTGCGCACCCGGCCGTCGGGGCCGATGGCCTTCAGCAGGCCGTCGGCATAGGTGGATTTCAGCTTGGCGTACTGCCGGTACTCCAGCACGGCGTCCACAATGGGGGCCTCGTAGCGCAGCTTCTCCAGCACGTCCGCGTTGGTGGACCAGCCGGTTTTCGTCTTCTTGCCGTGGGGCAGGCCCAGCCGGCCGAAGAGAATCTCTCCCAGCTGCTTGGGGGAGTTGATGTTGAAGGTCTCCCCCGCCATGCGGTAGATGGCCTCCTCCTGCTCCGCGATGCGCCCGGCCAGGGCGTCCCCGAAGGCGGACAGCGCCCGGGCGTCCACCCGGCACCCCGCCAGCTCCATCTCCGCCAGCACCCGGCACAGCGGCAGCTCCGCCGTCTGATACAGCTCCCACATGCCCCGCTCCCGGAGCTGGGGCGCCAGGGCGGTGTAGAGGGCGTCCACGGCGGCGGCGTAGCTGTCAAAGCTGGCCCGGGCCGCCGCCGCGTCCCCCAGCAGGGAGAAGGCGTCCGGCTCCAGATAGATGGGCTTGGGCAGCTCCGTATTGAAATAGGAGACAAACAGCCGCTGGAGCTCGTAGCTCCCCGCTGTGGCGTCCAACAGATAGGCCGCCAGGGCCGTGTCGAAGACGAAGCCCTCCGCCTCCAGGCCGTTGGCGAGGAGCTGGCGCATCAAGTCCTTCACGTTGTGGGAGACCTTCCGGATATCCCCGGCGAACAGGGCCCGCAGAAGGCCGTTCCAGTCCCCCTGATACTTCTCGAAAAACAGCTCCGCCGTCACGGCGGAGGACTCGCCGCTCCCGCAGGTCACCACCGCGGCGGAGAGGTCCGGCAGGGCCAGCACCGCCACATGGTCCGCCTGCCGCCACATGGCCAGCAGCCGCTCCGCCTGGGCCGTCTCCGTCACCTGCTCCACCGTCACGCGGAAGGCCGCCGGGGGGGCCGCCTCCGGCGCCAGGCCGAACTTCTCGATGAGCCGGGTGAACTCCAGCCGCAGAAACAGCGGGTAGGCCGCCGGGCCGGGCGCCTGCACCAGGTTGTCCTCCGGTCGGAAGTCCAGGGGCGCGTCGGTGACGATGGTGGCCAGCCACAGGGAGTGGCGGGCGCTCTCCTCCCCCTCCCGGAGCTTTTTCAGCGCGGCGGGCTTGGCCTCCACCTCCGGCATCCGGGCATACAGGGCCTCCACGCTCCCGTACCTCTGAATCAGGTCCAAGGCGGTCTTCTCCCCCACCCCCGGCACGCCGGGGATGTTGTCGGAGGCGTCGCCCATGAGGGCCTTCAGGTCGATCATGTGGATGGGGGCGAAGCCGTACTGCTCCCGGAAGGCCGCCTCCGTCATGTCCTTGGTGGTGGTCTGGCCCATGCGGGTGGACACCAGCTTCACCCGCGTCGCGTCCGTGATGAGCTGGAGGGAGTCCTTGTCCCCTGTCACCACCACGCACTCCCAGCCCGTCGCCTCGCACTTGCGGGAGATGGTGCCGATGAGGTCGTCCGCCTCCCAGCCCTCCAGCTCGTAGCGGGGGATGTTCAGCGCGTCCAGCACCTCCTTGAGCACCGGCACCTGCATCCGCAGCTCCTCGGGCATGGGTTTGCGGGTGGCCTTGTAGGCCTCGTCCGCCTGGTGGCGGAAGGTGGGGGCGTGGAGGTCGAAGGTGACGCACACCGCGTCCGGGGACTCCTCCCCCTCCAGCCGCAGCAGCGTAGTGAGGAAGCCGAAGATGGCGTGGGTGTAGAGCCCGTCCCGGGTGGAGAGGGGGCGGATGCCGTAGTAGGCCCGGTTGAGAATGCTGTTGCCGTCGATGACCATGAGTTTCATGGGCGTGCCTCCTGGGAGTGATTTCATAGATTGTAACAGTATACCCCATTTTCCACATTCGTGCAATGGGCAAGCCCCAAGGCCCCTGACGGAGATCCGCGCACGTGATTCACCCCCGCCGGTCTCCTCAAACGGCCTTGAGAACAGCAACTCAATATGATAATATAAAAAATAACAGACCCCAGGGCGGACAAGACGCCCCGGACAAATCGAACGTCACAGGAGACTCCCTATGAAAATTGGAATCGTATGTGCAGGCGACGAAGAGATTGCCCCCTTTTTGCCCTACATCCAAAATTGCAAGACAACGGAACGAGCCATGCTGAACTTCCATGAAGGGCAGATGGAGGGCATCGAGGTTGTCGCCCTGTTTTCGGGGGTATGCAAAGTAAACGCCGCCATCGCGTCACAGATTTTAATAGATGCCTTCGATGTAGATATCATCATCAATCCGGGAACCGCAGGCGGTATACACCCCGATCTCCAGCGATTCGACACCGTGATCTCTACGGAGGTCTGTTACCACGACGTCGCACCGGACATTTTAACGGAGTTTCATCCATGGATGAACGCTGCGTTTTTTGAGGCAGACCGCCACCTGATCGCGCTGTCAAAAGTTGCGGTGCGCAACATGAAGCTGCCGGGAAAGGTGTTTTGGGGGCGAATGGTTACCGGGGAGTCCTTTATCACCGATGAGGGGCGGCAAAAGATTTCTGACGAATTTGCCCCGTTAACGGTGGACATGGAGACGGCAAGTATTGCCCATGTCTGCTATGTAAATGCCAAGCCGTTCCTATCCATCCGCTGTGTTACAGACACCGCCACGCATAGCGGAATTGATCATTTTGAAGAAAACTGCGCCAAAGCCGCAGCCATTGCAAAACGTATTACCATGGCTCTATTCAAGGAAATCGGCAGCAAGTAACCTCAGACAGGACTCTCATTTTGTCAGGCTGATGGCAAGCGGAGGAGCCCCCACACAAAAAAGCGCGGGGGCTCCTTTTTTTCCATTTTGGCAAGGATCGGTTTGCCAGGCCCGCCAGCAGCCCGTCCCTATCGCAGAGAGGCCCCGCGGCCCCCCTCCGGCGGCAGAGGCAGCGCCAGAGTGTTTCGATTTTGTCAAATGGTACAGATACTCCAATAAACTTCTGATGATTCTTATACAAATACCACAAGATTCCTCCTCGTTTTTCGGAGTCTTTTTGCTTGGGAATAATTGACAACCGGTGAAAATGTTTGTACCCTAGTAGGTAAGGAGCGGAGGAAAGGAGGACAGCCGGCAGCCATCGGCCCATCTCACAGAAAAGGGGTTTTTATCATGTTAATGGTCGTATTTTTAATCGGAATCGCCCTGTTGATGTTCATGATTATCAAATGCAAGATCAATCCCTTCCTGGCACTGCTTTTCACGGCAATCGTCATCGGCTTCGGTGCGCGGCTCCCGCTGGCGGGCATCGCCTCGGGCATTGCCTCCGGCTTCGGCTCCACCATGACCAGCATCGGCATCGTCATCGCGCTGGGCATCATCCTGGGCCAGCTGCTCTATGAGACGGGCGGCACGGAGGAGATTGCAAACCTGGCGCTGAAAACCATCGGCACCAAGCACTCCCCCCTGGCGCTGTGCATCACCGGCGTCATTGTGGCCATCCCGGTGTTTTTCGACGCGGCGTTCGTCATTTTGATCTCCCTTGCCAAGCAGCTGTCCAAAAAGACCGGCATCCCCCTGGCCCGGTTCGTCACCGCCCTGGGAGCGGGCCTGATTATGGGCCACTGCGTCATCATCCCCACCCCCGGCCCCATGGCCGTGGCGGGCACCGTCAACGCCCCCCTGGGTGCTTTCGTCTTCTACTCCATCATCGTCTCCGTTCCTGCGGCCCTGGTGGGCGGCGTGCTCTACTCCAAGCTGACGGTGAAGAAATTCTTCCCCGAGGAGTGCGGGCAGGAGCTGGACCACGTGACCCTGGACACCAGCAAGTCCCAGGAGCACTGCTCCGGCGGTCTGGCCATCTTTTTGATCCTGCTGCCCATCCTCTTGATCCTGGTGGGCACCATCGCCGCCGCCCTGCTGCCCCAGGGCTCCGGGGTGTCCCTCTTCTGCGCCTTCATCGGCGACAAGAACATCGCGCTGTTCGTCGGCGTCGTGGCGGCCATGTTCGCCCTGAAAAAGCACCTCAAGCGCTCCTTCGAGGAGGTCATGGCGGAGGCCGGCGCCCAGGCCGGCATGGTGCTGCTCATCACCGGCGCCGGCGGCAGCTTCGGCGCCATCATCAACGCCACCGGCATCGGCGATTACATCGTGAGCACCATGCAGAACTTCAACGTCCCCCTGATCCTGCTGGCCTTCCTCCTCAGCCAGATTCTGCGGGCCGCCCAGGGCTCCGCCACCGTGGCGCTGGTCACCACCTCCGCCATCCTGGCCCCCTCCATCACGGCCATGGGCGCCTCCCCCGTGCTGGTGGGCCTGGCCATCTGCTGCGGCGCCGTGGGGCTGTCCCTGCCCAATGACTCCGGCTTCTGGGTCATCAACCGCTTCTCCGGCTTCACCTTCTCCCAGACCATGAAGGCCTGGACCATCGGCGGCTTCATCGCCGGCCTCACCGGCCTGGCCGTCGTCCTGGTGCTGAGCCTGTTCCAGGGCGTGCTGCCGGGTCTTCTGTAAGGCGCTGTTCCAAAGGTCCCCGTCCGCGGTGCGGACGGGGACCTTTTTCTTTGAAATTTCCCATGGACAAACCCCCGGTTTTGGCGTATACTTGCCCTAACCTCAGTATCATATCCAGTTATATTAGTCATAAGATATCATAATATCAAATTTTGGAACAGAAGGAGTGGTTCTATGTCTGAGAGCTATGCGGGCAAGATCAACCGGAAGCTGCTGAAAAAGCGGCGCATCATCAACGCCGCCGCCGGGCGGGAACCGGCAGACCTGGTGCTGAAAAACGCCACCTACGTGAACGTGTTCTCCAATGAGCTGTGCCATGGGGACATCGCCGTGGCGGAGGGGCTCATCGTAGGCATGGGCACCTACTCCGGCGCGGTGGAGCAGGACTGCGGGGGGAAGATCGTCCTCCCCGGCTTTCTGGACGCCCACATCCACCTGGAGAGCTCCCTGGTCTCCCCCAAGGAGTTCGTCCGGGCGGTGCTGCCCCACGGCACCACCACCGTGGTCACCGACCCCCACGAGATCGCCAACGTCATGGGCACCGACGGCATCGAGTACATGCTCCAGGCCACAGAGAACCTGCCGGTGGACGTGCGGTTCATGCTGCCCTCCTGCGTCCCCGCCACCCCCCTGGACGAGTCCGGCGCCGTGCTGGACTACCGGGCCATCGACTCCTTCTACGACCACCCCCGGGTCCAGGGCCTGGCGGAGATGATGAACTTCGTGGGCATCATCGCCGGGGACGACCAGGCGGTGGAGAAGATTGTGGCGGCCCAGGCCCACCACAAGAAAATCGACGGCCACGCCCCGGACCTGAAGGGCAACGACCTCAACGCCTACATCGCCGCCGGGGTGTACTCCGACCACGAGTGCCACGACCTGGACGACGCCATCGCCAAGCTGGAGCGGGGCCAGTTCATCATGATCCGGGAGGGCACCGCCGCCCGGAACCTGGAGGCTCTGGCCCCCCTGCTGTGCGGCAAGTACGCCGAGCGGTGCATGTTCTGCACCGACGACAAGCACCCCAACGACCTGCTGGAAAAGGGCCACATCGACTACATTGTGAAAAAGGCCATCGCCCTGGGAGTAGACCCCATCATCGCGGTGAAAGTGGCCTGCCACAACGCCGCCCGGTACTTCCTGCTGAACAACCGGGGGGCCATCGCTCCGGGGTATCTGGCGGACTTCGTCCTCATCGACGATTTCCAGAGCTTTCGCATCCAGCAGGTCTACAAGCGGGGTGAGCTGCTGGTGGACCAGGGGGTGGTCCGGGACTTCCCCGCGCCGCAGATTGAACCCTATCTGGTGGCCCGGGCTCACGCCACCTTCCACGTGGAGCCCCTCACCGCCAGGGACTTCACCGAGCCCCGCCCCCGGGGCATCATCGGCATGGTCAGCGGGGAGATCACCACCGTGGACGCCGGGTACTCCGACCGTATCGACACGGAGTACGACGTTTTGAAAATCGCCGTGGTGGAGCGGCACAAGAACACCCGCCACATCGGCATCGGCTTCCTCCAGGGCTACGGACTGAAGTCCGGCGCCGTGGCCACCTCCATCTCCCACGACTCCCACAACATCATCGTGGTGGGCACCAGCGAGGCGGATATGGCCGCCGCCGTCAACCGGGTGGTGGCGCTGGGCGGCGGCATTGTGGTGTGGGACGGCGGGCAGCCCCTGGCGGAGGTGCCCCTGGCCATCGCCGGCATCATGAGCGACGAGCCTCTGGACGCGGTGAACGAAAAGCTGGAGGCCGCCAAGGAGCAGGCCTTCCGCCTGGGGGTCAGCCGGGGCATCGACCCCTTCATGACCCTGAGCTTCATGGCCCTGCCGGTGATCCCCTCCCTGCGGATCACCACCCGGGGCGTGTTCGACGTGAACAGCCAGAGCTACGTGTGACAAAAGGCATGAGATATGGTGACATTGGTCGGACACATAAAAAACGCCCGCCCCGCTGCCGGTGCAGCGGGGCGGGCGTTGCTCATTCCTCCACGGTGATCTGGCAGGCCTGCATGGCCGCCAGGGCCGTCCGGTGGCTCTCCGGGGTCACCCCCGCGCAGCAGGCGGCCTCCACCCGGATCTCCGCCTCCGGCACAAATGCCTTCAGCAGCATGGCGTTGGAGATGACGCAGATGTCGGTGCACACGCCGATGAGGGTGACGCGCTCCACCCCCGGCCTCCCCTGCCTGCGCAGATCCTCGTCCCGGGCGCGCACCAGCGCGCCCAGGTCCCGGCTGGCGAAGGCGTTCTTGTCGAGGGGATGGGCGGCGTCCTCCGCCAGCTGGGGAATGATCTCCCAGCCCTCGGTGCCCCGCAGGCAGTGGGGCACCGGCAGCCGCCGCCCCTCCTGGGTGGCCAGGTAGTCCGGCCCATGGGTGTCCCGGGTGAAGAGGAGCTCCTCCCCCCGGTTGATGCCGTCCACCACCCGGCCCACCACATAGGGCACGATGGCCCGGGCCTCCGGCGTCCCCAGAACGCCGGTGACGAAGTCGTTCTGCATGTCCACAACCACTAAGATGTTCATACCGTCTCCTCCTCAATCCGCAGATTTGACCGCGCCCCGCCGCCGGGCGGCCAGCCAGGCCCGCAGCCGCTGCCGCCGGTAC